>JBAUOE010000085.1:0-26025 GCA_049579585.1 Solirubrobacterales bacterium | reverse complement strand
AGCCCCGCCTTGTTGCAGGTGATGCTCGCATCGTCGGTGGCATTCGGTGAATTGGTTGAGGTCGCCGTCGCCGTATTGTCAAAGACCTTGCAGGCGTCGTTGGTTGTGGGAGCTTTGACCTTTACCGTCTTTGAAGCACCGGAAGCCATGTCACCGAAGCTGCAATTGAGCGTGCCTGCCGTGATCGAGCACGGGTTGCCCGCTGGCTGCGACGAAATCGTCCAGATGGCCGCGGTTCCGATCGGAAGCGGGTCGCTGAGGCTGACTGCTGTTGCGGTGCCAGGGCCACCATTCGAGACCAGCATCGTGAACTCGACATCTTCACCGGCATTAACCGGGCCGTTGCCGGTCTTGACGATCGAGACGTTCGGCTTGTTGCAGATGATGGTCGCGTCGTCATTCACATTCGGGTGGTTGGTTGAACTGGCCGTCGCGGTGTTGTTGTAAGTGGTGCAGGCCTGGTAACTGGTCGACGCTTTCACCTTCACCGTCACCGAAGCACCTGAAGCCATGTCGCCGAAGGAACAGTTGAGCGTTCCGGCAGTGATCGAGCAGGGATCACCGGCTGGCTGCTGCGAAATACTCCAGGTGCCAGCGGTCCCGGCAGGCAAGGGGTCGGTCAGGGAAACCGAACCTGCCTTACCGGGACCGCCGTTTGACACCTGGATCGCGTACTCGATGTCCCCTCCTGCGTTCACCGGGCTATTGCCCGTCTTGACCACTGAGAGGTTTGGTTTGTCACACGCGATACTCGCGTTGGCAGTGGCATTGGGGGCATTCGTTGACGCTACGGTGGCAGTGTTGTTGTAGGTGGCGCACGCCTGGAAACTGGTCGAGGCTTTTACCTTCACGGTGTGGGTCGCGCCCGGGGCGAGGTTGCCGAAGCTGCAGTTGAGCGTGCTGGCAGTGATCGAGCAAGGATTCCCGGCAGGCTGGGAGGAGATCGTCCAGGCACCGGCTGTTCCGGCCGGCAGCGGATCCGAAAGGGTGACTGCGTTTGCGGTTCCTGGCCCGGCACTCGACACCTGGATCGTGAACTCGACGTCATCCCCGGCGTTCACCGGGCCGTTGCCGGTCTTCGTTACCGAGAGACTCGGCTTGTTGCAGTTGATCGTCGCGGAGCCGGCGGCGTTTGGCGCGTTGGTTGAACTGGCTGTCGCCGTATTCGGGTAGGAGGTGCAGGCCGCGTTGCTGGTGGGGGCCTTGACCTTGATCGAAGCTGATGCCCCTGCTGCCATGTCGCCAAAGGAACAGTTCAGTGTTCCGGCGGTGATCGAGCAGGGGTTGCCTGCGGGCTGGGACGAAATGGTCCAGGCGCTGGCTGTTCCGGAAGGAAGCGGATCGCTCAGGGACACGGCGCGGGCTATCCCGGGACCGGCATTCGAGACGAGAATCGTGAATTCGGCGTCGGCCCCGGCATTGATCGGGCCGTTGCCGGTTTTCACCACTGACAGGTTCGGCTTCTGGCAATTGATCGTCGCATCGTCACTTGCGTTCGGCGAATTGGTCGAGCTCGCGGTTGCGAGGTTGACCAGCGTGCTGCAGTTGTCAAAGTTGGTCGGAGCCTTGATCGTCACTGATACCGAGGCCCCTGAGGCCAGGTCACCGAACGAGCAGTTGAGAGTTCCGGCGGTGATCGAGCAGGGGTTGCCTGCTGGCTGTGCGGTGATGGTCCAGGCTCCGGACACACCGGTCGGCAGCGGATCGCTCAGAGTCACGCCTTTGGCACTTCCAGGTCCGGCATTCGACACAACGATCGTGAATTCGGCGTTGTCGCCAGCGGAAATAGTTCCCTGGACTGCAGTCTTCAAAGTGCCCAGGTTCGGCTTCTTGCACTCAACCGAGGCGTTGGCCGTGGCGTTCGGATGGTTGGTTGAAGCTGCGGTGCCAGTGTTGTTGTAGGTCCCACAATTGGCGTTGTTGGTCGACGCCTTGACCTTGACCGAAACAGACGCTCCCGAAGCGAGGTTGCCGAAACTGCAGTTGAGGGTTCCGGCGGTGATCAGGCAGGGGTTTCCTGCGGGCTGGGAAACGATGCTCCAGCTGCTGGCCACTCCGGCGGGCAACGGGTCGGCGAGGGTCACCGAATTGGCTACCCCGGGACCGGCGTTGCTCACCTGCATCGTGAACTCGACGTCATCGCCTGCGTTCACCGGACCGTTACCGGTCTTGGTTATCGAAAGGTTCGGTTTCTGGCAGGTGATCTTGCCGCTGTCACTCACACTGGTTGCATTCGCTGCGGACGCGGTGGCCACAGGGTTGTTGAAGATTCCGCAGGCGCTGAACGAGGTTCCTGTCTTGACTTTCACACTGACGCTGGCCCCCGGCGCGAGGTTGCCGAAAGCACAAGTCAAGTTGGTACCGCCCCCGATTGAGCATGGATTTCCGGCTGGCTGGGAACTGATCGTCCAGCCACCGACTCCTGGCGCCGGCAGGGTGTCCGAAAGGGCTGCAGCGCTCGCGGTATTGGCTCCGGTGTTGGTCACCTGAATCGTGAACTCGGCATCGTCACCGGCGTTGATGAAGCTGTTGTCGGGCGTCTTGTTTACGGACAGCGTCGTCTTCGGCGAATTCGTATAGGTGCAGTAGACCGTGTCGCCCCGATTCACCGGGAGGCTGAAGTTGAATCCCGTCTGCTGCCCAGCGACGATGGTTCCGTTGTCATAGCTGGACTTGCGGCAGACCACGCTGGTCAGGTCGAAGTTCGATATCGGCTGCCCGGTCGAATCTTCGTTCACGTTGACCGTGGTCGGAGTTCCTGGAAGCTGGGTGAAGAACGCTCCGGTCTCAATCACCGGCGGATTGCCGCTCGAGTGAGTTGCCCGGTTTCCGTCCTGGTAGGTGGGGGAATGCCCAACCCTCGGATCAGTCGCCGTGTAGAGCCATCCGGCCTGGTTCGTGCTGCCACCGGCCAGGCGCTTGCGTACGTAAACCCGGGCGCCGCATTGTGACGCGGCAAGTTCGCTGAGGAATGACTGCAGCTCGGGGATCGTGGGGGCCGCGTAATCGCCGTCGACTCCTTCATCCGGACCGGAAACGACTTTCAGGTTGTCGATGGTCACTCCCGTGCCAACCCCGATCGCCAGCATCTTCATTTTCAGGCCGGCCCGGGATGTCTGGTTCTTGACGAGGTTGGCTGACGCCATGCCAGAGGTCAAGTCGATCAGGCTCGCGCTTGAGGAGGTGTCGTTCGTGGTCGGGTTGCCGTCGGTGATGAATACGACCAGATCGGGGTTAGCCGTCTGTCCGGTCACTCCGTTTGCGGCGAATCCTTTGGCTGCGGACGCCGCCTTGAGGGCCCCATCCCAATTGGTGAGGCTGCTCGGCGAAGCGTAAATGTTGTCGATGGTCGAGTTGAGCGATGTCGCGCTTCCGGCATTGCTCAGATCCAGCGGAGCTTTGTAATACGAACTATTCCCGGTTGCCGGGGAGTATGAATTGACGTTGTCGTTGAAACTGGTGATCCCGATCTGGGTCGGAGTTCCGTTCAGTTGGTTGACGAACTCCTTGGCCGCCGCCTTGTATGTGTTCTTGTACGGATCGATAGAACCTGAACGGTCGAGGACCAGCAGGATGTTGGTGCCGCAGCCGGGAGGAAGGGTTCCGTTGTTCCGCACGTTGATGAACGGCGAACCGTTGTTGTTGTTGCTGCCGGAATTGGTCGGGGTCCAGTCCGACGGCGTGGAGTCAGTGTTGGTGTGCGGGTAGGCGTAAGTGGTCTGATTGTTGGAGACGCTCACCCGGGCCACGTAAGGGTGGGCCCCGCTATAAGAAAGTGTCTGGACCGGACCGAAGTTCGAGAAACCGGTCCCACCTGTCTTTTCGCGAACGTAATAGGTGCCGGCGGGAACGGTTGCCGATGCCTGGCCATTCGCGGCAGTCGCGGAGAAAGCCGTCCAGGTGGTGGCGGGCAGGGTCGGATTCCCGGTGGTGTATTCGAACACCGCGCCAGGGACACCATTGGCATAGGTAGTGGCGCCGGAAACGCTCGATGATGCCGAGCGGTCACCACCCTTGGTCACGGTGATTACGCCGTCCGCACTGGCGGAAGCGGTCGCCATCAGCGCGAAAGAAAGGGTGGCCAACAGTGAGAGAACCAAAAGGAAGACCGGTCTGGACACAGACCAACCGGTGATGTTCCTGGTCCCCACTTCGCTGTTTCCGGATCCAATACTCATTGTCGATCTCCTGTCCCTGGGCCACCGGGGTGGCAATTCCGGTCCCTCCTGGGTCCGGGAGCCAGTTGATGGCTCGCTCCCAGAAAGTCACAGGGACCCCGGTACGGTCAAGAAAGATCAGTCTGCGGGGTTATGCGTTAGGCATCGCGGGCTATGCCTCGATCCGGTTTCTATCCCGATCGGTCTATACCCCCCGGTCTAGGCATTTTTGGATGGCCCGGAACGAGGGTCATCCCAATCGCGTCAGCACGGTATGACCGGGCAGGAGCCGGCACCGGGAATTCCGGCTCAGTTCTCGAGTGCCTGAGCCAGGTGAATGCGGGAGTCCACGCCCATTTTGGCGTAGATCTTCCTGATGTGGCACTTCACGGTGCCGGGTGCGATGTGAAGTGACTCGGCAATCTCGCTGTTTCGAAATCCGACGGCGGCCAATTGCGCGATTTCGAATTCCCGTGAGGTGAGATTCGCCCCGAAGCTCCGGGACGTGTGTCCTGTCCCGAACCCGGTTCCGGACCCGATCAGGCTTCCGGCAGAGGCGGCGGTACGACATGACTGGGTCAGGAAGGGCGCCAGTTGCCGCAGGAAACCACGTTCCCTTTCGCTGAACGGGGCTTCGTCGGCGGAACGGACCAGGATCAGAAGATAGTGCTGCTTGCCAGGGGCGTCACGCATGTAAAGGACTGCCATCGGCCCAAGGTCGTTGGCTTCGAGAAAGCTGTTCTCGAGGGCACTTCCGGTGAATGTGCCGCCATCATGCAGATCGTCCGTTCCAAGCAGTTTGGTGCGGTGGCATTTGCCGGCCAGAGTCAGAACTGAATCGTGCGAAGCGACGCTGGACAGGTAGTCCATTGCCAGTTGCTCCGGATCGGCGGTCAGGATCGGATCGGCTTTCACTGCGGCGAGCAGATACTCACCTTCGAACTCGGCCGACAGAAGAAGTGCCAACGGTGTGGCAATCACCTTGGTCACGAAGTCGAGGGCCAGGCCAGCCGTCTGTGTCAACGGTTCCCGTGACCGGATCGCGTCAAGGTGGTCGACCGGACTGATCGTGATCTGGGCGGGAGCCGTCGCCATTTTCATGACGATCTCCCGGAGATCGGGACTAAGGGGAAGTTACGGCAGCTACGCCGGACGCTCGGGGTATCTCTGTGGGATTTATTCCTGACGCCGCGCCCCTTACGCGACTCAGGAAAGAAACACATCATTGTTTCTCCCGTCAATAAATAACTCGAACCGAAAACTGTAACAGAAAACGAGCTCCCCCACCAGACATTGAGTCAATACGCATTTGTTCTGTGGTTTTGCCTTCACGAAACACCAGGCGATGTTTCCCGCTCAGGCACCCTCAGCGATGCTGCCAGACTGCGTCTTCGATCACGCCCCGCCCCCGGCTGGCGCGGATGCGTTTGGTCCCGGACTTCGAGAGACCGACGACATCGATCCAGCCGAATCCGCCGGGCCCTGACTGGTGCGGCCGGAAACTCTCGACCAGCAACTTGCTGCCATCAGGCGAGAAATCAATACCCCTGATTTCCGCGTTCGGCTTGCTCCAGACGATCTGACGGTTCCTCTTTCCGCTCGCCACCATGATCCAGACGCCAGGCTCCAGGCAACAGTCATCGGAGCCTTCGGTCCTGTTCCGGATGTAAGCAATCAGCCGGCGACCGGGAGAAAAGATCGCACCGCTGTCAATCACCTCGCCAACCGTGAGTTCCTTTGACGAACCGTCGAATACGTCACGAACGAAGACGTGGCAGGGCCCGAGATACGCGGCACATGAAGTGAAAACAACGTCGCCACTGCTTGCTGAAACTGAACCGGCCGATTCGAACGGGCGGTAAAAGCCAGCCGGCTGGCGGTCCTTCCCGTTCCGCTTGATCGAGAAGTACTCGTACGGCAGGGCATCCAGCGACAGGTAGCCGATTCGTCCATTAGCCAGAAAAGCCGGGTCGACCTCAACCAGTTCATCATTGGTCACCCGTTGCCTGCCGGATCCGTCGAGATTCATCGTGTAAATGTCGGTCTGGCCGAACTTCCGGTTCGAGTAAACGATCCTCCGGCCGCCTCTGGCGAAGTTCGGGGACTGGGCAGCCGGCCCGGGTACCAGCAGCTTCCGTTTGCCGGTCCTCAGGTTGAGGCTGTAGATTCCCGGCCTGCCGGTCGCGTACTCACCGCACCGTTCCCCGCATTTGCGTTGCTGCTCGAAAACGATCAGCCCGTTTTTACCCGGTTGGGTACCGAGAACCGGCAGAGGGTCAGGTGCCTCGGGCGACGCAGCCCAGGCATTGCTGCCGATCAAACCGGCGAACACCAGCACTAACGCAGGAATTTTGCGCATCAAGCGCTCCCGGGAACTGCGTCTGGACCAGAGCATGTACCGATCGAAACACGGTGATCCGGCCAGGGTTGCGGCAGACAGAGCAGACCTGGCGGATTCAGATTGGCTCGCAATCTGAATCCGCGCGGTCTGCGAACGGCTAGAGGCCGGCGGCGTCCTTCAGGGCGTCAGCGCGATCTGTCCGCTCCCAGGTGAAGTTCTCGTTGGAACGGCCGAAATGTCCGTAAGCGGCCGTGTCCTTGTAGATCGGACGGTGCAGATCGAGGTACTTGCGGAAAGCTCCGGGGCGCAGGTCGAACTGTTCGGAAACAATCCGGGATATCTCGAAGTCGGATTTCTTTCCGGTCCCGAATGTTTCGGCCATTATCGACACCGGGCTGGCAACACCAATCGCGTAAGCAACCTGGATTTCGCAGCGTTCGGCGAGGCCTGAAGCAACCACGTTCTTGGCGGCGTACCGCGCGGCGTAGGCAGCTGAACGGTCTACCTTTGACGGATCCTTGCCGGAGAACGCTCCGCCGCCGTGACGGGCGGCCCCACCGTAGGTATCAACGATGATTTTGCGCCCGGTCAGGCCGGCATCACCAACCGGACCTCCAATGACGAAAATTCCGGTCGGGTTGATCAGCAGGCTCTCATAAAGGGCGTTCTCGTCAAGCAGATCGCCGTATTCCTCGCTGAGCACCGGCAGGATCACGTTCTCCCAGAGATCGGGGCGGATCGTCTTGTCGGTTTCAATGCCAGGAGCATGCTGGGTGGAGATCAGTACCTGCTCGATTCCGACCGGTTTGCCGTCGGCGTAGCGGACCGTTACCTGGGTCTTGCCGTCGGGCCGGAGGTAATCGAGGGTGCCGTTCTTGCGAACCAGCGAGAGGCGTTCCGAAAGCCGGTGGGCGATCTGGATCGGCATCGGCATGAGGGCTTCGGTTTCGCTGGTGGCGTAACCGAACATCATTCCCTGGTCGCCGGCACCATCGAGGTCGAACTCGTCGGAGGATTCGCCGACCCGCGCTTCAATCCCGGTATCAACACCCTGGGCGATGTCGACCGACTGCTTGTCCATCGAAACCAGCACCGAAATGTGGTTGCCGTCGTATCCGTACTCACCTTTGTCGTAACCGATGTCGCAGACCGTCTTGCGCACGATGTCGGTGATGTCGATGTTGGCGCCAGTGGTCAGCTCCCCTGAAATAACCGCCATGCCGGTATTGACCAGCGTTTCGCAGGCAACTCTCGAATTCGGGTCCTGGGCGAGGCAGGCATCAAGGATTGAGTCGGAGACCTGATCTGCGATTTTGTCGGGGTGACCTTCGGTTACGGATTCCGAAGTAAAGAGGTGCTCGCCCTCGGCAAGCTTGAACGACGTGGTCATCTCGGCGGGATCTCCTTGCGGGTCATCATGAAAGTTCAGGGAATTGCTGGTGAATCGGAAAAAACTTGAATCAAAAGCCTATTCACCTAATCTTCGCCGCGCTTTTCACGCGGCAGGTAATCAATGATCAGCGGCACGCCATCAAGCCCATATGTTTCGCGCAGGCGATTTTCGAGGTGGTAAGCCCACTCACGGGCGATCAGGCGCTTGTCGTTGATCTGGATCTTGAAGCGTGGCGGGCTGACCTCGGTCTGGGCACCGTAAATCAGCTTGAGGCGACGGCCGCGCTTCGATGGCGGCGGTGTGGTGGTGACGACCTCGGCCAGGAAACGGTTCAGGGCCGGCGTCGGAATTCGCTGTGCGGCACGGTCCGCGAGCTCAACCGCGCGAGAAAGCAGACCGGCAACGTTACGTCCGGAAAGCGCGGAACAGGTGATTACGTCGGGACGCAGCCGCATTTTCCGATCGACCCGGGCGCGGGTGTCATCGATGTCGGTTTCGGAGATATCCCATTTGTTCATCACGAGCATCGTGGCGCAGCCGGCTTTCATCGCCACCTCGCCGACTTTCAGATCTTCCGACCGGACCCCTTCAGCGGCATCGCAGACGATTATCGCGACGTCGGCCCGCTCGATTGCCCGTTCGGATCGCAACTGTGCGTAGTGGTCAACGGTGCCGGCAACCTTGGATTTGCGCCTCAGGCCAGCGGTATCGACCAGGGTGATTGCGCGGCCGTCAACTTCGATCTCGGTGTCAATCGCGTCGCGGGTAGTGCCAGCGACGTTTGAGACGATCACCCGGTCGTCGCCCAGGATCCGGTTGACGATCGAGGATTTGCCGACGTTCGGACGACCGATCACGGCGATTCGCACGCTTTCGTCTTCATCGAGACGGGCGGTCTGATCACCGAGAGCTTCGGTGATCTTGTCGAGCAGGTCACCGGTCCGGATGCCATGGGTGGCGGACACCGCAACCGGGTCGCCCAGCCCGAGGGCATGGAATTCAGATGCCACATATTCATCATCCGGACGGTCCGACTTGTTCACGGCGACGATTACCGGCACCGGTGAAGTGCGCAACTGGCGGGCCATGTCGGTATCGCCGGAGCGCATCCCGCCCTGACCGTCAACCACAAGCACGATCGCATCGGCTTCGGCCATGCCAAGACGTGCCTGACGCTGGATGTCAAGGGCCATTTCGGTGTCGTCCTCGAGGTCGATCCCGCCGGTGTCAAGCAGGTCGAACTCGATGCCGTTCCAATCGCAACGGACCTTTTTACGATCGCGGGTAACCCCGGCTTCGGGATGCACAACCGCTTCCCGGCCACCAGCCAGGCGGTTGACCAGTGTGCTTTTCCCGACGTTCGGAAATCCGACAACGGCGACTGTTGGGAAGCGTGCCATCAGGCAAGACCCCGGTCGCGGACGAGAGCGGCGATCTTTTCTACGACTTCACCTTCGGTCAGATCAGAGGTATCGACTTCGACCGCGTCATCGGCGGCTTTCAGGGCGCCATGCTCACGCTCCGAATCACGCTTGTCGCGTTCCATCTGGGAGATCAGGATTTCACGGGCATCTCCCCCGGTCTGTTCCGCCCGGCGTCGGGCACGAACCTCCGGTGAAGCTGTCAGGAAAATCTTGAGCGGCGAATCGGGGCTCACGACCGTGCCGATGTCCCGTCCTTCGGCGATGTAGTTGCCGGTGTCGATCAGGCGACGCTGCTCGGTGACCATTGCGGAGCGTACCCCGGGATGGATCGCGACCTTCGAAGCGGCCTCGGAAACTTCCGGGCTGCGGATCTCTTCGCTGACGTCAACGCCATCAATCAGGACTTCATCCCCTTCGAAAGAGATCTCGATCGATTCGGCGGTGGAGGTAGCTTCGCCGGACTGCTCCGGGTCTGCTCCCCAGTCGAGGCAGGTGTAGGCGACGCAGCGGTACATCGCCCCTGAATCCAGGTAGGTGAAACCCAGCGCTTCTGCGAGCCCGCGGGCCACAGAGGATTTGCCGGCTCCGGCCGGTCCGTCTATCGCGATTACCAATTGAGTGCCTCGTTCATCGAACCCCCCATGGTACGGGTAATCCTCGGGACCTGAATCCCGCAAGGGGGCCAAGCCAAATACGATCGCCCGATGCGCGTTCAGACCCCCGGGCGGGGACCACTCTTCCCTGACCAGGGTCCGTTAGGCCCAAGGATGCTCCGACGGATCCTCGGCATCATCGTTGAAGTCGTCCTGTTTGTCGTTTCGACCATTCTTTTCCCCCTTCTGCTGCTGGTCGCAGCCATCGTCGATCTGGCTCTCTGGCTGAAGCGACGCAAGCCCTGGGTCAGCATCCGTCTGCTGCCGGCCCTCTGGTGTTTCCTTTTCGGGGAAATCGAAGCGCTGGTCAAGCTGCCGTTCATCTATGTGTTGACCGGTGGCCCTTTCAACCGCGGTTCCGTGACCAGACGCCGCTGGATCTACGTGCTGCGGATCCGCTGGGCCCGCAATCACCTCGGCGCGGTCAAGATCTTCCTGGGCGTCAAAATCGAAACCGAAGGACTTGAGAAAACCGCGCAGGGGCCTTTCATCCTGATGATCCGTCATGCCAGCATCCTCGACAACCTGTTGCCGGATGTTCTGATCGGCCACCAGTACGGGATCGGTGTGCGTTTCGTGATCAAACGGGAAATCCAGACGCTGCCGGCGATCGATATCGGTGGCCGCTGGATCCCGACCGTTTTCATCAAAAGGGGTTCGCTCGACCCGGAGACCGAGATCAAATCGGTAAGGCAGCTCACCCACGAGATGAGCCCCGGCGAGATCCTTGGCATCTACCCTGAAGGCACCCGCCCCACCCCGAAGAAGATCAAGCGGGCCCAGGAGGTAATCGCCGAACGTCAGCCCGAAATCGCTCCGTACGCTGCGCGCCTGAACCATTTGCTGCCGCCGAGGATGGGTGGCCCGCTGGCCCTGATCGACGAAGCATCGGCAGGTACCGACATCGTTTTTTGTGGTCATGTCGGATTCGACGGCCTGCGCAGTGTCGGTGACATCTGGGCGGGCGAACTGGTCAACAAGACCATCACCGTGAAGTTCTGGCGTTATTCCGGCTCAGAGATCCCGGATGACGAAACCGCACGGACCGAATGGCTGTTCGACTGCTGGCAGAAACTCGATGACTGGGTCGGCGAGCGGCTCACCTGAAGTTCCGGCTGACACCGCCTCGGCCTGGGTATAAGGTCATTTTCATCGCGATTCCTGTTGCTACTTGCGCCCTGGTCGCTCGATGAGCATTCGAGCGTGAAGCGCTGGAGCCGCGAGGACTAGCTCACCGATCGGTGAGCTGATTCAGGTCGAGCGCGAAACCCGGGTAGCTGACTGACGCCGCTTCCATGTCGATCACACCGACCCCTTCGGTGCTGGCGATCCCCGCCACTGCGCCGAGCATCGCGATGCGATGGTCACCGTTGGAATGGACGATGCCGCCGCGGATGCCGCCGGTCCCCTGAATGATCATGCCGTCGTCAGTTGCGGTGATGTCGGCCCCGAGTCCACGGAGCGAGTCAACAACCACCGCGATCCGGTCGGACTCTTTGCGCTTCAGTTCTTCGGCCTCGGCGATCACCGTTTCACCTTCAGCAAAACATGCTGCAAGTGCCACCAGAGGCAGTTCGTCGATCGCCAGGGGGATTTCCTCGCCGTCGATTCTCGTCCCGGTGAGCCCGGCGGATTTCACCGTGATGTTGCCAACCGGTTCACCGCCACCTTCCTGCGGCTGGATCTCGATGTCAGCACCCATGCGTTCAAGGATCGTGAGGATTCCGGTGCGGGTCGGATTGATCCCGATCCGTTCAAGCTCCACCTTCGAACCCGGAACTATCGATGCCGCGACGAGGAAAAAGGCCGCGGAAGAAATGTCTGCCGGAACTTCGACTTCGGCCAGGCGAAGTTCCCGTCCGGGCCGGATCGTGACCGAGCCCAGTTGGCGTTCGATGTCGGCGCCGGCTGCCTCCAGCATCACTTCGGTGTGGTCGCGGGTAGCGAGCGGCTCGATGATCGTGGTCGGCCCTTCGGCGTGCAGGCCGGCCAGCAACAGGCAGGATTTGACTTGCGCACTGGCCACCGGCAGGGTGTATTCAATGCCTTTCAGCTGGCGTCCGTCAATCCTGACCGGCGGGAACCGGCCATCGGTGACTTCGATTTCGGCACCCATCAAGCGCAACGGATCGGCGATCCGGTCGACCGGGCGCTTGCGGATCGAGGCATCACCGTTCAGGCGCCAGAGTCCTCCGTCATAGCCGGCGATCCAGCCCGGTAGCAACCTCATCAGGGTGCCAGCGTTGCCGACGTCGATTCGCCCGAGGCTGCGCGGACCGCCTGGTCCGACCCCTTCGATTACGAATTCGTCCGGCATCACGGTGTCTGGCTCGGGGTCAACCATCGCGCCGAGATTGGCCACGGCGCTGAGGGTCGAGCGAGTGTCATCGGAATCGAGGAAATTGAGGACCCGGGTCGGACCTTCCGACATCGCGCCGATGATCGCCGCGCGGTGGGAAATGGATTTGTCAGCTGGCGGCTTGATCGAGCCGTTCAGCGGACCGCGCGGATCGAACTGTTCGACGATGCTGCCAGCGTCATCAGGTCCGTGGTTCATTCTTCCCCCACCATCGAAACGGAATGCCCCTGTCCGGCGATGCATTGGACTGCCTTTTCGGCCTGCCCTTCGCCGGCAACCCAGAGCGAGATTGCGCCGGAACTCATGTCGGGCGTGGGATCAAGCGACATGTCGGTGATATTGACCCCGGCTTTGCCCAGAGCCAGCGCCAGCTCGGCCAGGATTCCCGGCCGGTTCGGCACCAGTACCCGCAGCTGGTGGGTAGCTTCGCCTTCGGTTTCGGCACCGGAAAGTCCGGCCCGTTCAACCGCGGCCGTCGCCTGCCAGGCCGCAATCCTCTCCGGGTCGGCCGACTCGATCAGGCTGGCTGCATGTTCCAGCCCGGCTATCGATTCGCGGATCGCGGCAGCCACGGCCAGGTGATTGGTCGCAAAGATCTCTCCCCAGATCCCGGGGTTCGACCCGGCAACCCTGGTTGCGTCCCGCAGACTCGGAGCAAGCGCGCCCAGGCGTTCCGTGGCCGGCCGTCCCTGCATCGCCAGCTGGTTCGCAAAAACGTGCGGCAGGTGGCTCACCGCCGCCATCGCTTCATCATGTTCGGCCGCTTCAATCGCCATCGGCCGTGCCCCAAGCCCTTTGACGAGACGTTGAAGACGGTCGTAAAGCATGCCTTCGGAGTTCGCGGTCGGGGTCAGGTACCAGCGGGCACCTTCGTAAAGATCCGGCCGGGCATTGGCCACACCCGCGGTTTCGGCCCCGGCAAGCGGATGGCCACCGATGAAGCGCTGGTCACCCTCCATGGCTTCGACCAGTTCCACCTTGGTCGACCCGACGTCGGTAACTACGCAGTCCGGTCCCGCTGCCGCCAGCGCCGTCCTGGCCATTTCGGCGAGGTGACCGACCGAAGCGCAGCAGATCACCACGTCCGCGCCGACCACCGCATCTTCGATTGATGTCACAACCCGATCGACCGCGCCGAGTTCCATGCACTCAGCGGCCTTGTCCGGATTGCGCACATACCCCGTCACCTCGGCAAGACCGCGCTCACGCGCGGCCAGCCCGATCGATCCACCGATCAGGCCAACACCGAGGATGGCGAGGCGCAGGCTCAAGCCCGGGAGATCGTCTTTCCGACGACCTCAACAACAGTCTCAAGCTTGGCTGTCAGTGCCTCGAACTCCGAAGTCGGCACCTGCTGTGCTGCGTCGCAGATCGCTTTCTCGGGCTCGTTATGGACTTCGATGATGATTCCGTCAGCACCAGCGGCGGCGGCAGCCAGTGACATCGGTTCGACCCAGTCACGACGGCCTGGCGCATGGCTTGGATCGACGATCACCGGCAGGTGCGTCAATTCCTTGAGCGCCGGCACGGCGAGCAGATCCAGGGTGAACCGGTAGGCGGTCTCGTAAGTGCGGATTCCGCGCTCACAGAGCATCACGTCCTCGTTGCCTTCCTTGAGCACGTACTCAGATGCCATCAGCAGTTCTTCCACGGTCGCGGAAAGACCACGCTTGAGCAGCACCGGGCGGCCCGACTTGCCGATTTCGGCGAGCAGGGCGTAGTTCTGCATGTTGCGTGCGCCAACCTGGATCACGTCGGCGACTTCGAGGACGTCGTCGAGATCCCGGAGGTCAAGCAGTTCGGTGACGATCGGCAGGCCGGTCCGTTCACGGGCTTCGGCGAGCAGACGCAGACCTTCACGGCCAAGTCCCTGGAAGCTGTACGGAGAGGTACGCGGCTTGTAAGCACCGCCACGCAGCATCGTTACCCCGGCGGCCGCAACGGCATCGGCGGAATCGAGCATCTGATCGCGGTTCTCCACGGTGCACGGGCCAGCCATCAAAGCGAAGTTGGTGCCACCGACTTTTCGGCCACCGATGTTCAGCACCGAATCCGCCCCTTGCTTCGTTTCACGCGAAGCCAGCTTGTACGGCTTCGAGATCGGGGCAAGGTGGTCAACTCCGGGGGTGCCTTCAAGACCGAGATCGGCAACCTTCCCGCGGTCACCGATCGCCCCGATGACAGTCAGGAGTTCACCCTTCGAAACGTGGGCAGAACAGCCGATCTCTTCGACTCTCTCAATTACGTGGGCGATCTGATCTTCAGTCGCCCCTTCTTTCATCACGATCATCATGTGGTTTTCATACCTTTCTTGACTTCCTCAAAACTCTACTTTCCGGGCTGCGACATTGCGCAGCAAGACGGGACCACGAGGTCCCTGAAGGGAATCGGCGCCCGGCGGCTTCTGAATATGAGAACGCGGTCGTAAGACCGGGTTTCCGGACGCCTAAGTAAATCGCCAATAGGAATAGAAGCCAGCACGAGACGCGGCGCCTGAGGCGCTGATGACGGGCCGCGAAACGCGGCTGCTGTTGTCACCGTGTGACTTCACTCTCCCCTTTTCTATCAGGTGATGGCGGCGGACGTCACGAATGACGCCTGACCGAATCTCCAAGTGCTTCGAGCATCCGGTTGTTTTCTTCCGGGGTGCCGTATGAAATCCGCAGCCAGCCGGGACCTCCGAGCAGACGACCGGCCCGTACGATGATGCCGGCTTCAGCAAGGTCGGCGATTACGTGATCTTCGTTCTCGATCCCGTTTTTTCCAAGCGAAACCCAGGAGAAGTTCGCGCCGGTCACTGCCGTTTCGAGACCGTGGGCATGGAAACCATCTTCCACCCTTGTGCGTTCCTGGATGGCAGTCAGGATCTGGGCCCGGATCGTTTCGCCGTGCTTCAGTGCCTCCACGGCCGCCGCCTGGGCAAGCGCATTGACGCTGAACGGCTGACGCACCGCATCGACGGCTGCGCGGAAGGCGGGTGAGCCGATCGCGTACCCGACCCGGAGTCCCGCCAGTGAATGCGACTTGCTGAAAGTTCTGAGAATCACAAGGTTCTCGTGCTGGTCGAGCAGCTGAATCGATACTTCCGGGTCGTCTTCCACCTGGAACTCGATGTAAGCCTCGTCGAGGATTATCGTGACGTGGTCCGGTACCCGTTCGACAAACGACTTGATCTCACCGAAGGGGATATAGGTACCGGTCGGGTTGTTCGGGTTGCAGACGAGGACCAGCTGGGTTGCGGCGGTGATCTCGGCCAGCATTGCTTCAAGGTCATGGACTTCGCCGTCAGCCAGTGGCACGCGGATCTCCCGGGCACCAGACATTGCCGCGAGGATCGGATACATCGAGAAGGCCGGCCACGCATAGACGATCTCCGCACCGGGTTCGAGCAGGGCGTCCGCTGCGGCCAGCAGGATTTCACAGGATCCGTTCGCCGGGGCGATCAGGGCCGGGTCCACCCCGTGTCGTTCACCAAGCCGCTTTCGCAGCAGGGTCGCTTCCGGGTCGGGATAGCGGTTCATCGAACCGGCGGCCGCCGAGATCGCATCAACGACCTCCGGCAGGGGCGCGTATGGGGATTCGTTCGAAGCGAGCTGGGCCAGCGTTGAGCCGGCCACGTCCTCGGCGGAATGTCCTTTGGGCACACCCGGCGTGTAACCGGGAATCGTCGCCAGTTTCGAGTTGAACTGAACGGTCACTGCGCGGCGTTCAGGTCGGACCGCAGGTTGCGGGTCTCTCCGAGATAGACGTGCTGCGGTTTGAAGTCCACCGGCGAGTTCATGTGGAGTAGAACCCGGATCACCCTGGTCATCGAACCGGGAACCGGGATTTCCTGGGCGCACATCAACGGGACCTCGTTCAGCCCCATGTTTCGTGCGGCGACCGCTGGGAATTCGGCATCGAGATCGCCGGTGGTGGTGAAGATGGC
Organism: Solirubrobacterales bacterium; assembly: GCA_049579585.1. Lineage (GTDB taxonomy): Bacteria > Actinomycetota > Thermoleophilia > Solirubrobacterales > 70-9 > 67-14. Next base: position 9,770 of record JBAUOE010000085.1, on the reverse strand, counting down.
GCTGATCATGTGCTCCGAGTCGAGCTTGTTACGACTTATCAACTCGCTCATCAGCGTTTCGGTGGCAGCGAGGATCGCCTCGGCCGAGTTCTGGTCGGTCTGGACTGCCCCGCGCACCGCGACGACTTTTGTCTGCTCACTCATGCTCTGCATCTTTCCAGAGGCGCGCTACCTCTTGTTCGTCAAGCAGCCTCGACTTGCCGAGACCGAGCCGACCGAGCCGCAGGTGCCCGATCGAAATCCGCTGGAGTTCCATCACTTCATTGCCGATGGCTTCACCCATACGCCGGATCTGGCGATTGCGGCCTTCGCGAATCGTGATGTCAAAAGTCCGCTCGCCGTTGCGCTGGACATCGGCCGGGGCCGTCATGCCGTCGTCAAGTCTCACTCCTTTGGCCAGCCCGTTCAGTTCGGCGTCCGAAACTTTGTGACGGAGGCCCACCCGATAGGTCTTCTGCACCCCGTATCGGGGATGGGTCAGGACATTGGCGAGCTCGCCATCGTTGCTCAGCAGGATGATTCCGGTGGAATCCGCATCGAGACGTCCGACCGGGTAGAGCCTGGCGGAACTGTCGACCAGGTCGACGACCGCCATACGTTTACCGGGCTCATCGGCGGTCGAAATCACGTCGAGCGGTTTGTTGACCACCCAGACTTCATGTCCTTCCGGCACGACGGCGTGGCCGTCCACCCGGATGTCCTGGCCGACCTCGACGTTGGTCGCCGGATCGGTAACGATCGTGCCACCAACCCGGACCCGGCCGGAATCGATGATGACTTCGGCCTTGCGTCGTGAAGCAACTCCGGAATGGGCGAGGTATTTGGCGAGGCGCATACCTGCAACCTACGCCAGCGAGGTTGCTACTGGTCGGAGCGCTGCTCGCCAGCGGCCAGCAGGCGCTCGCGGATCTCGCGTTCGTCCTCCGGAGTCGGGTCGAACTTGGTCGGGTCCGGCAGGGCGTCGAGGCCGTCGAGGCCGAACACTTTCTCGAAAAGGGCCGAGGTGCGATAGATCGTCGCGCCGAAACGGGAACGACCGGACTCTTCGATCAGTCCGCGTTCAGCCAGGCTGACTACCGCAGATTCCGATGAGACACCACGGATCCGGGCGATCTCGGGGCGGGCAACCGGCTGGAGATAAGCGACGATCGCCAGGGTTTCGGCCTGCGCCTGGGTGAGTGGCGGGGTGCGTGGCGACGAAAGCAGACGCCTCGCTGCCTCTTCGGTTGCCGGATCGGTGGCCAGCACCAGTCCTTCGCCGACCCGGCGGAGCACCAGGCCACGCCGACCGGGTTCAAACTCCTTTTCGAGGGCGACCACTGCCGCCTGGACCTCTTCGAGATCCACCTGGCAGGCTTCGGCGAGTTCCATTTCCCCGACCGGGTGGTTTGAGAGGAAAAGCAGGGCTTCGATCGTCCGGGCAAGTTCGGCTGAATGCTCCAGGCTCATCGTTATCCCGCCTGGGCCAGCTGGCCGGTACCGGAATTGATGCTGCGCACGGTGATCGGGCCACAGGGTTCGGACTGCTCCCAGACCGCTTCGCCTTTGCTGTACAGGTCGAGCAGCGCAAAAATGGTGACCGCCTGTGTGAGCCGGTCTTCCTTCCCGAACTGTTCGTCAAAATCGAACCTTGACGAACGCGAAAGCGCCGAACGAAGGATGGAAAGGCGCCGCTGCAGTGAAACCGTGGTCCGCATGTGGGACAGGTCCGGCCGCGGTGGCGGTTCGAGCAGGTCACCCATTGCCGCTGCCAGCTGATCCGGCTCGTAGACCGCTTCGGCGGACTCAACCGCGACCCGGCGGAGTTCCAGGGGCAGCGGAGCCGAGCGGTACATGTATCCCCGCTGGCTTTCGAAGTGATCGGCGAGCACCCGGCCAGCGTCGCGGTAACGACGGTATTCGAGCATCCGGGCCACCAGTTCTTCGACCGCTTCCTCCGGTTCCATCTCGGTGAACTCCTCTTCGGCACCGGGCAGCATCAGACGGGACTTCAGTTCGAGCAGCGAAGCGACCAGCAGCAGGAACTCGGTCGCCACCTCGAGTTCCATCTCGCCTTCTTCTTCAAGCTTGGTCACGTAACTCGAGACGATTTCGCCGAGTTCGACTTCGAGCAGGCTGACTTCTTCGCGCAGCACGATGCTGAGCAGCAGGTCGAAGGGCCCAACGAAGACATCGAGGTCCAGGTCGAGGTCCAAATCAAGTCTGGAAGCCATTCCAACAGGGTAAACACGCGATCGGTCGACATTGACCGAAAAAACCGCTATTTGCGATTCCCTGAGTTACAAAGCCAAATCAGGCAAATACCGCTATTTGCGGGGTGCGCCGACGCCCATCGCATCACGAACGTCCGCGAGGGTGGCTGAAGCGATCTCGCGCGCCTGGATGGCACCCCGCTCAAGGATGCGCTCGATCCCTGCTTCGTCTTCACGAATCGCCGGGTATGCCTCACGCACCGGGGCCAGAAATTCAACCACGGCGTCAGCAACGGCCTTCTTGAAGTCTCCGTAGCCCGCTCCTTCGAAATCTTTTTCGATCTCGGCCTCGTCCTTGCCTGTGGCAACCGAAAGGATCCCGATCAGGTTGGTGACCCCAGCCTTGTCTTCACCCCGCACTACGTCCCGGCCGGAATCGGTCACCGCGCTGCCGAACTTCTTGCGAATTGCCTTTTCGTCGTCCAGGACCAGCACCCGGCCGGCGTCCCCGGCGACGGAAGTCGACATCTTGCGTTCCGGGTTCTGGAGGTCCATCACCCGGGCGCCGATCTCCGGAATCCGATGTTCGGGCACCACCAGGGTCTCACCGAACCGTTCGTTGAATCGCCGGGCAATCTCCCGCATCAATTCAACGTGCTGACGCTGATCGTCGCCTACCGGGACCTCATGGGCTCCGTAGGCAAGCACGTCAGCAGCCATCAGGACCGGGTAGAAGAAAAGTCCGGCCGAAACGAGATCCCTCTGGTTCGCTGACTTTTCCTTGAACTGATGCATCCGGTTGAGGTCGCCGTGCGCGGTGACGCTGCCGAGCAGCCATGCGAGCTCGGTCTGTTCCTGCACATCGGACTGGCGGAACAGCACGCACCGTTCCGGGTCGAGTCCGGCGGCGAGCAGAATCGCGGTGGTGTCATAGACGTTCTCGCGAAGGGTTTCCGGCTCGAACGCAACCGTGATTGCGTGAAGGTCAACGATGCAGAATATGGACGGGTCTCCCCTGTCCTGAGCTTCCACGTAGCGTCGGATTGCCCCGATGTAGTTGCCGAGGTGTTTCTTGCCTGTCGGCTGTATTCCGGAAAATATTCTCATCGGTGAAGCAGCCTAGTGGTTCGTCAAACGTGCCCGGACTTTGCTGAGGGCCGGGTCGTCAGGGCTAAATCACCCCGGCGACCCGGTCCACCGCCGCTACGAGAGGCTGCGGCCGATCACGACGCGCTGGATCTCGTTCGTACCTTCATAGATCTGGGTCAGCTTCGCGTCACGCATCATGCGCTCGACCGGATATTCCTTGACGTAGCCGTAACCGCCGAGTACCTGAACGGCTTCAACCGTGACTTCCATCGCGGTGTCGGAAGCGAACAGTTTCGCCATCGCCGAGTACTTGCCGAGCTTCGGATCATTGGTTTCAGACATCGAGGCAGCCCGGTAAAGCAGTTCACGGGCAGCGGCCGTCTTGGTTTCCATGTCGGCCAGCTTGAACTGGATTCCCTGGAGGCTGTTGATCGGATTGCCGAAAGCGATGCGCTCCTTGGCGTAATCCGCCGCGTAATCGGTTGCGCCCTGGGCGATACCGACAGCCTGGGCAGCGATGCCAAGACGGGATCGGTCGAGGGTTGACATCGCGACGATGAATCCCTTGCCAACTTCGCCGATGACGTCTGCGTCCGGCACGAAAACGTCTTCGTATACCGGCTGACCGGTCGGTGACCCTTTCATGCCCATCTTGTGTTCAAGTGCGTCGATGCGGAAGCCGGGCGCATCGGCCATCACGGCAAATGCGGTGATCCCGCGCGAGTACTTCACGTCGGAGTCGGTCACGGCGAAAGTCACGTACATGTCGGCCACGCCGGCGTTGGTGATCCAGTTCTTGGCACCGTTCAGCTGCCAGCCGCCATCGACCTTGGTTGCCCGGGTACGCATCGCGCCCGGGTCGGAACCGGCGTCGGGTTCGGACAGGCAGAAAGCACCGATCCACTCACCGGAAGCCATCTTTGACAGGACCCGGTCCTTGAGCTCATCCGAAGCGTGGAGCTTCAACGGCAGGGATGAAAGATCCTGCGCGGCAACCATCAGTGACGAGGATGCGCAGCCCTTGGCGATCTCTTCGATCGCGGCGACCAGCATCAGGTCCCCGGTACCGGTGCCTCCGTACTGCTCCTCGAACGGCAGACCGAAAAGGTCATGGTCGGCAAACAGTTTGCGGATGTCCTGCGGGTATTCGGCTTTCTCGTCGATTTCCGCGGCGCGCGGCACGACTTTCTCCTGGACCATCCTGCGGATCACCTCGAGGAAGTCGAGCTGGTCCTGGTTCAGTCCGTACTGAGGGTTTCCATCAGACATCAATTACACGCGTCCTTATCGGTTCGATACTAAATTTTTGGTTCGTAAGCCTTCAGAAGGCTACTTTGGCTGACGAATTACGGGGCGTCTCGTGGCCCCGACTTCGTCGAGTCTTCTAACTGGCGTGGTGTACGGCGCGTTCTGCGCGATGCCAGGGTCCGACTCGGCTTCTTCGAGGATTTTCTCGATTGCGTCAGCGAACTCGTCCAGATGTTCTTTCGCTTCGGTTTCGACCGGTTCGATCATCAGCGCTTCGTCAACCAGAAGCGGGAAGTAGACGGTTGGTGGGTGGAACCCGAAATCGAGCAGGCGCTTGGCCAGGTCGAGTGTCTTGATTCCCAGCTGTTTTTTCATTTCCGCACCGGAAAGGACAAACTCATGCATGCAGTGACGGTCGAAAGCAACCGGCAGGTATTTGCCTGCCCGGCCTTCAGAAAGGCGCTTCTTGAGGTAGTTGGCGTTCAGTACCGCGAGCTGTGACGCTTCGGAAAGGCCGTCCGCACCGAGGCTGAGGATGTAAGCGTAGGAACGCACGAAAACGCCGAAGTTGCCCTGGAATCCCCGCATCCGTCCAACTGACTTCGGCCGGTCGTAATCGAGGTCGAAGTATTGGTAACCCTTCGGTTCCCCTCCCCCGTATTCGGCGGCAATCCATTCGCCGCTTTCGAAGATGCGGTCCCGCAGTACGACCTGGGGTTTCGGGATGAATGGCTCAACCCGGTCGGAAACGGCAATCGGTCCTGCTCCCGGACCACCACCGCCATGCGGTTGTGAGAAAGATTTGTGGAGGTTGACGTGCACGATGTCGAAGCCCATGTCACCCGGCCTGGCCTGGCCCATTATCGCGTTCAGGTTCGCGCCGTCGTAATAGAGCAGGCCACCGATTTCGTGGACCAGCGCAGCCATCTCGGAGATGTTTTCGTCGAATACCCCGAGTGTGTTCGGGTTGGTCAGCATCAGGCAGGCGACGTCTTCATCGACCTTTGAACGTAGATCGTCCATGTCTACCCCGCCGGTTGCGTTGGTGGCTACCTTCACTACTTCGTAGCCGGCCATCGAAACCGAAGCGGGATTCGTGCCATGGGCGGTGTCCGGGGTGAGCACCTTGGTCGGGTTCCGGCCCTTGTCAGCGTGGTAGGCACGGGTGAGCAGCAGCCCGGCGAGTTCGCCCTGGGACCCAGCCGATGGCTGAAGGCTGACCGTAGGCAGGCCACAGATCTCACTTAGCGATTCCTGCAGCAGGTACATCAGCTCCAGTGCACCCTGCGCGTCGGCCGGATGGGTTGCCGGATGGAGCCGGGCATGTCCGGGCAGCGCCGCTACCCGCTCGTTGAGGCGCGGGTTGTATTTCATGGTGCACGAGCCGAGCGGGTAAAAGCCAGTGTCGAGGTCGAAGTTCCGTCTGGAAATCCTGTTGTAGTGCCGGATGATGTCCGGTTCGGATACTTCCGGCAGCTCGGCTGGAGTCTCCCGCAGAAGGTTCGCCGGGATCAGCTCCGATATCGGTGTTTCCGCGACCTCGGTCGGCGGCAACTGGACCGCGCGACGTCCGGGAACGGACTTTTCGAAGATCGTGACTGCACGGTCAGCCTGCTGGGGTGTCTCGGTGAGGGTCGTTGCGTTGCTCATGAGGCTGATCCCTGGGTAGCTTCGACCCGGTCAGGTTCAACGACGACGTTGCCCTCTTCATCGTGGTCGTGGATGTGCTCGCCCCATCCGGCCTGGCCGTGTTCGAGCATGTGGGCCAGCCACTCGATGTCTTCGAGTGACCGGCTTTCGGTGAGTGCAACCAGGAACGAATCTTCATATTCCGGATAGTCGCGTCCCAGCGGGTAGACCGGGATGTACGGGGCTGCGACGCCCGGCTCCGGGGTCATATGGAGAAGTTCTTCGACCGGGCGTTCGGATCGCACCGCAAACTCGCGCATTACCGGCGCTTCGTGAAGCAGTTCGAAACCGTCGAGTGAACCGATCAGGTTCCGGGCATGGCTGGTGCGCCTCACCAGCAGTTCGCCAAGTTCGACGAAACCCTGTTTGCCGAGCCACGCCAGGTGAACCATGGCCCCGAGCGCGTTCAGCGCCTGAGCGGTGCAGATGTTGCTGGTCGCTTTTTCGCGGCGGATGTGCTGCTCACGGGTCTGGAGGGTGAGCACGAATCCACGGCGGCCATCGACGTCGGTGGTCTCACCGGCGATACGTCCCGGCATCCGGCGTATGTGCTCCTGCTTGGCGCAGAAGAAACCGAATGAAGGTCCGCCAAAGTCAAGGCGGTTGCCGAGCGGCTGACCTTCGCCGTAGGCGATGTCGGCACCACACTCACCCGGGGGCTTGAGGATGCTGAGGGTCATCGGGTCGACCTGGACCACCAGCAGCGCCCCTTTGGCTGTGGCGTATTCACCGAGCGCGGCGATGTCTTCCACTGATCCGAGAAAGTTGGGGTTCTGCAGGAAAACCGCGGCGGTGTTGTCGTCGATTGCGGCTTCGAGGGCTTTGGCTTCGGTCAGGCCGTCGACCAGCGGAACCTCGGTCAGTTCGGCCCCGAAACCGACGGCGTGAGTCGCAAGGGTCTCGCGGCTGTGTGGATGGAGTCCGCGGGAGGCAACGAGACCGGAGCGGCCGGTTGCGTTCAGCGCCAGGTAGGCGGCGGATGCGGCAGCTGACGGACCTTCGTAGAGGCCGGCGTTGGACACGGGAAGCCCGGTGAGTTCCGACATGGCTGTCTGGAACTCGAACATCACCTGCAGGCCGCCCTGTGACACCTCGGGCTGGTACGGCGTGTACGGCGTCAGGAACTCGGAACGGCTGGTGATCGCGTCGACGATCGACGGCACATAGTGGTCGTACATGCCCGCGCCGAGGAAAGAAGGAACCTCTTCGGTATTCATGTTCCAGGACGAGAGGACCTGCAGCCTTTTGTAGACCTCGCCTTCGCTGAGTCCATCTTCGAGGTCAAGCGGCCGGCCGAGTTTGACTTCGTCCGGGATCTGACTGAACAGCTCTTCGATCGAATCGACGCCGATTGCGGCCAGCATTGCCGCCTGATCGTCGGGAGTTGCGGGTGTGTATCCGGCCAAGCTTTACTCCAGCGAGGCCGAGTACGTGGCTGAATCCATCAGCTCGTCCGCCTCGGCCGGATCGCTGATGCGGATCTTGATCAGCCAGCCGGTCGCGTACGGATCGGCGTTGACGGCTTCGGGCGCGTCAGCCAGGCTGTCGTTCACCGCGATTACTTCGCCGGACAGGGGCGCGATCACGTCGGAGACCGCCTTGACCGATTCAACTTCGGCATAGGGCTCGTCTTTCTTCACTTCCGCGCCGACCTCGGGACCTTCATAGAAGACGACTTCACCGAGCGAGTCCTGGGCGTACCAGGTGACCCCCATGGTGGCTTCATCTCCTTCGATCCGGGCCCAGTCGTGCTCGGGGTGATACTTCAGGTCTTCGGGATAGCTCGGCTCGGACAAGTTATTTCTCCTTGGAATAAAGGGGTTTGGAGCTTACGCGGGCCGGACGACGCTTCCCGCGCACATCGATCTCGATTGCGGTTCCGGGTTCGGCCAGATCACTCTTGAGGTATGCCATGCCGATCCCGACGTCAAGCGAAGGCGAGAAGGTGCCGCTGCTGACTTCGCCGACCACGTCGTCGCCGATCATCACCGGATTGCCCTGGCGGGGGATTCCCGGTCCTTCGATCATGAACGGGGCCAACTTCTGATCGGTGCCGTTCGCCCGCAATACGGCGACTTTGTCGGAACCGATGAAACCTGTGGCTTCTTTGCAGGCCCAGCCGAGGCCAGCCGAAATCGGGTCGATGTCGGTCGACAGGTCGTTGCCGTGGAGGTGGAAACAGACTTCCAGCCGCAAGGTGTCACGGGCGCCTAGTCCGGCTGGCACGATCCCGGCATCGACAAGTTCCATCCAGATTGCCGGGGCGATCTCGGGTTCGATCAGGAGTTCCACCCCGTCTTCGCCGGTGTAACCGGTGCCGCAGACCAGGGCCGGACGGCGGCCGATCTGCTGCGCGATCACTCCCATGCGTTCGGGCAGCTTGATGTGAAGTGTTTTCGAAACGATTTGCCGGGCGTGGGGACCCTGAACCGCCAGCATCGCGTAGTTGTAGCTGGCGTCCCGTACGTAGACATCGAAGTCGCGGGCGACTGTTCCGAATTGCGCGAGGTCGGCTTCGTGGTTGCCGGCGTTGGTGATGACCAGGTAACGATCGCTGCCGAGCCGGTAGACGAAAAGGTCGTCGATCACACCAGCGTCTTCGTTCAGGAGGCAGGAGTACTGCGCGCGGCCAATCTCGATCTTTGAGACGTCGTTGGTGACGAGACGCTGGAGAAACGCGCGGGCTCCGGGTCCTTCGACTTCGATTTCCCCCATGTGGGAGGTATCGAAAATGCCGGCGTGGGTTCGTACCGCAACGTGTTCGTCCTTGATGCCATCGTAAGAAACCGGCATTTCCCAGCCGGAGAACGGAACCATTTTGGCACCTGCTTCAACGTGGGTCTCGTAGAGGCTGGTTCGACGGTCGGTGAGGGAGGGTGTCACCCGGTGAGCTTAAGGCAAGCCGCCCGCCGGCGATACCCAGCCCGGACGTAAACCGGCGATTCTGGCTCCAAACCTGAGAAACCGACTACCGGGTTGTTCCACAATCAAACACCATCCGACGGCAAAAGCAACCGGAAGCGGATTCAACCCCCACCGCCACCACTCCCGGGTCGACTTCACCGCGAGAGTCGCGGCAAAACCGACCCGGACCCGACGCACCCCGCCCCCCACTGCTTCCGGGTCGACTTTGCCGGTGTATCTACGGTGAAGTCGACCCGGAACCGCTGGTGCTCGGAGGCAGGCCGTGGATGGATGACGAGACCCATTCCCGGTGCCGCTTACTGATCGTTCCTGCAAAAGCAAAGGCCGCCTGGTTGGGCGGCCTTTGCGGAGATTCTGGTTACGCCCGGAGGCGCAAATTCCTCAGTCCCTGAGGAATGGCGGAACTTCGATGTCACTGTCGCCGACCCTGAGGTTGCTGATGTCAGTGTCGTCGGCCGAAACGCGCTTGCGGCTTTCGTAACGACGCCGGACCCTCTGAGGCGAACGAGCGAGAAGCTCGAAGCCTTCGAAACCGGTCGCAATTACGGTGACCCGCACCTCATCCACCATCGACTGATCAACGACCGAGCCGAAGATGATGTTGGCGTTGGGATCTGCCTCTTCCTG
>JBAUOE010000084.1:0-10469 GCA_049579585.1 Solirubrobacterales bacterium | reverse complement strand
GCCGAGGATCCCCTGCCGGCGGAGCTGGAGGGCGCGACCGGTCCGGTCGTACTTTTCTTCGGCCTGCTTCGCCCCTACAAAGGGGTCGATGTCCTGCTTGACGCTTTCGCTGCGGTTGAAGGAGCAGAGCTGTGGATTGTCGGCAATCCACGCATGGACCTGGCTGACTTGAAAGCCAGGGCCGAGAAGCTCGGGGGGCGGGTCCGCTGGCTTCCGCGTTTCGTCAAAGACACCGAGATCCCGGCAATCATGCGGGCAGCTGACCTGCTTGTGCTTCCCTACCGCGACGGTGAGCAGTCCGGGGTGCTTTACACCGGCCTGGCTTTCGGAAAACCGATGGTGATCTCGGATGTAGGCGGACTTGGTGATGTTGCCCGTGAACACGATGCCGCCAGGCTGGTTGAACCCGGAGACGTCGAAGGTCTCGCTGATGCCCTGACCGAACTCGTTGAAGACGAAACGGCAAGGAAGGATCTCGCCCGGAAGGCAGCGGCCGCAGCAAAAGGACCATTCGCCTGGGCCAGCATTGCCCGGCAGACCATCGATCTCTACCGTGAAGTCGGCCCATGATCACTTTGGTTGCAATCATCTTCTGGCTCTCTGCCGGGCTGATCGTATTCACCCATTTCGGGTACACGATCGCCCTGCTGATCCTTGACGGACTCGGTTTCAGTCATCAGGCCGGGGTGCTGCGCGGCAAACGGGCAGGCCGGTTTCCTTCACTGGTTGGTGACGTCGACACGGACGAAAGTGCGATCCCGGTCGTTTCGTTGATCATCGCCGCATACAACGAAGAGGCGGTGATCGAAGCAAAAGTCAAGAACGCCCTCGAGATTGACTATCCGCGCGAACTGCTGGAAATCATCGTCGCTTCCGACGGTTCTACCGACAAAACTGTGGAAATCGCCCGCGAGGCTGGTGCCGATCAGGTGCTGGACCTTCCAAGGAGCGGCAAAGTCGCGGTGCAGAACGCAGCCGCCGCTGCATCAAAAGGCCAGATCCTCGCTTTCTCCGATGCCAACTCAGAATGGCAACCCGACGCTCTCGCCCAACTGCTCGAGCCCTTCCGCGATGAAAAGGTCGGATATGTCTGTGGGCAGGTCCGTTTCACCGGACCGGAGGGTGGCAACCTCGAAGGCATCTACTGGCGCTACGAAATGAAAGTGCGCGAACTTGAATCCCGGCTGGCCGGGGTCACCGCAGGCAACGGTGCGATCTATGCGGTCCGGGCCTCGCAATACATCGATCTGGACCCGTCCGGCAGCCATGACCTTTCATTTCCTTTCGCTCTGGCGAAGCGCGGATTCGCTTCGCTCTACCGACCGAAGGCCCAGGCGACGGAAAAGATGGTGCCAAGCATGGAAGGCGAGCTTTCCCGAAAACGTCGCATGATGGTCGGCCTTTGGGACATCGTGATCGGTGAAGGCATGATCGATCCGCGGGGCTACCCGGTCATCTACTTTTTCGAGATCGTTTCGCACCGGTTGCTCCGGTACCTCACCCCGGCGCTCCACCTGATCGTTCTGGTCACCAACATCCTTTTGTACAAGCAGGGACTCGTTTACGAACTGACGCTTTATGTCCAGCTGGCGCTGATAGTTGCGGCGATAGTCGGGCGCTGGATCTCGTGGCTTCCCTTCCGGATCAGCCGCTACTACGTGATGACCACGATTTCGATTGCGCTTGGCCTCTGGGATCGCTGGCGCGGCGGACCTCCCGGCTACTGGGAAAAAGCCGAGGGCACACGTTGAACCGGGTCCTGGATCTCTTCCTGGCCCTGGTCCTGACGACGCTGACCGCCCCGCTGATGATGATTGCCGCCGTGATGATCCGACTCGAAGGCGACGGTTCAGTGATCTATCGCCAGCGCCGGGTCGGTCGAAACGGGGTCGAGTTCGAAATGCTGAAACTGCGCACGATGGTTCCCGGATCAGACCCGGTCGGGGTTGGAACCGTCGTTGGCCGTGAGGATCCCCGGGTAACCCGCACCGGCCGGCTGCTACGCCGGACCTCCCTTGATGAGCTTCCCAATCTGATCAATGTGCTCCGTGGTGAAATGTCCCTGGTTGGTCCGCGTCCGACCATTCCGGCCCAGGTCAACGATTACACCGAAAGGCAGCGACGTCGGCACGAGGTTCGGCCGGGCATCACCGGCTGGGCACAGGTCCAGGGGCGGGCCGGAATTCCCTGGGACGAACGGATCGAACTGGACATCGAGTACGTGGATAATCGTTCAGCCCGGCTTGATTTCGAAATCCTGCGCCGCACTGTTTGGCTGGCAGCAACCGGCAAAGGCCTCGCGCCAGACTGAAATTCGCGGTTCGACTAGGCTTTCCGGATGCGCATCGGCGAGATCATAAGCAGCAGCAAGCCGGTTTTCTCGGTTGAGTTCTTCCCTCCGAAGACTGACGAAGGCCGCACCCAGCTGCTCGACACGGCCAGGACCCTGGCCGAACTTGACCTCGACTTCGTTTCCGTGACCTACGGTGCTGGCGGTTCGACCCGCGACGGCACGGTTGACATCACCACTGCCCTGAAGGAGGAGGTCGGCCTCGAGGTAATGGCCCACCTGAGTTGCGTTGGTGAAACGACCGACGGCCTCGAAGTGACCCTCGATCGCCTGAGGGATGTCGGAATCGACAACATTTTTGCCCTGAGGGGCGATCCCCCGCGAGGCGAAACCGATTTTGTCCAGCCCGAAGGTGGCCTCGGCAGTGCCGCCGAGCTTTCAGCCTTCATCACCGGCAACTATGAGTTTGCGGTCGGGGGCGCCTGCTTCCCCGAAAAGCATCCCGAGGCGCCGGACATGGAGACCGACCTCAACTACCTGAAGTCGAAAGTTGATGCCGGCGCGGAGTTCCTGATCACCCAGCTCTTCTTCGACAATCGCGCCTATTTCGATTTTGTTGATGCGGCCCGGGCGAAAGGCATCGATGTGCCGATCCTTGCGGGAATAATCCCGGTTACCGGTTACGCCCACACCAAACGGATCTGTGACCTGTGTGACGCTTCGATTCCGTCGCACCTGGAAGTCGCGATGCGGGCCGCGGAGGGTGACCCGGAGGCCGAATTCAACCTGGGTGTTGCATACGCAGCCCAGCAAAGCGCCGAGCTGCTCGCGGCCGGCGTTCCCGGAATTCACTTTTACGCGCTGAACAAAGCACCGGCCACGAGGGCCGTGCTCGGTGCTCTCCGTGCCGCTCAGCCCTGGCGGGGCGCCCGCGGCCAGTCCGTCCAGGCGTGACCCCGGCCACTGAAGGCTCACCGGCTGGTGACGAACGTCCATCGGCACTTGGTTACCTGCTCGGAGCACTGATTCTGGTTGCGATCGCTGGTGGTGTCTACCTGGCGGTCACGGCAGGAGGCAATGAAGATCCAGGGGCCGCACACATCGCAACGCCATCCAGTGGAAACACCAACGGCGTGGCCCCGGATGAACGGCCTGGTTCCACCGTGCAGGTTGAGGTGACTGACATCGATGAAGCGGTGGCGCTGTCCGGTTGTACGGTCATCGACGATTTGAAGGACGAAGGAGGAAAGCACCTGACCCGGGATGATCCAGTGCCCGACTACGGCACTGTGCCGCCGACCTCGGGCCCGCACATCGGACCACCTCTCCAGCAGGCCGACGGTGCTTATGTGGAAACCCCGGCTCCGCAGGACGTGGTTCATTCACTGGAACATGGCCGGGTCGCGATCCAGTACAACCCGAAGCTCCCTGAAGCCGCCCAGTTGAAACTGAAGGGTCTATATGACTCCGCTTATAGTGGCGCCCTGCTTTTTCCGAATCCCGACATGCCCTATTCGGTGGCGGCAACCGCTTGGACGAACCTGATCCGCTGCAAGGATTTCGAGGGGGAAAGCACGCTTGACGCGATTCGGGCATGGGCCACGATTCACTATGACCACGCTCCGGAGCCCCTGGATCTTTTCCCACCGATCGAAGGCCCGAGCTTCGGGGATCTGGCCCCGGAAGAGATCTGAGCCAGCCTGCGTCAGGTGGCGCGGTATGCCGGGAAGAACCCGTGGCTTTCGGCCGGAGATAGCTGTTCGTATTTCACGGAGTCACAGACAATCTCCGAGGTGTACCACTGCTCTTCCCGATTGGCGAAACCGCGTTTGAATTCTTCGAGTGCGTCGCCCGCAGTGATTCCGCCACCAAGGTTGAGTGGCAGTCCGAGTTGCTCGCCGAGGTCGATCAGGGCAAAAAGCACGTTCTTCATCGGTGAATCGCGGAGGTTGGAATCGGCGGTACCGGACAGGTAGTAATGAAGCATTCCGTCACTCACGGTCGCAATCGAGGCGGCGGCAACCACCCCCTCGGCATCACGCGCGATCGCGAGCCTGGTTCCCGGGCAGGTGTAGATCCGGTCGAAGTATTCCTCGCTGAAGAAATAGCGTTCCGCGGCGTCGGTACGTTCCATCGTTTCCGTATAGGCCCGGAAGAACCCGTTGCGTTCCGGAGGTCCGGCCGAGTCGGCATCGATGATCTCCACCTCGTACCCGTCTTCCGCGTTCCGGCGCACCTGGCGGCGGTCGCTCGGGCGGCTCTTGCGAGGCAGGGCGGGATCGGAAAGCAGGCAGACGTTGCGCGCGGTCGCTCCGGTCAGGACGGGTTCGCCCCCAAGGGCGTGTCTCAGGAAGACGGTGACCAGGCCGGTGTCCGAAAAATCGGTTTCGTCGAGGCTGATCTGGCTTACATCACCCTCGGTCGAGAAACCCGGATAGCCGTAGGGGGAGATCGCATCGATCGCATCGCTGCCCTCGATTGACCGGACCAGCACCGGTGCGGTGACCGACCCACCGTCAGTCACGATCCGCAACGAATGCGTGGTCGATTCGGCTGCGAGGAACTCCCGGGAACGGAAGAAATCAGCCGAGGCGGCGGCCAATCCCCCGTCCTCGATCAGTTCGGCCCGTGCGGTCAAGTCACCACTTGGCGACAGCGTTGAAGAACTGCTCCGGGGAAACACCCCAGATTTCGCAGTCAAGCAGGGTGCCGTCGGGACGTTTGATGTGGTCAACCATGTTTCCTTCGTACTGCCAGCCCTGGGAGGTGACCACCTTTTTGGCGGCGGTGTTGAAAGAAGGGATTCGGCCATAAACCCGGTGGGCCCCGAATTCCTCGAAAGCCTTGGTCACCGTGAGGCGTTCAGCCCAGCGCCCGACTCCTTTGCCACGAACGTCGTCGCCGATCAGCGCACCGAGTTCCGGCGCGGTCTGGCGGAACAGTCCGTAGAGCGCGGTGAAACCGATCGGCTGCTCGATCCCGGGAACCTCAATCGCGTACTTGCGGTCCTCACCTTCGTCCTGCTTTGCGGCGTTGGCGGTCCAGCCTTCGGCGTTTTCGAGGGTGAAGCCATCACGTTGCTCCATCAAAGTTTTGGTGGCTTCGCGATTGTTGAACCAGCGGTGAACGGCTTCCGCGTCTTCCGGCTGGAAGTCACGGATTGAACATGAAGGGGTCTGTGACATGACCCGATTCTACGGTGCGGGCTACTTGATCTCGCCGGCGCGCCGCTTGAAGATCGTCTCGATCTGCTCCAGCGATCGTCCCTTTGTCTCCGGAACGAACTTCCAGCAGAACCAGAGGGTGACCAGTCCAACCGCGCCGTAGAGCCAGAAAGCCCCGGTCTGTCCGGCAAAGTCGATCAGGGGCAGGAAGGTGAGCGAGACCGCGAAGTTGAAGAACCAGTTGGTCATCGTGCCTGCCGAAGCGGCTTTGCTTCGTACCGACAGCGGATAGATCTCTGCGTTCAGCAGCCAGAAGATCGGGCCGAGGCTGATCGCGAAAGACGACACGAAGAGCATCAGGCTGCCAACCGCGACGATCGTGGTGAAGGTGCCGGTGGCACCGATGAAGGCCACTCCGAGCAGGAAGAGCGAGAGCGTCATTCCGGAGACGCCGATGAGCAGAAGTTCACGGCGGCCACGGATATCAAGCAGGCGCAGAGCGACGATGGTCATGACCACGTTGATGACACCAACGCCGAGCGAGGCGAGGATCGACGAGAAGTCCGAGTTGATCCCGGTGTCCTTGATGATCGTCGGCGCGTAATAGATGACCGTGTTGATGCCGGTGATCTGCTGGAGGACCGCCAGGCCGAGCCCGACCAGAAGTGCGGCCTTGACCGCCGGTTTCATCAGGTCACGCCAACCACCGGTTTCAACGTCGCTTGCCATCGAGACACGAATCTCTTCGAGTTCCGTTTCGATCGCTGCCTCACCGCCCGGACGCACCTGGCGCAGGGCGTAGGCGGCTTCATCGTGCCGCTCTTTCATCATCAGCCAGCGCGGACTGTTCGGCAGTCGCAGCACCCCGACCATCAGGATGGCTGCGGGGATGGCACCAAGGCCGAGCATCCAGCGCCAGCCTTCGTTGACGTCGGCGAACGCGAGGCCGACCAGATAGGCAACCAGGATGCCGACGGTTACCGCCAGCTGGAAGAAAGTGACGAGACGACCGCGCATGTCGGAGGGAGCGACTTCGGAGATGTAAACCGGGGCGATCGCCGAAGCCACCCCGATGCCGAAACCAATCACCACTCGTGACAGGATCAGGACAACTGCTTCCTGGGCGATCCCGGAAACCACTGCGCCGACAATGAAAATGATTGAAGACGCGAGGATCAGGCTGCGGCGACCGTACCTGTCACCGCCGCGGGTAGCGAACCAGGCGCCGAATACTGCACCAATCGGAACTGCCGCAACAACCATGCCGGACGCGAAAGAGCCGAGGTTGAACTCGGGCGTGATCGTCAGCAGTGCCGTAGCGATGATGCCTGTGTCATAGCCGAACAGCAGGCCGGCGAGGCCCGCTATTGCCGCAGTGACGACGACGTTCCGCTTGGCTTTCGCCGCAGATACCTCACTCCCCTTGGTGCTCACCCGGCAATCCTTCCACGAATCGGTTTCGATTGACAGTCATGATGGGCTGGTGAAAGAGTCCGCCCCGGGGAAACTGAGCAAGGCGCAGGCCAGGAGGATTGCGCTCGCGGCTCAGGGTTTCGATCGTCCGAAACCCGGGGGCAAGATCACGATGCGCCAGGTGCAGACGGTGTTCGACCGGATCGGCCTGATCCAGATCGATTCGGTCAACGTTGTGGTGAGGGCGCACCGGATGCCGCTGTTCTCAAGGCTCGGTCCGTACGACCCGGCGCTCCTTACCCGGGCTTCGGAAGAATCTCCGCGCCGAATGGTTGAGTACTGGGCCCATGAAGCTTCGCTGGTCCCGCCGGAAACTCATCGCCTGCTGCGGTGGCGGATGGAACGGGCCGACCGGGACGCCTGGCGCACGGTGCGGGCCGCCGCCGACAATCCTGAGCTGCTGGCGGCGCTGGTCGACGAAATCGAGCGGTCGGGACCAGTCACAGCGGCCGACCTTGGCCGGCAGATCGATCCGCATCACGTACCCGACAAAAAGCATTGGGGATGGAACTGGCCTCCGGTGAAAAGTGCCCTCGAATATCTGTTCTGGAGCGGCAGGATCACCGCCGCGTCGAGGACCAGCCAGTTCAGTCGTCGTTATGACCTGACCGAAAGGGTGCTGCCGCCTGACGTTCACGCCGCCCCCGCCGAAGATCATGATGAAGCGATCTGCCGCCTGGTGGAAATATCGGCCCGGGCCCACGGAGTCGCAACCATCCGGGACCTGCGCGACTACTTTCGGCTGGGCGTGAAAGAGGCGACGGTCGCGGTAACGACCCTGGTTGAGCAAGGAGTGCTGCTGCCGGTTCAGGTCGAGGGGCTTGACCGGATCTCCTTTCTGCACCGCGACGCGAAACGTCCACGAAAGATCACAAACCGGGCTTTGCTCGCTCCTTTCGATCCGCTGGTTTTCGAACGGACCCGCCTCGAAGAGCTTTTCGGGTTTCATTACCGAATCGAGATTTACACGCCGAAAGCGAAACGAAAGTATGGGTATTACGTCTTGCCATTCCTGCTTGACGAACGGATCGTCGCCCGGGTTGACCTGAAGGCCGACCGTGAAGCCTCCGTTCTTCTGGTCAAAGGCAGCTTCGCGGAAGAAAATGCGCCTTCCGGAACCGTGCCGGAACTGGCCGCCGAACTGGAATCAATGGCCGGCTGGCTGGGTCTGAAGGGGGTTGTGATCGAACCGAATGGTGATCTGGCCGCGCCGCTGGCAAAGGCGATCAGTTGAGCAACGCAGGCCGCTACGCCCCGAGCCCGACCGGCGAGCTCCATCTGGGAAATCTGCGAACCGCCCTGCTCGCCTGGCTTGGAGCGAGGTCAACCGGTGCTGATTTCCTGGTCCGGATTGAGGATCTTGACCGTGGTCGTTCCAGGGAACACTTCATCGAAACCCAGCTCGAGGAATTGCGGATGATCGGCATCGAGTGGGATGGTGAACCGGTCCGGCAGAGCGATCGTCTCGATCTTTACGCGCAGGCGCTCGGAGTCCTGGTGTCCAAAGGCCTTGTGTACGAATGTTTCTGCACCCGGGCAGAAATCCGGGATGCCGCATCTGCACCCCATGGCAACTCCCCGGCCGACGCGTATCCCGGCACCTGCGCCGACCTGACCGAAGCCGAACGGGAAGCCATACGGGAGACAGGCAGACCGCCGGCATTACGGGTTCGTTCCGGCGGCGACGATGATTTCGTGGTCCGTCGCAACGACGGCGACTTCGGTTACAACCTCGCGGTGGTGGTCGATGATGCCGCCCAGGGAATCACCGAGGTCGTGCGTGGTGCCGACCTGCTCGATTCGACCCCGCGCCAGATCTGGCTATTCGAACAACTTGAACTGACGCCGCCTGACCGTTACATCCACGTTCCTCTGATGCTCGGTGAAGACGGCGCCCGCCTGGCCAAACGCCATGGGGCGGTCACCCTCGAGGACAGGATTGCGAACGGGGCGACCCTGCCTGGTCTGATCGGCGAGATGGCAGCCTCGGTCGGGCTGGCTGAGCCGGGTACTGAAACCACGGCCCGGGAGCTACTGGAAGGTTTCAGCTGGGACCGGGTGAAACCCGAAATCCTGTGACCGAAGCAGCCTCAGGGATTCGACCGCCGGCCGCTACTGGATCGGCGGCGGGTCACCCTCGGCGCTGGCGGCAAGGGCCGGATCCCATTCGCAGACATCGCAGGCATGCTGGAAGACGGCCCGGCCGAATTTGAGTGCAGCTTCACGCGGATTGGTGGCGGCGCGAAACACATCCCAGTCCAGCACGTACTCGCCAAGGTCACCGTTCCAGTGCCCAGGTGCCGGCGAAAGCTCGCTTTCCGCGAAACCGGGTTTAGCGGGGTGGGCGTAGGCGTAGAATGCTGCCTTTTCGTAACGGGCATCACCGGGCCACCAACCGATCGCGACTTCCTGGACATCCATCGCGTTTCGCATGATGAAATCGGTGGAGGGTGGCGCGGCCGGTTCGCCGGAGAACAGGTTCACCGCCAGGTCGAATGAACCCCACCAGGCATTGACCGGGGTTGAACGTCCCCGGAACGGTGCCCGGATTTCGTTCAGGACCAGGGCAGCTTCGGTTGCCGCAGTGAACCAGTCCGAAACCTGTTTCGGGTCGTAGTGCCGATGCTCTTCATCTTCGTCGAGCGGCACCGTCCAGGCAACCTCCTGCGGGTTCATCGCGATCTCGAAATCACCACCAAGTCCGCGCATGGTCTGGAGGATGCCGCGGGTCAGTTCACCGGTTGATACATCGGGGTAGAGCGGCAGCCGGTCACCGAGGCCGTTGCTGTGTTCGATGAAGACTTCATGGGTGTGGAAGTCGAATCCGGCGACGATCGATCCGGAACCATCCGGGGCAGGCATCGGCGTGGTTTCCCATCCGCGGGCAGTCAGTCGCTGGGCGGCATGCTGCAACTGCGGTTCGGGCGGTGAAAGCGCCACCGCCAGCTTGCCGAGGATCTGGGTGTGCGAATGAAGCGTGTCGCAGCACTCTTTCCAGTTTGCGTAGTCGACGGAAGGCAGATTGGAAGGCATGCAGGCAGCCTACATACGGGACTTGCCCTGCGAAGATAACTTCAGGTAATCCGATGCGTCCCGAAAACCAAGATGATGAGGCCCGGGCGGTGACCCAGATCAACGTCCTCGGCGAGGAGCTGCAGTCCTGTGGAACCGATCCGGTCACCGGTTTCTACCGCGATGGCTGCTGCACTGCCGGAGCCGAAGATGGGGGCAGCCACACGATCTGCGGAGTGATGACCGCCGAGTTCCTGGGCCACCAGCAATCGATCGGCAACGATCTGACCACCGCAATGCCGCAATTTGGTTTTCCCGGGCTGGTTCCTGGCGACCGCTGGTGTGTCACCGCGATCAACTGGCTGCGGGCATACGAGGACGGCGTGGCTTCATTGGTGGTTCTGGCTTCGACCAACATGACCGCGCTGGAAATAGTTCCGATCGAAGCCTTGCGGGAAAACGCCGTGGACGTGCCGCCGGATCCCGGCACGATCCTCGCCTGAAAGGGACTAGCGGCGGAGCCGGGTCAA
>JBAUOE010000083.1:0-47727 GCA_049579585.1 Solirubrobacterales bacterium | reverse complement strand
CAGCCAACCCCCCGGCCAGATTCGGCTGGAATCTCTGGGCATCCATCCGTTGATCGGCGTCCTCGATCGCATCCTCATCAATCGGGTCGACACCGGAACGCGCATACGCCCGGAACTCACGTGTCTCGCGGCGAAACTCCCGCCGCAACAAGTTGGTAGCCACGCCAAAAAGCCAGGGACGCACTCCCCCGCGCTCAGGATCGAATCGGGAGGCCTGCCGCAAGGCAATGAGGAACGTCTCGGCCGCCAGATCCTCGGCTGTCGCCGTGTTCACCCGCCGACTGTATAGAACGACAGGACTTATCGACCCGAACGTCACTTGGATGCGCAGAAACACCGACACGAATTGCGCGGTCGCGACATCGTGCTCTCGGACAAACAATCCGGAAGCCCCCACGAAGTACCACTTCGGATTCTTGGCCTCGTCTCAAGAATCACCTCTTAGGGCAACCTCTGCCGATCCAGATCCCGCCTCTAGTCAGCTCTTGCGAGGCACTAAACCCGGTAGACCCATTCATAGGTCATAGTGTGTGCACAGAATGGAGTCAGGGACCCACCGCGGTCAGGGAGGATTGAATTGAAACGAATTCTGTTGGGAATAATTTTCATCGCTTTTTTCATACCGACGGCTCAGGCCAGCGCGGTTAAGCCGTACGAGGCTTTCTGTCTGTTCGGGGGCTGCGGAGGTGTATCCGAGGATGGCGAGCGAACAGTTTTCGCGTTCAACGAAGACCTGGCAGATGGGCCCGACCACGGGGTCTATGAGCGTTACCAGGGCGTCACCAGGCCACTGATCACTTTCCCGATGTCAAGCCGCCTGGGTGTGCGTTTGCTCGATGTCTCCGAGGACGGCAAGCGCGTATTCGTCGAAACGGGAGCCCCGCTGACCGAAAACGACACTGACGGCTTCAGGACCGACGCCTTCCTGATCGAAGATGGCAAGACGACCTTGATGAGCAACGATCCGGCTGATCCTGCCACCAACTCCAGCAAGCAGACTTACCAGTTCGAACGCATTACCGAAGACGGCAGCGCGATCTACTTCATCCGCGGAAATGTGCGCCATGACCTCGGGCGGATCTGCATCGAAATCTATGCCCGTACCGCCAACGAAATGAAGAAACTTCCTTTCGAATGCGGCCAGGACCGCCTGGAGGGCCTCTCCGAAGATGGCGCCAGCGTTTTCACGTCGGGAGATGAAACGGTCAACCACTTCGGACCTGGCTGGGGTTTCGGGGTATTTCGCCTGCGCGGCGACCAAGTCGACGTGATGACTAACTTCCCCAAAACCTCGGTCACCAATTGCACTCCGTTCCTTGAGTACGGCGATATCACGCCCGATGGCGAATCCCTGTTCTTTTCATCGACGAGCCGGATATCGCCACTCGACACCGACGATAACTACGACGCCTACCTGCGCCACCCGGACGGGGAGATCACGCTGATCAGCGAAGGCACACCGAATGACCCGAACGCCACCCATTGCGGTTCCGGTGTGGGCGATACGGCGATAGCGTTGGCCGAAAACGGGCAGAGTGCGCTCTTTGCGACGCCGCATCCGCTCGTACCCGAGGATCTCGATTCTTCGATCGATGTTTATCGCTGGGCCCTGGGTGCGCCATTCCGCCTGGTCACTACCGGCCCGAGCGACACCCACCCGGAGGTCCGGAACCCGGCCCTGACTTCGTTTCTCGGCGACATGTTCATTGCCGGCTGGCAGGTTGACGCTTCGGACGACCTCCGGGTCATCGCTTTCGCCTCGAACCAGCGACTGGTCGCTGCTGATACTGATGACTCGATGGATGTTTATTCGTGGATAGACGGCAAGACCCAGCTGGTCTCGACCGGTCCGACGTCAGAGAGTGCGGAGATCGGTTCGAAGCTGCTCGGTGTTTCTGGTGACGGCAGCCAGATCGCCTTCTCATCGGCCGAGCGCATGAATGGACTCGACACCGACAAGTTGACTGATATCTACCAGAGGGTGATCAGCGAGTCCGGCGAAGCAGTCGTCAGTGCTGCGAAGGGGAAAGCCATGCGCCGCACCAGGCTCATCTCGGCCGAATCAATCGCACCACGAATGAAGGTTTCCGGCAAGGTCAAAATGAAGGCGGCCCGCAAGGCAACAGTCCTGCTGAGCTGTCCGAAGGAGGAAAAGAATGGACCCTGCCGCGGTTCGATCAGAGTCAAGTCGAAGGATAAGGCGAAAGTAGCCGGCAAGTCCAGATTCAAGATCAAAAGTGGCAAGGCGAAGAACGTCCCCCTGCGACTAACCCGCTCTCCTGGTCAAACCAAACGGAAGCTCCAGGTAACGGTCCGCGCGGCAGATCGCCTCGGCAACCAGAGAACCACGAAGCGCCGCGCCGCCGTCCGCCGCACCCCAGCTCGATTCCGTGAGAACCATTGAGGTATTATCGCTTCCGGTCAGAACGAGTTCGTTGCCGTAAATTCCAGCCTTGAAAGGGTGTCGGAATAGTTGGTCCAGTTTTTGGTCTAACTTCAACGGTTCCGCTTACCGTTCCTCTCTGGCTTTGCTCAAGGTAGAAACCTGGCGAAGTGGAGACGCTTATCTCCCGCCCCTGCAAGGGTCAGCTTCCCGTTAGGTGCCAGATGGGCGGACTCAGCTCGCCAAGGACACCCGACCGAAACTCGTCCGTTCGTTCCGAATGACCGATCGAGCTTTCCGTTCTGCTTGAGCTGTACTGCGCCCATGTGACCGCCGACCGCGCCCGCAGCGATGATTTGTCCATTGCGACGGGCGATTATCTCGGTGCCGTACTGAAGCGTCCTCCCCATAGTCGCAACACCGTGATTGCCGAAACCTTTCCGGCGTTTGCCCCTCTTGGTCAGGCGGATGATGTCGACGCATTCGCAGGCCTTACCTTTTGATTTTGAATGGGGCCGGTTCGAGAGAATAATCGGATCTCCGTTTGCTGCGACCGTCAACGCGCCTTCGAGGCACCAACCATTGACCTCACAACTTTGGCTAGCTGTTCGTGGAAGGGTCACGACACCATTACCGCCGAAGCTTCGGTCCCTCTTTCCGTTCTTTTTGAGCCTGACAGCAATGACTCGCCCCTTGGAATATCCAGAAGCAAGAATCTTGCCGTTCGGTAGCGCCTCGATATCCATAAGCGCGGTCGAAGACCCGTTTCTTCCTGAGACCGGGAATCTGGCGATACCGTCACCGGAGAATGAATGGTCGGGCCGCCCGTTATTGCGAAATCTCATCACGATCCCGGCTGGGCGCGTCCCGAAACCTATTCCGTGACCTCCTGAAGCGACTGCCTTGCCATCCTTTTGGACATCAACTGCGGTTAGAGCAATGTCTTTTCCGACCTTCCCCACCGCTTTCCCCACGGCAGTACCGCCACTACCGAAACGTTTAATCGGATTTCCGTCCGAGGTGAAATGGGAAATTACATATCCCATTGCCAGATTCGGACGACCGTGCCAACCGGTCAGAAAGTATGAGCTGTCGGGCGCAACGGCCAAGTCGGTCGCAGCAGCCGAAGGTCCGACGAAAGCTGAGTGGGCTTCTCCGTAGCGGCCGAAGGCTAAATCGTCCTTACCTAGGCCAGGAATGGACGCCGCCGAATAGAGAACATCCTCGGATCCGTAGCGGCTGAGTGCCGAAACCAGACGGTTGTTTGACAGATAATCAACTCCAACCACGCCGCCGATCTTTGCGGGGGAACTAAACGTGCCTCCACGCCCGAAATCAGGGTCAGGGGCCCCCGATTTTCCCAGTGCGGGACTTGACAATGCTGCTTGCGCAGCAAGTAGACAAAAGAACAGGGCTGAAATACCCACATAGTTCCTCAACAGGAGACGCATCAGGCATATCTTTCGCGTATTCGTTCCATCTAGCTCCCTTGTGTTCATCCGAGTGCTGCCGAAGCACATAAACCCCCCGAGGAAGCAATGTTGCGTTGGAACGATCCGCGGCCAGACGGCGATCAGGTGACCGGTCCGATTCGTTTCGGCGACCGGAACATCAAATGGAGTCGGATCCCCAAGCCCCAACTTTCAGCCGGCAAGTGCCAAATATCGCGGAATGTGGCCGATGGCCGAAATGCTTGAATCTGAGTACAGTCGGCACGAACGGATCAAGCTGGCGCCACCGTACCGGTCTGCGAAGAGCAGAATGCCGTCAGCGGAGGAGAATCTTCCCCCGGAGAAGTGACCATACGACCCTCTCATCAAAGAGGTTCTGGTGGATTGGCCGTTCGTCAGCCGTTCTTGAGAGACGCCTTCAGCACCATTGCCGAAGTGAAGCCCAGAAAGACTGCCGCGACCGCGGTCACCAGGGTTGTGTTTTCGACGAATTCTGGATCAGACGTTTCGCTGGGTGAAACTAGATTCGCGGCGACCCCCCAGCCGACCGCGGTAATCGCCAGTAGTCCAAGGGTGAGACCAAAAGCGGCGAGAAACTCGCGCCTCCTCCACCTTCGCCCCGGAGCGCGGGCCAGGCCACGGACGGCCGACTGAATGAGTAGGACCGCTACAAAAAAGACCGCGGCCCCGAAGAGGATGCAAAGACCGCCGAAGCCGAGATATGCGTCCAGCGAATTGTCGTTGTATCCCCAGATGGGGGTTCCGGCAAAATCAACGCCCGTTCTCACAGACATCAAGGACAAGACCCCGAGAACGATCCCGCAAACCAACGCGAACCAGCTGACCACGTACCGCGCTGCAGTTCTCTGATCGGTCTTCAATCGGGACGAAGCTCCATTCAGCTGATCTTACAAAGTCGTTTGTTGTCCCAAACAACGCCAGCGAGGACGCGGCTGGAGCGGGTACTTTAAGGTTTCCGATCGCGGACAGGCTCGCCTGGCTCTCGATGTTTGACTAAGGCAAGTTCGCCTGCCACTCCCGATGCGGAATCGCGTCTTTCGGGCCGCTGCGACAGGGTGGTGTCGTCCGATGTCGGCGTAGTGACTTTCCGGTGACGTTTCACAAGTGGCTGCAGTGACACCAGATGTCACGAAGAACGACAAGCGTCTGTCCGCCATTAACGAGATGTCCGTGCCACTGCTCCCTGAAGTTGCATTTCCATCCGACCATGCCTGGAGCAAACGGCCTATGTCGCGACCTTTCTTATCAATCGCTTATTGGCAAACTTCCGGATTCCTACGCCAATCGCGATCATCGGCAGGCACGTGAATACCGAACTGATGGCGTAGTAGGTCCACAATGGTTGATCACCTGCGGGGGAAGTTTCCGTTCCGGTCACGAGCGTCAGAATCGGAACCAATACGAACAGGCTGAGAGCCCACCAGCGACCGATCAAAAAGCCGGCTATCGCCCAGACAATCAAAAAGACTGGTCCGATAAGCCAATTGCTGTCTTCGTTGACATCGATAAGCACCAAGAACCAAGTGGCAGTAATCAATCCAAGTACCGCCACGATTCCGATTAACGCCTGGTTCTGTAACGATTTTCCACGTAAGGTTCGGGCTATCTGTAATACCTCCAAGCCTGCCTCCTCCTAGGGATCAGTCTTCCCGAGCAACCTTTCGCCCAGCCAAGTAGCGAAACCAATCGCAGCGCCGAAGATCAGGGCTGCGACCAGCGGAGTCGGTCTATATGGGTGCATCAGAATGGTCGCCAGAGCTCCAACCAGGCCCACGAACAGAACCTGCCATATCCGCGAGTGCCTCCGAATCACCTGAGACCGGCTCCCACAATCGACGATGATCCGATGCGGGCATCGGAGAGCGAATCAAATTCGCTAATTCTCGTTTGTGGCCTCGCCGCCCTGCTCAACATGGCGCGAGTATATGACGTGCCGGGAGACTTTCGACCGAAGTCACGGACAGGTGTGAGACTCCCTGTCGCCCAATGTCGCAGCAGTGACATTTCGGTGACGTTTCACAGATTGTGTGTAACGACTTCAGTTGACAACCGGTGCGACACCAGAATGACAAGCTGATGCGACATGGGTTGATCAAAGGCAAGAGTTCTCGCTCGGTCGAGCTGGCGTAGGGCGACCCGATGATGTTTTCATTGCCGGTAGGATTGTCCGAGCAGGCATCGGAATCAGATACCTGATTGATCCCTCCAGCGATCGCCCTTGAGCAGGGTTCGCATCCATTCCTCATGATTTCGCAGACCACCCGAAACACCCTGAACGACAAAGCCGCAATCGTTCAGGTCCGCACCTTCGCTTTCATCTGCTTCGCTTCAGCCGGGCTTCAGGCCTACGTGATCATCTTTCCGGTGGATGGACAGCACCGGCCACTCTCGGGAGTGTTTCTCACCCTCGCAGCGGGTGTCGGATACTGGGTATTCGCCCGGTTCTTCCGGCTCTGGATGCTCTATCTGGTCGTAGCCATAGGTTTCGCTTGGGGCTGTCTAGGCATCGCATTGGTAACCAGCGAGACGACCATGGCACTTCGGGTCCTGACCATCCTCTGGACTTGTGTCTATGTCGGCGCTTCTTTCGGTCCCTCGGTAACACGGATCTACGCCGGCGGTCTGTTCGTCGGGTTGTTGATCGCTTTCTATTCGGGCGATCTTGGAAACCCCCTGGGAATGGCAATCGTATTCGGCGCGACTTTCGCCGTGACCATGGAGATCCTCACCCGGATCTCGACCGAACAGCGGCGGCAGGCGAGGACCGACCCGCTTACCGGACTGCTCAATCGAAACGGACTCGTGATCACCGCCGCCCCGGTCTTCGCTGCGGCGTCCCCGTCAAAGCCAGTGGCAGTCATCCACGCAGACCTCGACGGATTCAAGAAAGTGAACGATCTCAAGGGCCACCAGGAAGGCGACCGGGTTCTGAAGGCCCTGGCCGAATCCTGGGTCGTCGTTTCACGCGCCGAAGATCTCCTTGCGCGGATCGGAGGAGACGAATTCGTCGCAATCCTGCCGGACTCCGACGTCTCTGCGGCTGGTGCCCTCAGAGACCGGCTGCGGCAGGCATCACCGGTCGAGTGGTCGGCCGGAATCGCGATCGCTGAACCAAGCGAAGACGTCTACTCCTGTATTGCCCGAGCAGATGAGGAACTGTACGAAGAGAAACAGCGCAAGAAAAGCGTGTAGAAGCGCCCCTGCCACACGAGGTCACTGACCTCGTGCGAACTGCAGGTTGTTCTTCCATGTCAGGTCCTGTCCGCCCGGGGTGTCATTACCAAGTCGTTACACAGAACGACAGCACTTTGTCCGCCCTTGACGACACGTGCTTGTCATTTCTCCCTGAGGTGGCAACGTTTCCGTGAATCAAACGAGACAAAAGACTCAGCTCTACCGATGAAAGTCCCGAGTCCGTAACCCCAATCGCGGCCGTTCGAACAGACCGGCTCTCGTCAAGGACCTCGAATAGCGGCCGAATCTCAAAGGTTCCATCATCAAATTCAGCAATGGCCTTAGAGGCATTGGCGCATCCGAACTTACAGCGGACAGATCTCCCCGATGATCGCCTGGCAACCAGCGTTTTCCAGATCGACGCTGATCGATCGGAAGGTATCCTCCTGCTTGGGTGTCAGCTTGTTCTTTCTGGCTCGGGGTGTCAGGTAGAACTGATCCCCACCGGATATCCAAACCCCATCTTTGCCAGGAAGTTTGACCGGGTCCGGGCCAACGGAGAAAATGAAATCAGTAACAGTCCCATCCTCGTCCATCGCACGTCCGACCACGATCCCGGGCCCTTCAAGACTGGAAGCCGCGCCACCAGGAATCACCTCAATTGTGTAAGGCAACTTGCGGAGTTCTGTCTCGATCGCAGAGGCGTTCTTCGATTGCTCTTCCGCAGTTGAATCGTCGCTATCGCCGCATGCTGTCAGCAGCACCGATGCCGCGATGGCGCCGGTAGCGAGAATCTTCTTGATTTCCATCCCGCGGAGGTGATTCGTTATGCCGGACAGTCTTGCCTTCATGGTCTCCCTTTGATGGAACTCGACAATCTATGAATCCAATCCGGGCCATGCGTCAGCCGCAGGTCTGCGGCTTACGCAAGCAGTTACAACCTCCTCCCTACCTTATTTGGCTGAATCGTTCATGGGTCCGGGCCCTACAGCCAGAGTGTCCAGGAGCCAGGTAGTGTCGGAACATGAAAGCACTCTCGATGCGCGTCGCGAACGTGGTTCCGAACTCTGCCGAGGTTTCAGACTTCTTTGACAGTCTCGGCCTTGCCCGCAAAGAAATGCCTGAGGAGGCCGACAATTTCGAAGGCTCCATTCACCTGATTGGAGACAGCTGGCTCGAGACCTGGCAGAGCGGCGAGCAGATGCCAGCCGGAATCATGCTTCAAATCGTTGTAGACGATGCCGATGCCTGCGCCGAACAGGCCCGCAGCCGGGGACTCGAACCGTCGGGACCGATGGATGCCCACGGTGAACGGATCTACGTGCTTACCGCACCCGGGGGACTCAACATCTCTTTCCAAAGCGCCCTGTAGATCAGATCGTCCGACCGTGCATTCAAATGCCTCCGCCCTGGGCGCCATCACGTTCCTGTCTCAACGGGAAGGTCGGGGCTCACCGCAATAGCCCTCTCGTGTTTACGATGCCGAAGTCGTGGAAGACATCGTGGTTGTAAATAAAGGCAGTGGCCCAAGAGTTCTCCTGGTACACGGCGGAGCCGGACAGGCGACCACGTTCGGACACCTCGATCACCTTGCTTCCAGGTGGACCCTCTCGCATGTCTACCGGCGGGGGTATCCGCCCAGCCCGGATTGGGAAACGAGGCAGGATTTTGAGGTCGACGCAATTGATATCGGAGCCCTTCTCACGGCAGATTCGCACGTGGTAGCGCACTCTTACGGGTGTCTCGGAAGCTTGATTGCCGCAGGCCGCGACCCGCACTCCGTGCGGTCCTTGACGATCATTGAAACTCCTCTGAGTTACCTCGCTCCCTCTGATCCGGAGGCACAACGAATTGGAGAGCTAGGGGACGAAGTCCTGGCGCTCGGTTTGAATGCCGATCCCGGGCGGCTGCGTGAGTTTCTAGCGATCGCAGGGTCACCCGTCGGCGAAGGTCCGCTACCAGCGCAAATTGTGGCTGGCATCAACCGAGCGCTCGGTGGGCGACCGCCGTCTGAAGCTCGGCCCGATCTCGATGCGATAGCTGCCGCCGGGATCCCCACACTGGTCGCCTCCGGTGGCCACGCACCTGGCCTCGAAACCATTTGTGACGCTCTCGCGGTTCGTTTGGACGCTGAACGGATCACCTGCCCGGGAGCCGGACATTTCGTCGCGGCCGCGCCAGGATTCAGCGACCGTCTTGGGGATTTCCTTCGCAGGGCCGAATCAGCATGAGTGAAGAGCCTGTAGTCGGATCGGCTAAAACCGAGTCACTTCACACCTCTGTCTTGTGTACAAGGCGCAGCCTATTTGAGAAAAACGGGCTGACCCTTTCGTTAATTTGCGTGACCGCATGAGTGTTGAGGGTCTGGAGGGCCAGCAGAAGATCCTCTCGCCGAAGTCGAGGCAAATTGATTCCGCCAGCGGGCATTTCCCCTAGTTGAACATGTCCAGCGAGGCTGTTAGCTTTGCGGGTAGTAATGTCGGTAGATAGATCCACCGCAGGGAGATCAGCTTCAGCAGGAGCCTTCATCCTCCTGACGGCGGCTTTACTCCTGATCGTTCCTGGCAGTGGCGGCGCGGCAAACTGTTCGGCAGAAGAGACCCATCAGACGGTCAAAGTCGGGGTCGTCGAAGCGGTTGGATGCTTCGTCGCCAGAACCGGAAACGACAAGGTGATCTACACCTCGAAGAAGCCAGTGGACATGAACGGGTTCATCATTGACCCGAGAAAGTCCGCGGCGCTCGAAATCACGAGCAGCCACGACGAAACCAATTGGAGGGTTCGGTCGGTCCTGGCGACCCCCTCCTCATCTGATTCTCGAGTTTCGCTACAGGTCGGTGATCCAACCTCGCAGAAACGCCAGTTCGAAACCGGCTTCGTCCCACTCGACTTCAGGCCACCAGTTAACGGTCCCTTTTCGATGGGCGAGTATTTCCTTGGCAACAGCTTCCTCAATACCGTATTCGGAGGATTCAGTCCCGCCCAGGAACAGACGGAGTTCATCCTCGACGATGGCGGTGCTGGCAAGCTCATCTTCTCCCTGAAACTGACCGGCCCGTTTGCACTTGCCGGGAGGCCGCAATCGGCAGCCGTCGACTTTGACACCAAGGTCGGTGAGAAACTCAAGCTGGATGGTTTCGACATCGAACTGAAGAAGATCGACTTCTTCCCCCCCGTCAACCTTGAAGAAGTCAAACTCAAATACGACGGCGATAAACAGCAGTTCGACGCTGAAGCCAACATAAAGCTCCCGGCGTTCGGCGGTAAAGGTTTCGGCGGCGGATTATCGCTCGAAGACGGAAAGCTCGGAGCCGTAGAAGTGAACGCAACCGACCTTGCAGTACCAATCGGTGAGGTTGCTTTCCTCCAGGACATCGCCGGCTCGATCAGCGGGCTTTCCGGCCAGGGAGGCTTAGACGTCGACCTGAAAGCAGGCATCACTGCCGGACCTCAGATCGATCTTCCGAAGATCGGCGACGTATCGGCCCTCAAGTTCGACGGAGAACTCGAATTGAACGTTGGGAAGAATGGATTCTTCGACCTCAAAGGTGATCTGGCCCTGATTCGGATAGAGCTGGCGAGCTTCGGACTAAAGATCCACTTCAGCGGAGCAGTGGCTTTCAACGCCGAGTTCGGCATCGGTATTCCGTCCTTCACTAACGATCGCCGTGACCCCTTCTACATCGGTGCCGGAGCCGACGGATGGTTCGACCACGAGCAGTTCAGTGTTGAAGGAAATGGCGAATTCAAACTGTTCAACGTCAACCTGCTGAAAGGAAACGCACTGGTCAGCGACAGAGCTTTCGGCGCCTGCTGGAAGGTTTTAGGCATCCCCGGGGGCGCGGTCTACCCCCTGGCTCTGGCCCGAATCCGCACTTTCCCGGTTGGTGTGTGCGGGCTCGGCAAGTACCGGGAACGGGCGCCAAACAGTCCGGGGGCAGCTGCCGCTGACGGAGCAGCCAACCTTGCCGACCGTCATGGATTGATTCGCGTCGATGGAGAAGGTGGCGCGCCGCGATTCGTGATGCGCTCCGGCGACGGACGGCAGTTCACCACCCCGGCTGGCGACGGCGAAGGCCGCCGGTCCGATCATGTCTTTTTCCTCGACGAGGAAGGTGAGCAGACTTTCGTGGTGCTGAAGGACGGAACCGGAACCTGGACCTTTGAGGAGCTGCCCGGATCACCATCAATCAGCCAGGTCCAAGTCAACGAGCCTGCGCCGGAATCACGCGTATCGGCCCGGATTGAGGGGCGTGGAGCTCAGAGAAGGCTCGTGTGGAACTCCCGTTCGTCCGACTTTCAGCGGCAGCGTCTTGAATTCGTCGAGCACCTAGCCGGTGGGCAAAAGGTCGTGATTGCAAGAACCCGTCAAGCGGCCGGCAACCGTCGTTTCCGGGTTCATCAGGGGAGCCACTACGGGAAACGCAAACTGGAAGTGCTGGTTGTTCATCAGAACACTCCAGTTTCGAAGAAAGTTCTTGATACCTACCGGGTCAATCCGCCCCAGCGGCCCCAGCGTCCCGACCGGGTACGAACGTTTCGCAACGGTGGTCGGACCGTTATTCGTTGGAACCGCACCCGCGGCGCGCGCCGGTTCCTGATCGGATTGAAGGTGCAGGGTGCGGGTGCCCCTCTCAACCGTGTGGTGTCCGGCCGTCGAAATGTGGTCCGGATAGATGGGGCGCCAGGTCGTCGTCCGATGATTGCGACGGTGAGAGGCCTGAACCGTGATGGTGTCGAAGGCCCCGCCGGAAGAGCGAGGTTTCGTGCGGATTCGGCAGCGCAGACGCCGAACAGTGCCACCCGATCGGCTGTTCAATCAGCTCGCATGAGCCGGAACGGCACTGTGAGAGTGCAAAGCCATTGCCCCCAAGGTGCGCACTGCGGTTACGTATTCACGCTCAAACGCATCAGCGGCAGCGTGCTCGACCGCATTGAGTTTCAACAGACGCCTGACACGCGCAAGCGTCACCGCCTGTTCCTCCCGCGCAAACTCCGAAAGCGTCTGGCCAACGGCCGGCGGCTCGCCGTTGCTGTTGAGGTCAAGACCATCATCGGTAATGAGTCAAGGACCAGGTCGATCATCCTTCACGATCGCCGCTGAGGTCCCCCAAGTCACTCCGCATCTGGGACGAACTCAGCCGACGATCATGTCGGCCATGGGAAGACTCACTCAGGGCTGGGACTCGACAAATCGCTGAACCGACACCGTTCGAATGCCCGAAGGGCCAGCCACATAGAGCGTCCCATCGCTCACCACGCTCGCAGCCGATGCTTCTTTTCCGTCTCGGCTTGAGAGAACCCCGTACGTTCCGAATGTTCCGTCGATCTTTCCGCTTCGCGGATCGAGAGCAACCAGGGTGAACCCCTTGGGTGAGCCGCTGTTGATCAGAAGCCGACCATCAGGCAGTCGCACGAGACCTTCTCCCGGGTACAGACGAACCCCCTTGGGCTTGATGACGGCTCTGCCCCGCTTTCCGAACTTCTTGACGAGTTTGCCGCGCTTCGAGAGTTTGACAACGACCGTGCGATCGAAACCATTGCCTTTTGCTGCTCGACTTGCCATGACAAAAACTGAGCCATTCGGCGATACAACGAGGCCCGACATCGCACACCGGGGATAGATCTCACAGCTGTGATCGGTCCCGATACGGGTTCTGACATAGCCCCTCATTCCGAAGCCTTTGTCAAGTCGACCGTTGCGCAGAAGTCTCATGGCGAAAGGTTCTCCGCTTAAGTAGCCAGCCGCCATGAACTTGCCGTCCGGTAGGAGCTGCAGTGACTGTATGCCGGTCGACAGGTCACGCTTGCCCCTGACGACTACGCGCCCCTTCGATCCAAACGTCGGGTCCGGCTCTCCGGAACTTGTCATTCGCCGCACGAACGCTCCAGGCCTTCTGTCATTTCGACGATCATCGACGTTGCCGGCAACGAGGACCTTTCCGTTGCCCAGCGCGATGACATCGCGGTACATGGGTCCACCCCGCCGAGGCAAAGATCGCCTCTTGAAAGAACGATCAATTGAGCCATCAGAATTCAAGCGAACCAGGATTGGCGAAAAGAAGTTCCTACCGATGTTTCCGCCTCCGGCCAGAAGGATCTTGTTATCTCGATCGACATCCAGAGCGAAGAGAGACTCGGAGTTGAAGTTCCTAGGTTCTGCCACTCCGAACGATCCGAATTCAGGATCAAGCGTTCCGTCAAGACGAACTCGATACACGACGCCATCACCACCACCCCCAAAGCTTTGGACCGCGACAAGTTGGCTGTCATCCCTAGCCGTCGCGATATCAGTCGCCCAATCACCGGACCCAAGAACTGCGGTCCCTCCATCACCGAAACCGATGTCCAGCTCGAATTCTGAAGCCGTGGCCCCGGGGGCCAGCGCCAAGAGAAACAGTGCTAGACAAATCAGGAACTTTTCGAAGGACATTCGGGGCCTTTAAGATCGGCAGCGTTCTGGAAAGCGATTTAGTGAACTCAAACAGGTAAACCCGAAGCCCCACCCAAGTATCTCTTTGGGTTCCGTACCTAGCCTCAAGGCCGAGCTTTAGTCCATATCTGATCTCGAAGGGCCGACAAATTTCGTCAACTGCCGAGAAGGCTCGTTCCTCGTTTCGCAGAACTTGCCGACTTGGTTCTAGCCCCCGGTAATTCTGCCCCAGGCTCCGGTTTGGAACTTCACGATGTCAGGCAGTCTCGAGGTGACAGTCGATGTCGAAGCCAGGGTGAACGAAAGTCGTGCGTCCACGTACAGGATCGAGCCATAGATGGCGAGTAGGTTTTTCCTAACCGCCTTCGCGGCCGGTGTCTTTGCTTTCAACGCGCTGGCTCCAAGCCCATTCGGTAGGCACCGCCTCGAGATCAGTTCATAGACGATCAGGAGGTCAGCGTAAGCGTTCGGCTTCACCAGGCGGATCACCTTTCGACCGTCCCTGATGTCGCGTATTACCCCTTTGACCTTAAGTCTGACCAACTTCGAGGTGAGCTTCTTGCGTTGACGTTTTTGCTTCAAGGATTTGGGCTTCGCAAGAGCTTTGATCCTCGCTGTGAGCTTCTTAACCCTTCGATCGATCAATTTCTCGAATCTCGTCGCGGCCCGAGAGAGGGCTAATAGTTTCCGGTTTCGAGGCGCCCAGTGCTTTCCGGCAACGGCGGCAGCTGAGCGGCACTCGGTCGCGAACGGCATCAAAGTCACCTCTTCTGCGAATGGTGAGGCATCAGGGATACAACCGGCAGCCGCGAGTCCTTCAGTCAGAAAACGATCCGCTTCATCCCGTTCTCGTTTCGAAGCGTCCTCGAGAATCGCATCGGGATAGGTCTTCAGAAGCGTCTTGAATGTCGCTTGGCACTCAACTGAAGGAGGGACCAGACCGGCGTTCGCCGGAGCAGCAAGCACTGCCTGGGCAATTAGCGCCAGAAGCATTCCCATGAGTAGTCGTTTCATCAAAACCCCCTGATCGCTCGAGCCCTCGTTGGCTCAAGCACAAAGAGTACTAGAAGCTCCATCGCTTTCCTCGCAGCAATCGCGTCGGTAAAGCTACCTGTGTCTCGTCAGAATCATCGAAACGCTGGGCCTTCCAGACAGAACTCGCTCATTGCCGCGATTGCCCGCCCTGGCTGAGTGCCGAAACAGGTGAGGCCACGACTGGTGGCGACATACCTTGCCCACCCTTCGCCGATGTGGGTCACAAATTTGTCGTCAGACGGTTCGAAAGCATGTCGTTTCGCAATCGTCTTCTCCGACTCTCAGACGGTGCGTGGCTCATACTGACCGAGGCAACAACATCGTCACGGAAATCCTTCGGATGCGGCTCCTGCAAGATTTGGTCCTCGTCCCATTCTTCGATGCAATTGTCAACGTCAGCAACGAGATTGTTCTTCCATGTCAGGTCCTGTCCGCCTGGGGTGTCATTACCGAGTCGTTACACATGTGAAACTGTGAATCGACGCCAGATATCACGAACAACGACACGGATATCCCTCTCCAGTCCCGGTAGCTGGTCAGGTACGAATGTCTTAGCTCCTCTGGCTCTCTCTGGTTCCGTCCAGGCCCGGACACCAGCGAAGTCCCAGCTTGATGCTTGTCGCTCAAATTGCTGACGCGGAACAGATGCTCCTGATAGCCTCGCCAATTGGCACCCGTAGTGCCCTCGCGCAGTCGATGACGAGTTCCTCGTCTGACACATTTGCGGAGAGGACTGGCATCGGTCAGGACACGTCCGCTTTGGAGATTGCGCAACTTGCCCCTATCGGGGGGAACGTTGTGTTAGCCATGCCGCGAATGCGGCGCGAGAGAAAGGCGGGCATCATGCCCACAAACAAGATCGACAAGTCGAAACAGGACCTCGAAGCGGTCCTGGACAAGATCGCCGGGTTTCCGGAACCGTACTCGACGATCGCCAAGCAACTACACGAAGCGATCCTCAGCGTAGAACCCAGGCTCAAACCACGGATCTGGTACGGCATGCCCGGATATGCCACCGGACGAAGCAAGCCAGTGCTGGTCTTCTTCCGTTGCGACGACGGGGTGTTCTCGTTTGGACTCACCGAAAAAGCAAAAGTCGAGGGTGAATCCGGCAGCATGTTGCGTCCATGTGCCTGGTACCTCGATGAAGTTGATGATGCCACCCTCGAGAGGGTCACTGACCTCGCGCGAACTGCAACTGGTTGAACGGCAGCTTCGCAGCGCTCCGCCGTCGGCGGATTCTGACCGTCTAAGGTGACGCGTCGACGCTCAAGAGTGGGCGTCGACGCGTCCAGGTCAGGGTGAGCGACGGCAATGGGGGCTTTGAATCAGGAGGTAACGGAGCCTCCGAGTTCGTGGCAGAGCTTCGTCTGGGTCATAGCCGGACGTCGCTTCTCTGCTTCTTCAAATAGCCCAGATGTGATTGAACCGGCTGATGTTACGGTGTCAGGTGCTGTGAAAACTGACATCTGGAGGTAGAAGTGATGACGACCCCTGAAGTCGAAAGTCGAATGGCAGATAGCACTGAATCGGCCGCGAAACACTCGTCGGATCCGAAGTTTCGGGGGCTGGGTTGGCGCGCCGGCAACGCCCTCGTCGGCATCTTTGCGCGGATCGGCATCGGGCCGATTGCTCTATTGACCACCATCGGACGGGTAACCGCACGACCACACACGGTTCCGGTCGTGCCGATTGAACACAAAGGCGCCCGTTGGCTCGTGGCACCATACGGTCCCGTCGATTGGGTCCACAATATCCGCGCTGGCGGCACCGTCGACCTACGCCACGGACGTCATCGCGATACGTATGTCCCTCGGGAAGCCGGACCGGCCGAGGCTGGTCCTGTCCTCAAGCGGTACGTCGCAGTCGCAACCAAGACTCGAGACTGCTTCGCCGCGGGGAGCGACGCACCGGTTGAGGCGTTTGTCGCCGAGGCCGAGGACCACCCGGTCTTCGAACTCCAGCCGCCAGGTGAATCTGCAGGCAGGACCGACTGACCATTCGGGAATGCCGGGGTCAAAGCCGACCGCTCCGTGCTACAAGGCTGCGACCCCGACGGTTCCTTTTACTGCTTGAGTTCCTGAATCGCCCAGCCGTTGCCATCAGGGTCATTGAAGAAGGCGAAGCGGGAGCCGGCAGATCCCTCCGGGCCAAGCTGCTGGACCTCGCCAATCGAGACACCGCGATCGAGCAGCTCCGTACGTACGGCGTCTACATCCTGGACCACGAGCTGAATCCCTTTGAGTGACCCGGGCTCGCCGATCGGAAAGCCCTCGCCGAGCACGACCGAACAGGCTGAACCCGGTGGGGTCAGCTGGGCGATGCGCATCGTTTCGTTCGGGCGTACGTCATGGTCGAGCTTGAAGCCGACCTTTTCGGTGTAGAACGCCTTGGCGGCGTCAACGTCTTTGACTGGGATCGGGACGACCTCGAGCTTGAGGTCCCCGAGTCCGGTGCTATCGGTTGCTTGGATACTCATTCGTCCTCCTTGCGTAGTCGCGTACCTTCAGATAAATGTTGGTAACTGGCCTTGGCCTACTTCCCGGTAGACCGAGCGCCGCAAGCAGGAGCCGCGGCGCTGCGATGTGATGAATCGATGGGACAAGCGGAGGCCCGGTCTCCAGGTTGATTTCTGGCGGGTGCATGCCGGATGAGCAGCAGCAGGGAAACCATCGCCCTACCCCCTCCGGGTGTAGAAGAGGGTGAAGGCGAGCTGGCAAATGCCTGCGTAGGCGGTCAATCCGAGCCATACCGGAGCCGATGCCGCATCAACGGCGACCGACCAGAGAGCTCCGGCAACCAGCACCGGGGCCAGTAACCACATCGTGGTTGCGGCGACCTTGAGCTGCATGTGGCGCTGGCGTTCATCTTCGGGATCACCCCTCAGAAGACGGACGGATTCACTGCGGGAGCCACCGAAGAACAGCACCAGGGAATAGAAGAACATCACACCCATAGCTGCAGCGCCGCCGACCGGATCGCCAGCGATGATGCCGACCGCGAGCCATACGAATCCGAGTGCGACCGCGAAACCCGGGACCAGAAATCGGCTGCCGTGCGTTTGTGAATTACTCATGTTGAAACACCTCTTCAATCGTTTTCGAGAAATACCGGGCAATTGCGAAGGCGAGAGGCAGCGATGGATCATAACGACCGGCTTCAATCGAATTGATCGTTTGCCGGGAAACGCTCAAGGCTTGGCCAAGAGCGGCCTGGGATAGGCCTGCTGCCTTACGTAGTTCCTTCACACTATTGACCATATGGAAAGGTTACTTTCCATTCTTGCGTTTGTCAAGTGACCTTTACATTTGGGTCGGGTACTTGAGTTGCTAGCCTGAATCCCAGCCGATTCATTAGCTCCGGACGAGACGCGCCGTACCCGGTAGGAACGACGACGCACCTGGACCCAAACTCATCTGGAGGCAAATATGCCGTGGTTGCTGATTGTCGTTGCTGGCTTGATCGAAGTCTGTTGGGCGATCGCCCTGAAACAGACCGAAGGCTTTACCCGTCTCGCCCCCACGCTGATCTTTCTGCCGCTCTATCTCTTGAGCGCGCTCCTGCTGGGCCTGGCACTCAAGCATCTGCCGGTCGGAACCGGTTATGCAGTCTGGGTCGGGATCGGCGCGGTTGGATCAGTGCTTGCCGGCGCGTTCTTCCTCAGTGAAGCCCTGACCGTACAGCGACTGCTTCCCATCGCCATGATCATTATGGGCGTGGTCTGGCTGGCGCTCAACGAGACCGCTTCCTGAGTTTCCACCCCCCCTGGCATCTTTTTCGAGAGCTGCCACCTCGGAGCCATTATGGTTAGACCATGATCAACAAGCGCAGGGCGAACATTGCCGGACTGGAAATGGCTTACCGGGACGAAGGCGAAGGTGACCTCACCTTCC
Organism: Solirubrobacterales bacterium; assembly: GCA_049579585.1. Lineage (GTDB taxonomy): Bacteria > Actinomycetota > Thermoleophilia > Solirubrobacterales > 70-9 > 67-14. Next base: position 29,337 of record JBAUOE010000083.1, on the reverse strand, counting down.
TGCTGCTTCATGGAAATCCGACATCCTCATACCTTTGGCGTGACGTGATCCCGCCGCTCCTGCCGATGGGCCGGTGCGTCGCCCCCGACCTGATCGGAATGGGAGATTCAGCGAAGCTGCCCGATCCCGGACCGGACTCGTACACCTTCGTCGAGCACAGGCACTACCTCGACCAATTGCTCGAATCAATCGATCTTGGCGACCATGTCGTGCCCGTCATTCACGACTGGGGCTCGGCGCTCGGGTTCGACTGGGCCCGGAGAAACCCCGACCGGATCGCCGGCATCGCTTACATGGAAGCGATAGTCGAGCCAGTGACCTGGGAAGCATGGCCGGAAGGGGCCCGTGACATCTTTAAAGCGTTTCGTTCCGAAGCCGGCGAAGAACTGGTTCTCGAGAAGAACCTCTTCATCGAAGGCGTGCTGCCGTCCAGCGTGATCCGTGATCTCACAGAGGAGGAAATGAACGAGTACCGAGGCCCCTTTGCAGATCCAGGCGAAGACCGGCGCCCCACCCTCACCTGGCCCCGCCAGATCCCGATCGACGGGGAACCGGCAGACGTCGTCGGAATCGTCTCCGAATACGCAGACTGGCTCAGTGGAAGTCCGATCCCGAAACTGTTCGTGAACGCCGACCCGGGCGCGATCCTCACCGGTCCCCAGAGAGAAACCTGCCGCAAGTGGCCGAACCAGACTGAAGTGACTGTTCCAGGACTCCACTACCTCCAGGAAGACAGCGGCCCGGACATCGGCACAGCAATCGCGAGCTGGGCCGCTCGGCTCGAAGCCTGAAGTCCGCTCAGCGCCTCAGCGTGAACAAAGGCAGGTCCAGGGTGGTTGCCGTGGATCTACTAGAACTGCCCGAGCTGTCCGAATCGAACTCACCATATTTCTCCAGCACGAACAGCATTGAAATGAAAATTATCCCGATGTGTCTTGACAACACTTTGCCTGCCGGGGTGCCCTTCATTTCTTTTTGAGAGATGTCGCTGCGAACGCAACGCAGGGAAATCAATTCACTGAATGTCAGGGCCGAGTCGAAGCCGATGTCGACGTAGATCGGCTTGATTTTCGCTATCGCTACTTTGGCGCGCTTCCGGTACTTCCGGTTGATCTCCCGCCGCTTGCTGACCAATGCTTTTGCCCGGTCAGTCCTACCCTGATCCCTCAAGGCATCTATCCGCTTCTTGATTCTCTTGATCTGACGCTGATGGGGCTTGGCTACCTTCTTCAGGAACGGTCTGGTTGCCTTGTTCAGCCTTCGTAGGGATGACTTCCAGTACCGGTCGGCTTTCTGCGCGGCAGTCCGGCACTGGTCGGTGAAAGGTTCGATCTCCACCTTTTTGTAGAGCGGCAAAGCTTCCGAAATGCAGCCGGCTTCCTCAAGCTCGATCGCCTGCAGCCGGGTTAGCTTCTTATTTTTCTTGGCAGAAATATCGGGGCCGTACTTCTTGTAGTTCGAGTCCATCTGCTTCTTCAGCGTTGACTTGCACTTGGCCGTCGGCGGAATCTCGACGGCTTTCGCCATCGGAACCATTGCCAGCAGAAAGAGCACCGCAATCACTGAACCCCACGTAAGTCTCCCCATGAAATTCATTCTAGGCCAAAAACCACGGTATCCAGTGAAATCTCAGGCGGCAGTCGCCCCAACCGGCTTGCCGCGGGTCGGAAGTTCCGTGACTGACGCCAGCGAGCCATCACTTTCCGGCTCCCCCTGGAGAACCCGTTTGGCCTTCCGGAAAAGACCGCCAGGAACCGATGCGGCCTTCTTCACGATGTCACCGGGAGCCGAGGCAACCTGCTCTCCGACGTCGTTCGGAAGTGAAAGTCGAAAGACCTTCTTCCAAGCTGACGCAACCTGTACCGGCAACGGGCCTTCGACGTAAGGAAGGTCGTACTGCTCGAAGATGTCCTTGACCTGAGGGGCGATTTCGGCATACCGGTTGCTCGGCAGATCCGGGAACAGGTGATGTTCGATCTGGAATGAAAGATTGCCGGTCATCAGGTGCATCAGCGGTGAGCCGGTGATGTTGGCCGCACCCAGCATCTGACGCACGTACCAGTCCCCCTTGGTCTCCCCGTCAATCGACTTCTTCTCGAAGGTGGCGACGCCATCCGGGAAGTGGCCACACATGATCACCGAGTGGGTCCAGATGTTCCGGACAAGGTTCGCGGTCACGTTGGCGCCAAGGGTGGTGACCGCCGAAGGGCCGGACAGCAAAGGATGGACAACGTAATCCTTGGTGGCCTGGGCCCGGATCTTTTCCCGGACGGCCGCCAGCTGCTCCTGGAATTCAGGGTTGTCTTCACGACCCTTCCAGTTCTTGACGAGATCAAGGTCGTAGGCGGCAATGCCGTACTCGAAAAAGCAGGCATTGATCAGGTTCCAGAGAGGCTGGCCGAGGTAGAACGGCACCCAGCGCTGATCCTCATCGACCCGCATGTTCCCGTAGCCAAGGTCGTTGTCTTTGCCGAGGACGTTGGTGTAGGTGTGATGGAGTTCGTTGTGGGAATGCTTCCAGTGCTCGGAAGGCGAAGCGTGGTCCCATTCCCAGGTAGTCGAATGGATCTTCGGATCGCGCATCCAGTCCCACTGGCCGTGCATGATGTTGTGGCCGATCTCCATGTTCTCGAGAATCTTGGCGACTGACAGTCCGGCCGTACCGGCCAGCCAGGCTGGCGGGAACAGCGAAAAGAGCAGCGCCCCGCGACTCGCGAGCTCGAGCTTGCGCTGCTTGTCGATCACGTTGCGGATATAAGCGGCATCCTCTTCACCGCGGCTCGCGAGGACTCCCGCACGAATCGCATCGAGCTGCTCACCGATGTCTTCGATGTCCTCACGCGACAGGTGGTTGATCGGGTTGTTCGGATCCTTCTGAATTGCGGTCATTGATTCCTTAGAGGTCGATGTTGCAGGGGCCGGCCGCAGCCGACACGCAAGTTTGGATTCGGACGTCGTCGCCAAGCTTTGCTTCGGTCAGGTCACCGCTGCGAAGGTCGCGTACGGCTCCTTCGCGCAACGGCACAACGCAGCCGAAGCAGATCCCCATGCGACAGCCGGAAGGCATCAGGACACCGGCTTCTTCCCCGACGTCGAGGATCGGCCTGCCGCCATCCGCGTCAACAGTGGTTCCGCATCCGGAGAAAGTCACTTCGCCGCCTTCGCCCGGCACGATCACACTGGGCCGGAACCGTTCGGTGTGAATCATGTGGCTTAGTCCGGCCTCGGCGAAGTGTCCTTCGAGGTCGTCCAGCATTCCGGTCGGCCCGCAGGCCCAGGTTTCACGCTCATGGAGATCGGGGACGAGTGTTTCGAGAAGTTCGGTGTCGATCATCCCGTCGAGATCAGTGTGACGTTCGATCAAACTGATTTGACCCTCGGCATGCAGCTCCCGAAGTTCGTTTCTGAAGATGATGTCCGCTTCGGTTGGGGCCGAATGGACAACTGCGACATCATCGAGTTCGTCGATGTGGCTTCGGATCATTCCCATCACCGGTGTGATTCCGCTGCCGGCTGTGACGAAGAGTGTCTTGTCCGGCAATCCTTCAGCCAGCGTGAAGTCACCGCATGCCTGATCCAGTTGGACGATCGTTCCGGTCTCGGCCCGGTGAACCAGATGGTTGCTGACGAATCCGTCCGGCATCGCCTTCACGGTGACCGTGATGCAGCCGTCTGAACGAGTCGCCGGTGAAGTCAATGAATATGCCCGCCATTGGCGAATACCATCGATGTCCACGCCGATCCGGATGTACTGACCTGCCGTGTGGTGCTTCCAGGTCCGTCCGGGCTTGATGGTCAGGGTTGCCGCGTCGGCTGTCTCCGGCAGGATCTCCATGATGCGGCCACGCAGTTCAGTGCGGGACGAAAGCGGGCTCACCAGATCGATGTAGTCCTCGGGAAGCAACGGAGTCGCGGCGAGGCCGGCGATCTCTTCTACCTTGCTGCGCAAGGCACCGATCCGGGAGCGGCGGGGATGGGTCGTTGGCATACGAGGAAGCTTGATTCATTCTTCGGTGAGCTTCTTGGCTGTATTCAGTGAATCTCCAACCCCTTTTTTATACCGTACGAACAATTTTTGGTTATGTTGTTCGAAATGGCGCTTGTTCCTCTAGAAATATCTGACGACGTTTCCACGAAACTTCGGGCATCACTGCCGGCGGTCGCTTCAGCCGCTGCGGGAGCCGTGCTGGCCGAAGTCCCTGGTTACAAGGACCTCGATGGCCTCGAAGGAGCAACGCTCGACCAGGCCGTCGAACTCGCTTTGCTCGGGTTCCTCAGTTCCGCGTCGGGCTCAAGCAGCACCGATCCGGCCTCCCCCCTCCAGCCCGCCCTTGATGCTGCCTATTCGCTGGGCCGCGGTGAGGTCAGAAGTGGCCGGACAATGGACGTCCTGCTTTCCGCCTATCGAGTCGGGGCCCGGGCCGCCTGGCGGGAATGGTCAATGGTCGCGGTCGAAGCCGGCGTCGCCGCCGACTGGCTGTCCCGCTTTGCGGAGCTGAACTTCGCTTACATCGATGAACTCTCCGCCGCGAGCGCTTCAGGCTATTCCGATCAGCTCGAGACCCTGGACCGCACCCAGCAACGAAAGCTCGAACACTTCACCCGCCGGCTCCTCAGTGGTGGCCCTCCGGAGGTCCTTCAGGCCGAAGCCGATCAGGCGGGATGGCAGCCGCCGGACAACCTTTGTGCCGTGATCCTTCCTTCTTCCCGCGCCCGCGGGATCCGCACGCTGGTCGACCCCCGCTCGCTTCAGCTCACCGATGACCTTCCCGGAGCCGCCGCCGAGCAGGACCTGAACGTCCTGCTGGTTCCATCAATCGGCACTCCGGGCCGCGACCGCCTCAAAGCCGCGCTGGAGGGCAAACACGCGATCGTCGGCCCGGAGAGACCCTGGGTTGAAGCGGGTCTTTCCTACTCACGTGCCCTTCAGGTCAAGTACCTGCGCCCGCCAGGCACGGAGAAAGCCACCGATGCCGATGACTTCCTGGTTCAACTTGTTGTCGGAGCCGACCCCGAAGCCCTCGGGGACCTGAGGAAGCGGGTACTCGCGCCCCTTGAGCAACTGCGACCTTCGACCACCGAAAAGCTCACTGACACCCTGCGGGCCTGGCTTGTCCACCAGGGACGACGTGAAGAGATCGCGGCGGCGCTCTTCATCCACCCCCAGACCGTTCGCTACCGCATGGGACAATTGCGGGACCTCTACGGGGACAAACTCGACGATCCCGAGATGGTTCTGGCGGCCACCGTTGCGCTTTCCACCACCCCGACAGGCGAAACAAGCTCGGTTTAGCAACTTACGACTCCGTGCAGTGTTCTAATAGAGCTATTACTCAGCCGCCCCAATCAATATGGTGGCTGATTCACGTTCACTTTTGAGACAGGAGAGGTCCCTTTGATCGTTCAACTGAACCGGGTTCAGACTTTGCTTGCTGCTTTTGCCGTTGTGTTAGGTGCCGTATTTTTCGCTGCGACATTGCAGCCCGGATACGCCGACGCCGGAAATAAGAAGAGCAAGAACAAAGCCTCGAAGGTCGTGAAGGGACCGAAGGGCGTCGCTTTCTACAAGCCGCCGAAGAAAACTCCGAAGCGTCACGGAAAACTGATCTGGACGAACAAGGCCCGCGGCGTCGTTCCGCTCAAGGCAGCCAAATTCACCAAGCTGGTGCTTTACACGTCGGTTACCCCGCTCGGCGAACGCACTGCCGTTTCCGGCTCAGTCAGCATCCCGAAGGGCAAAGCGCCAAAGGGTGGCTGGCCGATGATCACTTACGGACACGGAACCACAGGAATCGCCGACAAATGCGCCCCCTCACGGAACACCGCGAATGGTCCGGCCACGAGTTACATCAATTACACCGACGATGAGCAGAACGCATGGCTCAAGGCCGGCTACGCCGTTGCCCGGACCGACTACCAGGGTCTTGGCACTCCGGGCACCCACGCGTTCCTGATCGGCAAGGCCTCAGGCCGCAGCATGCTTGACATCGTCCGGGCTTCCCGCGATCTCAACGTGAAGATTTCGAAGAAGTACCTGATTGCCGGACACTCACAGGGCGGTCACGCTTCGCTTTTCGCTGCCGGTCTGGCCGCCAAATGGACCCCGGAGCTGAAGCTTCGTGGCACCGTGGCTTACGCCCCGGCTTCCCACATGCGGCTGCAGGCATCATCGCTGCCGCTCCTGACCTCGCCGAGTTCACTCACGGCACTGGCTTCACTGATCGTCAAGGGCGGAACCGTGGTCGATCCGAGCATCGATCCGAACGCACTGCTTTCTGATCCAGTGCTCGCTCTGTACCCACAGGTCGACAAGGAATGCCTGCCGCAGCTTTCCGAGCCGGACAGCCTTGGCGGGATCGCTCCTTCCGACCTGATTCGCGAAGGCGCGGATACCGAGGAATTCTTCAACCTGCTCGACAAGCAGAACCCGGACGTGAAGACAGCCGCCCCGATCCTGCTCGCACAGGGCGAAACTGACACCACAACGTTCCCGTTCCTCACCGATGCCCTGAACGACGAACTGGTCGCCCTGGGTGACAACGTCAACTACATCAAGTACCCCGGTGTCGATCACGGCACCGTTCTCGAAGCCGCGAAGTCCGACGTGGCGGCGTTCTTCAACAAGCGTCTGCCGTCAGGCAAATAGTCATCTGACCCTCCTTCCCGTGGTGGCCGCCCGGCCACCACGGGAAGTGACGGGCATTCATCCTGATCCCGGCCAGTTCAAGGGATCTAAAACTTTCTTTCGCCTTTGTCGATTTCGGCACGGGCCGTTCGTCGTATAAATAGAGGGTCGGAATACGGCCGCCAAGTACTAACAAAGGACGGACAGATGAAGGTCATGGTGATTGTCAAAGCAACCGAAGAGTCCGAAGGTGGCGCGATGCCGTCGGAGGAGATGCTGACAGCGATGGGCGCCTACAACGAAGAACTCGTGAAGGCCGGAATCATGCTCGATGGTGACGGCCTGCGCCCCAGCTCCAGCGGGGTCAGGGTCAATTACGCAGCCGATGGCACCAATTCGGTTACCGACGGCCCCTTTGCTGAAACCAAAGAGCTCCTGGCCGGATATTGGGTATGGCAAGTGAATTCAATGGACGAAGCAATCGAATGGGCCCGACGCATGCCCAACCCGGCCGACGGACAGCAAGGTTCGGTCGAAATCCGTCCCTTCCTGACCGCAGCCGACTTCGGCGACGAGATGACCGAGGAGCTTCGGCAGAGAGAAGACGACCTGCGGCAACGGGTCGAAAACCAGCAGGACTGACATTCGTGGCGCAGTCAGAGGCCAACCGGAGCATCGAGGCCGTCTGGCGGATCGAATCCACGCGCCTGATTGCCGGCCTCGCGCGATTCACCCACGGTGACCTGGGTCAGGCCGAGGACCTGGCCCAGGACGCATTGGTCGCTGCCCTCGACAAATGGCCTCAGAGCGGAATTCCGGAGAACCCGGCCGCGTGGCTCATGGCCGCTGCGAAGAATCAGGCGATTGATGGGGCCAGACGTCGACAGAACCTCGATGCGAAGTACCAGGAGGTCGGGCAGCATCAGGAAACTTCGGTCCGGTCGGCGGAGGATGAAGTGGCCGTATACGAAGCCGAGGTGGTTGGTGATGACATCCTCAGCCTGATCTTCACCACCTGCCATCCCGTCCTTTCCACCGACGCAAGGGCAGCCTTGACCCTGAAGCTGCTCGGAGGCCTCACCACCGAAGAAGTCGCACGGGCTTTTATCGTTCCCAAAACCACGATGGCGCAACGTCTGGTTCGTGCGAAACGCAGCCTCACGGAAGCGAAAGTCCCGTTTGAAGTGCCGGACAACGAGGCCATCGAACAACGGCTGGGATCGGTCCTCGAGGTCATCTACCTGATCTTCAACGAGGGCTACTCGGCCACCTCAGGCGAGGACTGGATCCGGCCCGGGCTATGTCAGGAAGCGATGCGGCTGGGGCGAGTGCTGGTGGCCCTGGTACCCGAAGAACCCGAAGCACACGGCCTGCTCGCGCTGATGGAGATCCAGGCTTCTCGTTTCCCGGCTCGAACCGACAGTGAAGGCAAGCCAGTCCTGCTGCTCAGGCAGGATCGATCAAAATGGGACCGTTTGATGCTGAACCGTGGCCTCAACGCTCTGGCCCGGTCCGAATCACTGGGCGTGCCTTTCGGTCCCTACACCCTCCAGGCGGCCATCGCGGGCTGTCACGCCCGGGCCCGAAAGGCTGAAGAAACCGACTGGCCGCGAATCGTCGCTCTCTACGACGCCCTGGCCCAGATCAACCCTTCACCGGTTATTGAACTGAATCGTGCGGTCGCCGTGTCCATGGCCTACGGACCGCAGCAGGGACTGGATATCCTTGACCGTCTGGTCGATCAGGCTGATCTGGACGGGTATCCGTATCTGCCGGGCGTTCGGGGCGATCTGCTTCAGAAACTTGGCCGGTACGACGAAGCCCGGATGGACTTCGAACTTGCCGCAGAGCTCGCTGGAAACCAGGCTGACCGCCAGATAATGCTTGCCCGGGCCAGTGAATGTTCAAGCTAGGGCAAAACGAATTGCTGGTCGAACCGATTATTTTTACCGCTGGTTGCGGTCTGCACCGGAAATATGAACTTCAAGAAAGCTGAACCCTGATGAAACACGGAATAGGTCCACACGGCGAACTGGAAAACGAGACCAGCGACCGTTCACGCTGGATCGCACTTTACGTCCTGTGCGCCGGCATGCTGATGATTGTCCTCGACGCAACCGTGGTTAACGTCGCGCTGCCAACCATCCAGGATGACCTCGGATTTTCAACCTCCAATCTCGCCTGGGTGGTCAACGGCTACTTGATCGCTTTCGGCAGCCTCCTGCTGCTGGCCGGACGGCTCGGCGATCTCCTGGGCCGACGCAACATCTTCCTGATTGGCCTGGTCCTGTTCACGATCGCCTCGGTGCTGTGCGGATCAGCCCAGACGCAGGAATGGTTGATCGTTGCCCGGTTCCTCCAGGGGGTCGGCGGGGCGCTCACGTCCGCAGTGATCCTGGGCATGATTGTGACCATGTTCCCGGACGCGAGGGAACAGGCAAAAGCGATCGGCATCTTTGCTTTCGTCGCCTCTGGCGGCGGATCAGTGGGTCTGATCGCCGGCGGGATACTGACCCAGGCTCTCAACTGGCACTGGATCTTCTTCATCAACGTCCCGATCGGCATCATTACCTGGATCTTCGCCCGTCGCCTGCTGGAAAATGATCGTGGAATCGGCTTCAGCAAAGGGGCCGATTTCCCGGGTGCTGTCCTGATCACCGGAGCTTTGATGGTCGCCGTCTACACGATGGTGAAACCCGCCGCAGAGGAAGGCTGGACATCTGGCATCACGCTTGCGCTCGGCGCTCTTGCGATCGTGCTGCTGGTGCTGTTCGTTATCCGGGAATCAACCGCAAAAACCCCGTTGATTCCTTTGCGGATCTTCAAAAATCGCAACGTGTCCGGCGCAAATACGATTCAGGCGCTGGCCGCTGCCGGCATGTTCGGTGTTTTCTTTCTTGGCGCCCTCTACGTCCAGCGTGTCCTCGGCTACGACGCTCTCGAAACCGGTTTTGCTTTCCTGCCGACCACCATTGCGATGGGCACCCTTTCGGTCCGGTACTCCGAGCCTCTGATCATGAGATTCGGACCGCGGACGATCCTGATTCCCGGCCTGGTACTGATCGCCCTTGCGCTCGCCATCTTCACCCGGGCCCCGGTCGAGGGTGACTACTGGTCACATGTTCTGCCGGTGATGATCCTGCTCGGTACCGGTGCGGGCCTTGCGTTTCCGGCATTGATGAACCTCTCGATGTCCAGCGCGACCCGTGAGGATGCGGGACTGGCGTCGGGTCTTGTCAACACCAGCGCCCAGGTTGGCGCAGCGGTCGGACTCGCGCTGCTGGCGACGTTGTCCGCGACCCGCAGTGAGAACCAGATCGCCGAAGGAGTGAACGAAGCGGTGGCTCAGGTGAACGGCTACCACCTCGCTTTCTGGGTTGCGGCCGGACTCGTTTGCGCGGCAATCGCGATTGCGGTTTTCATAATGAAGCCTGCCCCGGCAATGGAAGCGCCAGAAGAAGACCTGCCCCCGGGCGGCCCAATTGAAGATCATGCGGAGAAACATCCGCCGGTGAAAGGCAATATCGCTGAGCCGGTCTTCACTGAGAGCAACGAGCCCTGAAAATACCGGCTGACATTCTCGGTCCGAATGTCCGGGTCGTGATCGTCGGTAGCGCCAAGAGCGTGGCTTCAGCGAAAGCAGGTCATTACTACGCGCATCACAGCAATCGTTTCTGGCAACTGCTCCGGGCATCCGGCCTGACCGGAGGAAATGCCCTGACCTTCAGGGATGACCGTTCGGTTCTGGAATACGGGGTTGGACTGACCGATGTGGTTCCCGGGCGGGCCGAATCCGATGATTCGAAACTGCTCCCCGAAGACATGGACCTGCCCGGTTTCATCGGCAAGATGGAAGCTTTGCGTCCAGCGGTAATTGCTTTCAATGGTGGGGCGTCGGCCAATTCCGTCTCGAAACACCTGGGCCACGGACCCACGTCAATCGGATTTGCCGAGTGGACACTGGCTGGCGCTGCTGTCTGGCGGTTACCGTCATCTTCGAGCCGGAACGCAGCAGGCGGCTACGATTCAAAAGAGGCGGCCTGGATCGAATTCGGACGCTGGACACAGTCACGTCTCGAAGAAGTCCCCCAGTCCTGAAGGTTGTGACACTCTCACAAACCGGTTCCTGTCAACGTCACAAGTCCGATGAAACCTTTCGAACAGGTAGTCAATGAACACGGGCCGGCGATCCTGCGCTACTGCTCCGGTCGGGTAGGTCCGGACCGGGCCGAAGACTGCTTCCAGGAAACGATGCTCGCCGCGCTTCGCGGATACGGCGAAGTAAGTGACCAGCGGGCGCTGAAGGCATGGCTCTTCACCATCGCCACCCGCAAATCAATTGACATGTACCGCCAGCACGGCCGGCAGCCGGCCGCGACCGACCGGATCGAAAACACCGAAAGTCGCAGACTGACGGACCAGCCCGGACATGGCGATATCTGGCTGCTGGTCGATCAGTTGCCAGACAAACAACGCACCGCAATCCATTTGCGCTTTCGTGGCGGGCTTAGCCATCGTGAAACCGGTCTGGTCATGGGGATATCCGAATCGGCAGCCCGCCGCAACAGCTTCGAAGGAATCAAACGCCTGCGCGACGAAAGCGAATCCTGGCGATGAACCTCACAAAAAGCATGACGACAACGACTAATGAGGCATGGAGATGAACGAAATCCATGATCAGCGTGTCGAAGCACTGCTCGGCCCGGACGAAGGGGCTGCCCCCTCCGACTGGAACCGGATCCTGACCGAGTTCACCGCGAGTGCCCGCAAACGGGGCCTGGTTGATGTTTCCTACGAAACGCACGAATCGCCTTTCGGACCCTTGCTGATCGGATCCACGAGCAAAGGATTGGTCAGGGTCGGGCTTTCCGCCGAAGACGAAAAGGCCGTTCTCGAAGATCTGGCGGCACGGATCTCGCCAAAAATCCTCAAAGGGTCACGACCTCAGATCAAACTGGCCAGAAACCAGCTTGACCAGTACTTCAGCGGCAAACGCAGAGGGTTCACAGTCAAGCTTGACTGGCAGCTGACCCAAGGTTTCAGGCGTCTGGTACTGGACGCAACTGAATCGATTCCGTATGGGGAAACCCGTTCCTATCGCGACGTGGCGACCGTGGCCGGCAGCCCCAAAGCTGTGCGAGCGGCCGGGTCTGCCCTCGCCCACAATCCCCTGCCGATAGTCGTGCCCTGTCACCGGGTACTGAAGACAGATGGGCAGATTGGCAAGTACCTCGGTGGCACAGCGATGAAAGAGCAGCTGCTCGAGATGGAAAAAACAGCGGTTTGAACGAGTTGCTGCCACGGGAACGCACCGAACTCACGGAAGGGGCAGTCCACGTGCCGGACTGGCTCGATCAATCGAGACAGCGAGAGCTGGTTGAGGCCTGCCGGGACTGGGCGAAAGGCCCCGTACCCATGGCCTCTCCCACCCTGCCGAGCGGCGCAACCATGTCCCTCCAGATGGTCTGCCTGGGCTGGCACTGGATCCCCTACCGCTACGTGAAAGTGAATGAAGCCGGTCAGGAAGCAGCCGCTTTCCCCGACTGGATGCGAACCCTTGCGAGGGACGCGGTCAAAGAAGCTCTTGGCGACACCTCGGAATACGCCTCGTATCAACCCGATGCGGCCCTGATCAACTTCTACGGAGCGGACGCGAAACTGGGGCAGCATCAGGACAAGGATGAATGCTCGGGGGCACCGGTGGTATCGCTCAGCCTCGGTGACAACTGCATATTCCGGTTCGGCAACACCGAAACCCGGAACCGTCCGTATACGGACCTTGAGCTGAGATCAGGCGACCTGTTCGTCTTTGGCGGTCCGGCACGGCTCGCCTACCACGGCGTAACCAAGGTAATGCCACGAACCGGGCCGCCCGATATCGGCCTTGACACCGGGCGATTGAACATCACGATCCGTCAAACGGGACTTCAGCCCGACTGAACCTCGGCTGCCGCCAGGCTTGTCAGCTTCGCCCGGTGTGACTTCGCGCCGCCCAGATAGGCCGCATCGAGCTGGGCGCGCTTGTAAAACCAGTGGATGTCCGCTTCCCAGGTGAACCCGATCCCGCCATGGGCCTGGATCGCCGAACTGGTGGTTTCAATGCCTGCCCTTGAAGCGGAGCCCTTGGCCAGGGCGGAAGCCTTGGCCAGCAACGACCGGTCTGCATCGGCCGCCCAGGCGGCGTAATAAGTAACCGATCGGGCCCCCTCCGTGTGGAGCAGCATCTGGGCACAGCGGTGCTGGACCGCCTGGAACGAACCGACCGGACGCCCGAACTGCTTGCGCTCCTTCACGTACTCAACGGTCATCTCGAGCGATCGAGCACAGATCCCGACCAGTTCCGCCGCCGTGATGACAGCCGCGACAGATTGGGCCGAAGCCACATCCCCGGGCATTCCGTCGCCGCCGCTGGCCAGCGCAACCTTGCCATATCGCCGGGTCGGGTCAATCGTTTCGATCTCGGTTATGCCGGCATCAGCCGGGGCAACCAGACGGGCGGACTGGCCATCAGCAGCCACCGCCACGATTACGTCCGCGTCAGCAACGTCGGGAAAGATCTCTCCTTCGACGCCAAAACTGCCGGTGACTTCACCCGCAGCCAGTTTCGGCAGCCACTCGGCTTTCTGCGAATCGGTGCCGGCTTCCTGAATCGCAATCGCACAGGCCGCCGAAGCCAGGAACGGCGAGTTCGCCAGACTGAATCCGCTCTCTTCCAGCAAAGTTGCGAGCTCGATTACGCCTAGTCCACCGCCACCGAACTCCTCCGAAATCGCCACCCCGGGCCAGCCGAGTTCGCTCAGTTCCGTCCAGAGGGCCTTGTCGTAGGACTTGGATTCGGCGGCAACACGGACCTTTTCCATGGTTGAGCGCTGCGCGAGCAGATCCTTGGCGGTGCGCTTGATTTCGTGCTGGTCGTCTGTGAAGTCAAATTGCATATCTGCCTACTTCCGCGGTAGTCCGAGGACCCGCTCGGCGATTATGTTCTTGAGTATTTCCGTGGTGCCACCTTCAATCGAGTTGCCACGGGACCTGAGTAATTCGTAGGCCCAGGGGCTGCCGTTGCTGAGCGCATCGGGACCAACAACGTCCACTGCCAGTTGAGCCATCATCTGGTTGGTTTCCGACCAGAGCCACTTGGTAAGTGAACCTTCCGGTCCTGGCTGACCGTACTTCTCGATGGTGCTCAGTCCGCGATATGCGGTGAGACGCAGGGTTTCGGTGCGTTCGAGCATGTCCCCCAGCCCCTGAGCGATCACCGGGTCGTCAATCGAACCGTTCGTTACCGCCTCGGCGACCAGCTTGTCGAGCAGCTGACGCAACCTGACCTGAAGGAAAAAACCAAGTCCCGAGCGTTCGTTCATCAAGGTCGTGAGCGCAACGTTCCAGCCGTTGCCTTCCCCGCCCAGCATGTTGGCATGGGGAATCCGGGCTTCCTCGATGAAAAGCTCGTTGAATTCGGCTTCACCGGTGATCTGGACCAATGGCAGGACCTGTACTTCTGCCTGCTCCATGTCCATCAGGAAATAGGAAAGGCCTTTGTGTTTCGAGGCATCCTGATCGGTCCGGGCAACAAGCATGCACCACTTTGAGTACTGGGCTCCGCTGGTCCAGACTTTCTGACCGGTAACCACCCACTCATCGCCGTCGCGCACGGCGCGGGTCTTGACAGCCGCCAGGTCGGAACCGGCTTCGGGTTCCGAAAAGCCCTGACACCAGATCTCCTCGGCAGAAAGGATCGGGCTCAGATAGCGGTCCTTTTGCTCCTGGGTCCCCCAGGCCATGATCGTCGGCCCGGCCAGCAGCAAGCCCAGGACATTCGCTGGCAACGGTGCCCCGACCCGGCCCATTTCTTCGAAAAAGATCGCCGACTGCATCAGGGTCGCGTCGCGACCGCCGTGCTCCTGTGGCCAGTGGACTGCTGCCCACCCTGAATCGTAAAGCGTGCGCTGCCATTCCTTCCGGAAGGCATAGAGCTCATCTTCGTCTCCCTGCGGTTCCTCCCCCGGCACGTTTGCTTCCAGCCAGGTACGCAGTTCGTCTCTGAAATCCAGTTCTTCAGGCGAAAAAGTCAGGTCCATGGCTCATGAGTCTAAGCCCATTCCGGTGAAGGTCAACCAGCGTTGCGCAATTCGACCAGGTCAGCCAGATCTTCATTCGAAAGTTCAGTCAAGGCGGACTCGCCGGAACTGACGATCGCGTCGGCCAGTTCCCGTTTCACATCGTGGATCGATGCGATCCGGTCTTCGATGGTTCCTTCCGCGATCAAGCGGTGAACCTGGACCGGCCGGGTCTGCCCGATGCGGTGCGCCCGGTCCGTTGCCTGCTCTTCCACGGCCGGATTCCACCAGCGGTCGAAATGGATGACGTGATCGGCCCGGGTCAGGTTCAAGCCGGTGCCGGCAGCTTTCAGGGAGAGCAGGAACACGGAAACCTCTCCCGCCTGGAAACGATCGACCATCTTTTCCCTCATGTTCACGGCGGTTCCACCGTGAAGCAGCTGATTGGCGATTTCGCGCTCATCGAGATGACGTTTCAGTAGCTTCGCCATGGCCACATACTGGGTGAAGACAAGCACTGCCCCGTCCTCGGTCAGGATGGTGTCGAGCAACTCGTCGAGCAGTTCGAGCTTGCCTGAACGCTCCGTCAGCGGACCGCTCTCTTCCTTCAGGTACTGGGCCGGGTGGTTGCAGATCTGCTTCAGGGACGTGAGCAGCTTCAGAACGAGGCCACGACGGTTGATCCCATCGCTGCTGCGGATCTGCATCATGTTTTCCTTGACTGCCCGCTCGTAAAGCTTGATCTGTTCGTCGGTGAGGCCCACCGGCTGGTCAGTGATCGTTTTCGGCGGAAGTTCAGGGGCGATTCCGGGATCCGACTTGCGACGCCGGAGCAGGAATGGACGGACGAGCTTCGAGAGCAGCTTGGTGGCTTTCTCGCGGCCTTCGAGTTCGATCGGATCGCCCCACTTCTTGCGGAACGAACCATGTGTTCCCAGAAGGCCAGGGGTGGTCCAGTCGAGGATTGCCCAAAGTTCGGAAAGGTTGTTCTCGACCGGGGTGCCGGTCAAAGCCACCCGTGAACGGGCCGGGATCGTGCGCAGCGCCTGGGCCCCGGCCGACCGGGGGTTCTTTACGTGCTGGGCTTCGTCGGCAACCAGCAAACCCCACTTGACTGACTCGAAATGGTCCGCATCCAGTCGCATGGTTCCGTATGTGGTGAGAACGAAGCCGTCCTCTACCCCATCCAGGGTGCGTCCCCCGCCGTGATAACGACGGACGTTTTCGCTTGGCGCGAAACGGTGGATTTCACGTTCCCAGTTGCCGAGCAGAGAGGCCGGGCAAACGACCAGTGTAGGACCGCTCGTTGCCGGGTTGAGGCGGCGATGGAGGTGAAGCGCGATCAGCATCACCGTCTTGCCGAGGCCCATGTCATCGGCCAGGCAGCCGCCCAGTCCCAGCGAAGTCATGCGATGCAGCCAGCGAACACCTTCCAGCTGGTACTCGCGCAAAGTGGCATTGAGTGATTCCGGCGGCGGGATCTGCTCTTCGTCCCCCGACCCGGTGATCTGTTCCCGAAGGGCCGCCACCCATCCGCTGGCTTTCACTTCAACCGTGCGGCCATCGACGACGGTGCTGCCGGTCAACGCCACGCTCAGGGCATCGATCGCGGTGAGCGGCTTCAGGTCAGGCTTGATTGCCCGCTGGGTCTGGATTGGCGGGACCAGCACCCACTTGCCACGCAGCCAGACCACGGGACGGCCCGAACGCACCAGGACGTCGGTCTCTTCATTCGTCAGCGGGGTGTCATCGATCGAAAGCTGCCAGGAGAAACCCTGAAGTGCCGAATCGTCGAAAACATCGGGAACGCTCTGGCTCAGGCCTCCGGTGGTGCCAACCACGACCTTGGCATCGAGCGAGTGGTCAAGCTGCGGATCCCAGGTAACTCCAACCCCGGAATGATCGAGCCGTTCAGCCGCGCCATCAAGCAGTTCACCGACTTCTGAATCAGTGATTTCCAGCCGGTCAGGGACATCAGCCTCAAGCAGGCGCCTCAGCGGTGCCCAGGCGGCGGCCGCCATGCCGACCCCCAGGGTCGTGTCGATCCGACCGCGGGAACCAAACTTCTCCTTGTCTTCGTTCCAGACTTCGGAAACATCAAAGAATTCTTCCGGTGCGTTCGGGCGGTGGGCCTGCACGATGATCTGGAAATTATCCTCACCGTAATTATCCCCCGGCACTTCCAGCCGCAGACGGACGTTGGCCGCGTTGCGGGCCTTCTTGGAGTTCGAGCCGCCAGCTCCGCCGGCAGATCTGGCTTTGCGGCGTGCTTTTGGTGGTGAGGGGGTGGGAGACAAAGTCGGCCGGGCATTGTACCGCTTTTGGTGGCCGACCTTCTTTACTGGGTCCGGGCGGAGTCCCTGGAGACCGTGATTTCCTTCAAATCAATGCCTCCACGTTTCAGGATCAGGTAGGTCAACCAGATGGTCACGGCGAAAAGTGGAAGGCCCATGGCGGTCTTGGCGATGCCGAGGGCCAGCAGCGAACCGGACAGGTAAAACGGCAACTGGACGGCCAGTCGGGCGATGAACATGCCGACCCAGACCCAGCTCGCCTGACTGAACAACCGAACCCTTTCCGGATCTTTACGCCACGACATCCCTACACCCATGAGCGGACCGAGAAAAACACCGATGAGCGGCCACCGGACGATGATCGAAATCAGGTAGGCGAACGCGTAGCCCGCGTTGAAGAGCAGGCCCGGCAAGAAGAAGTCCTCTGCCTTTCCGGTCCTCGTTGCGAAGAAACCGGCGATCGCTACGCCGATGAATCCGGCACCGGCATATTTGGCCGATTCGCCCCTGAGCAACCGGAAAACGCCGATCAGCGCGCCGAGCCCGACCGCGGCGATCGCGGCCAGTTGAAGGTCGGATCCGGACAGGCTGTAAACGGCGACGAAGAGCAGTCCGGGAAGGCTTGAATCAGCGATTCCCTGGACCCCACCCATTTCGTCGAGCAGGGTGCGTTCCTGCTGCGGGTCGAGTTCGACCACTTCCAGTTCGGGTTCGTTCTCCCCGTTAGTGATCTTGGCGCTCATTTGATCGATTCTCCCGGAAGTGGACCGCCGGGAGCGCCCGGGGTCAGACCCCACAGAGCTTCAAGCTCGATTTGCCATCTTTTGAATCGAGCTTCAGGCGGCAGGTGCCACCGAATGCGGCCCGGCCAGTTCGGTGACGGCCGCTTCGGCCGGAACTACCGGCCATGCTCCTTCGATCCGTTCGGATCGGCCCTGCTCAGCGAAATACTTGGAAAGCGACTCGGCCTGTTCGGCAGCCCAGGTGATCTGGGCAGCATGGAGGGAATCGAGGTCAAGAGCACCCAGTTCATCGATGATGTTGCCGAGCTTCCAGGCGAGCCGGGCGGCAGCCAGCGCGTCGGCGTCAGCGGCATGCGCATCGTCAAGCGGAATCCCGTATGCCTCACAAAGGACACTCAGAGTCCGCCTTCCCTTGCGGAATCGGTTGTACTGCTTGTCAAGGACGTACGGATCAACCACCAGGAGCGCTTCGGGGCCACCGATCAGATCGATCAGTGTTTCCTGGTCGTAACGCCTCGCTTCGCGATCAAGGATGGTCAGATCGAAACGAGCGTTGAAAGCAACAATCGGAATTCGTCCGGCAGTGAGTTCGGCAAGATGCTCAGTGATCTCGAATACCGCCTGATCGGCGGGCAGCCCTTCGCCACGGGCGCGTTCCGTAGTGATCCGGTGGACCGCAGTGGCTTCAGCCGGTATCTCGACCCCGGGATCGACCAGCCAGTTGGTGCTGATGGTCTCTTCCCCGCCACCAACCACGCTGACCGCGGCCGTAACGATACGGTCATTCTCCGTATCGGTCCCAGTGGTTTCGATGTCGAAGGCGGCCAACCGCCCGGAGTGCCAACTCACAAACCAGACGGTACCGGGGGTTTCGGACGCCAGATTCGTTACTTCGAGTTTGTGGTATCCCGGCCGCGGCACCCACGCCCCGAAGTTCCGGCGACGGCTACGCGCCAGTGTCGATTCTGAGCGGTTCTTTCGAAACGGTGTGTTCCACCTGGAGCGTTGTGTGCTCGATCTGGAACTGGTCCTTCAGCAGGATCTCAAGGTCCCTTCGTGCTCCGTGGCAATCCTTTCCCGCCCCGACCAGGACGTGGGCCGAAAGGGTCGGAAAGCCCGACGTGATCTGCCAGACATGGAGGTCATGAACCTGATCGACGTTCGGCACTGCCGCCATCGCATAGCCGATCTCCTCGGTGTCCATGCCTTCAGGTGCCGCCTCCAGCAGCACATCAACCGATTCACGAAGAATCGACCAGGCACTCGCCGCAATCAGGATCGAAATCAGGATAGACACGATTGCATCGGCCGCCTGCCAGCCAGTAGCGAGAATGATCAAGGCGGCAATAATCACCCCGACCGAACCGGCAACGTCCGCCATCACGTGACGTAACGCGGCCTTTACGTTGAGACTTTCCCCGGCGGAGCGGTAAAGCACCCAGGCGGTAACCAGGTTGATCAGCAGGCCGGCAACCGCGATAGCGAGCATGCCGCCACCGAGGATCTCTACCGGTTCTCCCAGCCGCCTGATCGCTTCGACAATCACCCAGACCGACACCACGACGAGCAGCACGCCGTTGACAAGAGCGGCGAGGATCTCAGCCCGGTTGAAACCAAAAGTGCGCCTGGAGGTGACGGGCCTTGCCGCAAGCATCACCGCACCCAGCGCCAGAAACAGCGAGAAACTGTCGGAAAGCATGTGACCCGCGTCAGCAAGCAGCGCGAGGCTGCCGGTGATGATTCCACCAACCGCTTCGACCACCATGAAGGTGGTGGTCAATCCCGCGGCGATGAGCAACGCGCGCCGGTCGGTGCCCCGGTGTGCGCCCGCACCGTGGCTGTGACCGTGGCCGGAGTCGTGGGAGTGCCCGTGTTCGTGAGAAGCCATCGTCAGGAGTGTACGAAGCCTGCCCTTCACGTTGATAGCGTGGCCGGGTGGAATCACCGACCAGTCGCACATCTTTCTTCAAACGGCACCGTCGGAGCCTGGTTGTTGTCACCTCGGTGCTGTCAGCACTTGTCCTGCTGGTCGTCGCAGCCAACGCCTACGTCCTGATCAAAGGCAACGCCACCATCGTGTCCAGCGCTGAAGAGGCAAGCCCTTCTGATGCGGCCATCGTCCTCGGTGCCAAAGTGAACCCGGATGGTTCGATGAGCAAGATGCTCGCCGACCGGGTTGCCCAGGGAAACAACCTCTGGCAGGCCGGAAAGGTTGAGCGAATAATCGTTTCCGGTGCACCCGACCAGAACGGACTCAACCAGCCTCAGACCATGAAAGAGACATTGCTCGCCGATGGTGTTCCCGCCCAGGCAATCGAAAAGGACAATGGAGGGCTCAACACCGACCTTTCGATGAAACGTGCCCGCAATGACTTCGACGTAAAGGATGCCCTGATAGTGACCCAGGGTTTCCACATGAAGCGTGCGCTTTTCCTCGCGGATGCGGCCGGAATTGATGCCGAAGGGGTGTCCTCCGACCTCCATGGATACGGTTATCAGGGAATCAAAAGTTCAATCCGGGAAATTGCGTCCCGTGTGAAAGCAGTGAAGGATGTGATTTTCGATGGCTAACCCCATTACAGACCCGGATACATCCTGGAAGGATGCCGGAGCCCAGTTCGTCCGAAGCGAAGTCTCCGGCGGCATAGTCCTGCTTTTCGCGGCCCTCGCCGCCCTGATCTGGGCAAACGCACCGTTCGGCGATTCCTACACAGCCTTCTGGGGCACTGAGCTCTCGATAGGTATCGGTGACTTCAGCATTTCCGATGACCTTCAGCATTGGGTCAACGATGCATTGATGGCGATCTTCTTCTTCGTCGTCGGGCTGGAAATCAAGCGGGAACTCGCAGTCGGGGAACTAAACGACCGGTCCAAAGCCACCCTGCCATTCATCGCGGCTGCCGGCGGCGTGATCCTGCCGGCCGCGATCTTCCTCCTGATCAACCTTGGCAACAGCACCGGAATCCACGGCTGGGCGATTCCGATGGCAACCGACATCGCCTTCGCGGTTGCCGTACTGGCGATCATGGGCAGTCGGATCCCGGCGGGTGTGCGGCTCCTGCTGCTCGGAATCGCCATCGTTGACGACATCATTGCGATCACCGTCATCGCGATCTTCTATACGGACGGCATCAGCTTCACATGGCTGGCCCTGGGCGTTGGCGCACTGCTGGTCGTGCTGCTGATGCAGAAGCTCAACGTCACCCGGATCGCCCCCTACGTCGGCATCGGAATTGTCGTGTGGCTCGGTTTCTTCGAATCCGGGGTTCACGCCACGATCGCCGGAGTGCTGCTCGGGCTGCTCACCCCGGCCCGGCCGATCAATGGACGTCATGTCCTCGAAAAGCTGGAACACAGCCTCCACCCCTATTCGGCGCTGATAATCGTGCCGTTATTCGCCCTTGCCAACGTGGGCATCGTGATCAACGCGACCGTTCTTTCCGACGCGGCAGTCAGTTCGATCTTCTGGGGTGTCGTGCTGGGTCTGGTTGTCGGCAAGACATTCGGAATCAGCCTCGCAATTTTCGCTGCGCAGAAACTCGGCATTGCCAAAGCCCCGGAAGACGTGGCCCCAGGGCATGTCTGGGGAATTGCGGCCCTTGGCGGAATCGGCTTCACCGTCTCCCTGTTCATCTCCGAACTGGCCTACACCCTGCCGGAGATCGTCGAAACCGCGAAGATCGGAATCTTCGCCGGATCGATCATCAGTGCCGGCGTCGGCGTGATACTGCTGCTGCGACGAACCACCAAGTCCTGAACGCATACAGCTGCCGGCAAGACCGACGGTCAGCCGGCACCGCCAATCTGAAAGCGGCTCAGGTCTCCAGGGCGCGGCCGGCGGAAACGCCCGGATCCGGGCCCATGCCTGGTGAAACGTGGTTCGGCGGACCTTCGGGACCGCTGTCAGCGGGCTCGACGTTCCCCGTGTGGATGTTCCGGTGCAGGGGCACAGTGCCCAGATAACGGTCAACCATGCGGGCGCACTGCCGTCCTTCGTTGATCGCCCAGACGATCAGCGACTGACCACGCCGCGCATCACCAGCAGCGAAAACGCCAGGTACGGAAGTTTCATAGGTCCCGGCCTTGATGTTGCCGCGACCATCCTTGTCGACACCGATTCCGTCGAGCAGTTCGGGTTCAGGATGGAGGAAGCCCATCGCCAGCAGGATCAGGTCGGCCTTGATTTCAAACCCGGTGCCTTCGACCGGGCCGAACGGAGGGGCATCTTCGGCCCGGGCGGCATGCAGCGTCGTAACTTTGCCGTTCTCGCCACTGATGTGAGTCGTGGTGACAGAGAAATCCTGTTCACCTTTCTCCACGGCCAGCGCTTCTTCCATGGCGTAAGAAAGACGGAACTTCTGGGGCCACAGGGGCCAAGGAGTGGTTGAATCCGGACGCTGTTCGGACGGTTCAGGCAGGAGTTCAAGCTGAACCACTTCGAGGGCACCCTCGCGGATCGAATGACCGACGCAGTCGGCACCGGTGTCACCACCGCCAATCACCACCACGTTCTTGCCCTTGGCCGAAATCGTTCCCGGTTCGGGCGGCGCGGCGAGCGGCTTCGGGCCAACCTCGGAAGCAAGCCAGCGATTCCGGATGTAGAGGTAGTCCATCGCGAAATGGACGCCTTCAAGTTCGCGACCCGGAACCGGCAGGTCCCTCGGCACGCGGGATCCGGTGGCGAGCACAACCGCATCGAACTTCTCGTTGAGCTCCTCAACGGTGATGTCAACCCCGACGTCAACGCCACATCGCACGGTTACGCCTTCGTGGATCAGCTGCTGGACCCGGCGTTCAACCACTGTCTTCTCGATCTTGAAATCGGGCACGCCGAAACGGACAAGTCCCCCGGCCGCTTCATCACGTTCGAACAGAGTGACCGTATGACCGTTCCTTCGAAGCTGCTGCGCGGCAGCCATGCCAGCCGGTCCCGAACCAACAACGGCCACGGTATGGCCGGTTTCGCGTTTCGGTGGCTTCGGCCTGACCCAGCCCTCTTTCCAGGCTCGATCGACGATGGTCTGTTCGATCTGCTTGATCGTGACCGCCTCGTTCTCACGGATTTCGAGCACACAGGACGCCTCGCAAGGTGCCGGGCAGAGTCGTCCGGTGAACTCGGGGAAGTTGTTGGTCGCGTGAAGCTGACGGCTGGCATCCTGCCAACGTCCGTTGTAAACGAGGTCGTTCCAGTCAGGGATCAGGTTGCCGACGGGACAGCCGTTGTGGCAGAAAGGCACTCCGCAATCCATGCAGCGTGCACCCTGCTCGGAGAGTTCTTCTTCGCTGCGTTCGACCACGAACTCGCTGTAATCGTCGATCCGTTCCTTCGGATCACGATATGGGATGCCGGAACGTTCGATCTGGAGAAACCCGCCTAGCTTGCCCATTTATGCGTCCTTCTCTGCGGTGGTAACCACTTGGGGTTCACCGATGACTTCCACCGGATCCATCTTCGATTCTTCAAGTTCAGCCAGGACCCGTTTGTAGTCCGCCGGAAATACCTTCACAAACTTCCCGGAGCTCTGCGACCAGTCATCGAGCAGGCGTTTCGCCACTGCCGATCCGGTGCGGTCGAGATGTTCCGAAACTAGGTTGCGCAAACCAAGCAGGTCGGCTTCGTCGAGCTCCTCGATCTGGTTGGTCATCGTCGGGTTCACCTTGGTGCTGAAATCACCATCTTCATCAAGGACGTAAGCGATACCGCCGCTCATGCCCGCCGCGAAGTTACGACCTGTCTTTCCGAGCACCACGACCTCTCCACCGGTCATGTATTCACAGCCATGGTCGCCGACGCCTTCGATTACCGCCACTGCCCCGGAGTTCCGGACAGCGAACCTTTCGCCACCGATACCGCGGAAGAACGCGCGACCACGGGTCGCGCCATACAGGGCGGTGTTACCGACAATCACGTTGTCTTCCGGGACATAGGAGATCCCCTCAGGCGGAGCAACGGCGATCGTGCCGCCGGAAAGTCCCTTGCCAACGTAATCGTTGACTTCGCCGCGCAGGGAGAAACTGACCCCCGGGGCCAGCCAGCCACCGAATGACTGTCCGGCAGCGCCGCGCATGTTCACCTTGATGGTGTCTTCGGCAAGTCCATCGGCGCCGTGTTTAGTGGCAATCGCGTTCGAGAGGATGCCTCCCACGCAGCGGTCGACGTTACGTACATCGGTGTCGAATTCGACCGGGGTGCCACTGTCGATCGCTTCCCGGGCGGCATCGATCAGTTTCCAGTCAAGGTTGTCGTCGAGCGGTGATTCCTGATCCACCATCTGGCGACGCGGGGCATCATCCGGCACGTCGCTGGGGTAAGCGAGGATGTTCGACAGATCAATCCCCCTGGCCTTCCAGTGATCAACGGCATCATCGGCGGAAAGCAGTTCAACCCGTCCGATCAGGTCATCGAGCTTGGCGACCCCGAGCGAAGCCATGACTTTGCGTGCTTCTTCGGCGACGAAGAAGAAGTAGTTCACCACGTGCTCAGGCTGGCCCTTGAACCGCTTGCGCAATTCGGGATCCTGGGTCGCGATTCCCACCGGACAGGTATTCAGGTGGCAGGCCCGCATCATTATGCAGCCGGTGGCGATCAGAGGCGCGGTCGAGAATCCATACTCGTCGGCTCCCAGAAGGGCCGCTATCACCACGTCACGACCGGTTTTGAGCTGGCCGTCGGTCTGGACCCTGATCCGGGAACGCAGGTCGTTCTTGATCAGCGTCTGCTGGGTTTCGGCGAGGCCGATTTCCCAGGGCATGCCGGCTGACTGGATTGATGAAAGCGGCGAAGCGCCGGTTCCACCGTCATGGCCGGCGATCAGAACGTGATCGGCATTGGCTTTGGCGACGCCGGCGGCAACGGTGCCGACTCCGACTTCGGACACGAGCTTGACCGAAACCGATGCTTTCGGGTTCGCGCAGCGCAGGTCGTAAATCAGCTGTTTCAGGTCTTCGATCGAGTAGATGTCGTGATGCGGCGGCGGTGAAATCAGCGTCACACCCGGGGTCGTGTGCCGTACCGACCCGATGTACTGATCAACCTTGTGGCCGGGCAACTGGCCGCCCTCACCGGGCTTCGCGCCCTGAGCCATCTTGATCTGGAGCTGGTCGGCATTCGACAGGTAATGGATGGTCACTCCGAAACGGCCGGACGCCACCTGCTTGATCGCGGACCGGCGCAGGTCACCGTTCGCATCGCGTTCGAAACGAACCGGGTCTTCCCCGCCCTCGCCGGTATTCGATTTACCGCCAAGGCGGTTCATTCCGATCGCCAGGTTCTCGTGGGATTCCCGCGAAATCGAGCCGAGCGACATCGCTCCGGTTGCGAAACGTTTGACGATCTCCGACGCCGGTTCAACTTCTTCCAGCGGAATCGGATTGTCCGATTCCTTCAGTTTGAACAGACCGCGCAGGGTTGCCCGCTTCACCGCGGTCTCATTTACCTGTTCGGCAAATTCGTCGTATTTCTCCTGGGCGTCGCCACCGGTTCCCCGCACGGCATGCTGGACCAGAGCGATGGTTTCAGGGTTCCACTGGTGGAACTCACCGTCACGGCGCCAGGCGTAAACGCCGCCGACCGGCAGCAGATCTTCGTGGCTGCCGGGGAATGCCGAGGCATGCCGGTCCATCGTCTCTTTCGCGATTACTTCGAGGCTGATGCCACCGATCCGGGATGAAGTACCGGTGAAGTATTTGTCGACCAGTTCATGGTCGAGGCCAACCGCTTCAAAGATCTGGGCACCGCAATAGGACTGGATCGTCGAAATGCCCATCTTGGAAATTGTCTTGAGCAGTCCCTTGCCGATCGCCTTGACCACGTTGCGCTGCGCTTTGTCAGGCGAATCCATGTCGGGAACACGGCCTTCGACCACGAGGTCATCGACTGAGTCCAGCATCAGATACGGGTTGATTGCGCTGCAGCCGTAACCGATCAGGGTTGCCATGTGGTGAACTTCGCGCGGTTCCCCGGATTCAAGGACCAGACCGGCGCGCAGGCGGGTTCCCGCCTTAACCAGGTGATGGTGAACGCCGCTGACGGCCAGCAGGGCTGGAATCGGGACCCGGCGCGGGCCCGAACGGCGGTCGGAGAGAATGATGATGTTGAAGCCACGCTCGATCGCTTCTTCAGCTTCTTCGCATACGGCCTGCATCCGGGCGGCGAGTCCTTCCGGACCCTCCGCCACATCCCAGGTGATGTCGATCGTGTCAGCCTGGAAGATGTCGTGGTTGACGTGGCGGATCGTTTCGAGTTCCTGATTCATCAGGATCGGCTGGTCCAGGCAAAGCTGGTGTGCGTGCTGCTCGGTTTCGGACAGCAGGTTGAGTTCGCTGCCGACCCCGACCGCGAGGCTCATCACTACCTCTTCGCGAATCGGGTCTACCGGCGGGTTCGTGACCTGCGCAAAAAGCTGCTTGAAGTAGTTGTAGAGCGGAGGACGGTTATCCGAGAGCACCGGCAGGGCGGTGTCGTTGCCCATCGAGCCGGTCGGTTCGGCGCCAGTTGCGGCCATCGGCGCAATCAGCACCCGCAGGTCTTCCTGGGTGTATCCGAACGCGAGTTGCCTGCGCGGGGTCGGCTGGACCCCGGTCATGGTCACGTAGGCAGTGGGCAGGTCATCGAAATGGACCGATGACCGGTCGAACCATTCGGCATATGGCTTGGCACTGGCGATTTCGTGCTTGACTTCTTCGTCGGCGATGATCCGGTGCTTCTCGAGATCGACCAGGAAGAGCTTGCCCGGCTGGAGTCGGCCGAGGCGTTTGATGTTTTCCGGTTCGATGTCCAGCAGTCCGATTTCCGAGCCGAGAACGACCATGCCGTCCTTGGTCTCGACCCAGCGTCCCGGACGCAGCCCGTTGCGGTCGAGCGTTGCTCCGATTACCCGGCCGTCGGTGAAGCAGACGGCCGCGGGACCGTCCCAGGGTTCCATGAGGCAAGCCTGGTAGGCGTAAAAACCTTTGAGTTCCTCAGAAAGGTCCTCCCGGTTCCGGTAGGCCTCGGGGATCATCATCATCGCGGCGTGCGGCAGCGAACGCCCGGAAAGCATCAACAGTTCGAGCACATTGTCGAAAGTCGCCGAATCCGAGCCGTCCGGCCTGACCACCGGCGTGATCTTGTCGAGGTCGTCGCCGAACAGCTCCGAGGTGAGCTGCGATTCGCGGGCCCGCATCCAGTTGATGTTGCCGCGCAGGGTGTTGATTTCACCGTTGTGTGCGATCAGCCGGAACGGATGCGCGAGGGCCCAGCTGGGGAAAGTATTCGTGGAGAAACGTGAATGGACGAGGGCCATTGCTGACCGGACCCGCTCGTCACGAAGTTCTGGGTAAAAACCGGGCACCTGATAGCTGGTGAGCATGCCCTTGTAGACGATCGTCCGCGAAGAAAGCGAAGCGATGTAGAGCTCCTCGCCGACCTTCTTTTCACAGACCCGGCGGATCACGTAAAGCTTGCGTTCGAACGCGTCCTGGTCTCCGGCAAGTTCATCGGAGGCACCAACGAAAAGCTGCGACACGTCCGGACGGCTCAGGTTGGCGGAGTCGCCGACGTGCCCGGTATCCACCGGTACGTCGCGCCAGCCGAGAACGGTCTGGCCTTCTTCTTCGGCCACACCGGAAATCAGTGCCTTGAGCTCTTCCTTGCGGGTTGCGTCCTGCGGAAGGAAGCACATCGCGACCCCGTAGCTACCGGCAGCAGGCAACGG
Organism: Solirubrobacterales bacterium; assembly: GCA_049579585.1. Lineage (GTDB taxonomy): Bacteria > Actinomycetota > Thermoleophilia > Solirubrobacterales > 70-9 > 67-14. The sequence goes on along the minus strand of JBAUOE010000083.1, from coordinate 1,923 downwards.
GATTCCCGCTTCTTCCTGGAAGAAAGCATCGGGTATCTGCAGCAGGATTCCGGCTCCGTCTCCGGTGCTGGCGTCAGCTCCGGCCGCGCCACGGTGCTCGAGGTTCTCGAGGGCGAGCAGGCCCTTCGAGACGACATCATGGCTCGCCTCGTTATCGAGTCGCGCAACCATGGCGACACCGCAGGCATCATGTTCAAATGTGGGGTCGTACAGACCGTCTGAGGACGGGGACGACGAGACGAAATCAGTCATTATCACGCGCTTTCAGCGCCGGCGCGGGCTTATCGATGGTCGGATTGCGGTGGATCTAACGGTCCAACCCACCTACGGGCCTGAGCCAGTCCACTCGGAAAGGATACCGAAGGTTCCTTTTGCCTACATGTCCCGTTGGTTAAACATCGCCGGTCCCCGCTCTCGCCTCATAGTCAGCCCGCCGCTGTTCGTCGACATCGGTGAGCACCTTGTCGGCATTCATCGCCCTCAGCACAAAATCACGTCCCGCGGCCGGCAGCAGGGATATCGGCTTGGTGATGAGTGGCGTGTAACGCGGCAGGAAAACCTCGCTCTCCCCTTTGATGATCGCGCGAACGATTGCGTCAGCGACCTCTTCGGGTTTGAGCAGATCCACTCCGCGGGCCTTGCCCAGCCCGGCACCAAGTTCCGTTTCCACAGCCCCGGGCATGACTGTGGTCACCCCGACACCGGTGTCGTGAAGTTCGTTCCTGATCGCGTCGCTCAGACCAACCACGGCGAACTTGGTCGCGCAATAGGTCGCGCCTCCCGGGAAGCCTGCCTTGCCTGCCTGCGAGGCGATGTTCACGATTCTGCCCTGTCGGCGGGGCTTCATCCGGCGAATTGCGATTTTGCAGCCGTTGATCACACCATTCAGGTTCACCGAGATCGTCAGGGCGGCAACTTCTTCGGGTTCGTCCTCGAATGTGTTGAGGATCATTACTCCGGCGTTGTTGATCAACACATCCACCGGTCCCATCTCGGCTTCGGTCCGCTCAATCCACGCTTCGAATGATTCGGCGTCGGTGACGTCCACACGACCACCCAGGTGCCCGTGCCCGAGTTGCCCGGCGGCTTCTTCAGCCGCGGCATGGTTCAGGTCCCCGATCGAAACTTTCGCTCCTGACCGGGCCAGTGCTTTTGATGTCGCCATTCCGATGCCTCCCGCACCACCGGTGATCGCAACGATCTTTCCGTTCAGCGAATTTGCCTGAGCACTCACAAGTTTCTCCTCCGTAGGTAACACCTGCCTGCCAATCATAGGGTTGGCCCAGACACGTCCTTCAATACGCTCCGTGTTCCATGTTCCTTCTGGCCACCACCGATCCCGCCGCCGGCGTGGGACTTCTTGCCGCCCTGATAGCGGGCATGGTTTCGTTCCTTTCGCCCTGTGTGCTGCCATTGGTGCCGGGCTACCTTTCGGCGGTTTCGGGCATCTCTCCTGACAAACTCGAGGACGCCGGCTGGCGCCGGGTTCTGGTTCCAAGCCTCATATTCTGTGCCAGCTTCTCGACGATCTTCATCTTGATGGGCCTTACGGCAACCAAGCTTGGTTCGCTGCTGAATGACCACCGGGATCTACTGGAAACGATCTCTGGCGTCCTGATAATCGCGATGGGTGTGCTTTTCGTTTCGCAGTTTTTCTTCATGAAGCTGAACCGGGAGTGGCATTTCGACGCGCTGATGGAGAAAGCCGGCAGGGGTGGCCCGATCGTCGCGGGGGCAGCTTTCGCGATCGCCTGGACCCCATGCATCGGCCCTACCCTCGGGGCGATCCTGTCCGCTGCCTCACTTTCCGACTCGGCAGCAAAAGGCGCTTTCCTGCTGGCGGTCTATTCAGCCGGACTCGCTATCCCGTTCCTGCTGACCGCGGTTGCCTTCAATCGCATGACTACCGCGTTCGCCGTGGTC
>JBAUOE010000082.1:0-18713 GCA_049579585.1 Solirubrobacterales bacterium | reverse complement strand
GCCTGGTCTTCATTGAAGCGTGAGGCGTGTCCGGATTTGGAGACCATCAGCAGGTCATCTTCACCCGAGGTCAGCTGAACGCCAACCAGTTCGTCACCTTCACGGATCTTGATCGCGATTATCCCGTCAGCTTCGATACGGGTGTTGTAATCGATGAACTGGGTTTTCTTGATCTGACCTTCAGCGGTGGCGAACACGAGGTACTTGTTCTCCTTGAAGTCCCGGGTCGGGATGACATCCATGATCTGTTCGCCTTCGCGCAACGGAAGCAGATTGACCAGGGCGCTTCCACGGGCGGTGCGCAGGCCTTCCGGAAGTTCATAGACCTTCTTGCGATAGACCTTGCCGAAGTTGCTGAAGAAGAGCAGGTAGTCGTGTGTCGAGCAGATCCGCAGATGCTCGATGTAGTCGCCTTCCTTCAGGTTCATGCCGGTCACGCCAACTCCGCCGCGATGCTGCTGGCGGTAGGAGTCAGGTGAGATCCGCTTGACGTAGCCGGACTTGGTCAGTGAAACGACCATCTGCTGTTCGGCGATCGTATCTTCGATGTTGATGTCGCCACCGAAGGGCTGGATCTCGGTTCGACGATCATCACCGTGCTTCTCGGTGATTTCGGTGAGCTCTTCCTTGACGATCGCGTAAACGCGGTTTTCGTCACCGAGGATCGCGCGCAGTTCACCGATCAGTTCCATCAGTTCCGCGTGTTCTTCACGGATCTTGTCCGACTCGAGTGCGGTCAGCCTCTGCAGTCGCATGTCGAGAATGGCCTGGGCCTGTTCCCGGCTGAGGTCGAACTGGTCGATCAGTCCCTGGCGGGCGATGTCAGCATCGGCCGATCCGCGAATCAGGGCGATCACTGCATCGAGGTTGTCGAGGGCGATCAGCAGGCCTTCGAGAATGTGGGCCCGTGCTTCGGCCCGGCGCAGCTTGAACTGGGTTCGACGGGTAACCACTTCGCGCTGGTGCTCGACGTAGTACTTGATCATGTCCCGCAGACCAAGGGTCCGCGGTACACCTTCAACCAGCGAAACCATGTTCATGCCGAACGAAGTCTGAAGCTGGGTCTTCTTGTAAAGGTTGCTGAGCACGATGTTCGGCACCGCGCCGCGCTTCAGTTCGATCACTACGCGCATGCCGGTGCGGTCGGTTTCGTCACGCAGGTCGGAAATGCCTTCGAGCGTCTTGTCACGGACCAGGCCGGCGATCTTCACGATGAATCCCGCGTCGCCACCTTTCTTCACCGTGTAGGGCAGTTCGGTGACGATCAGCGCGTCTTTGCCGCCCTTGAGCGGTTCCGAGTGGACTTTGCCGCGTACCCGCACGCTGCCACGACCCGTGGCGTAGGCCTCACGGATGTTGCTCGGGTCCATGATGCCGCCACCCGGGAAGTCCGGTCCTTTGACGTGCTCCATCAACCCGGCGAGGTCGATGTCCCGATCGTCGATGTAGGCGGCCACGGCCCCGGCCACTTCCGGCAGGTTGTGCGGCGGGATGTTCGTGGCCATGCCGACCGCGATGCCCGAGGCACCGTTGACCAGCAGGTTGGGGAACCTCGACGGCAGTACCAGCGGTTCACGCTGCGACTCGTCGTAGTTCGGCCCGAACTCAACCGTGTCGGAGTCGATGTCGCGCAGCATCTCCGTCGCGAGACGGGTCAGCCTCGCTTCGGTGTACCGCATTGCGGCAGCGGAGTCATCATCGATCGAGCCGAAGTTGCCCTGGCCATCAACCAGCGGGTAACGCAGGGAGAACTCCTGCGACATCCTGACCAGGGTGTCGTAAATCGAGGCGTCGCCATGGGGGTGGTACTTGCCCATGACTTCTCCGACGATCGTCGCGCTCTTTCGGTACGGACGGTTCGGCTGCAGGCCGAGGTCGTGCATCCCGAACAGCACCCGGCGATGGACCGGTTTCAGCCCGTCACGCACGTCCGGGAGGGCGCGCCCGACGATCACGCTCATCGCGTAATCGATGTAGGACGAACGCATTTCCAGTTCGAGCTCGCGCTCTTCGATGTGGCCGGTCAGTGCTTCAAGCGCCATCAGGCAACAGTCTCCGTGTCTCGTTTAAGTATTCGGGGCGAATCAGACATCAATGTTGCTCGCCTCCTTGGCGTATGTCTCGATGAAATCTCGTCGTGGCGCCACTTGGTCGCCCATCAGCATCGAGAAGATCTGGTCGGCAGCGGTCGCGTCTTCAAGCGTGACCCGCTGCAGGGTGCGGCTGGCCGGATCCATCGTGGTTTCACGCAGCTGGTCGGCGTTCATTTCACCCAGTCCCTTGAATCGGGTCAGTTGGACGCCATGCTTGGCCAGGTCGAGCACAGCCCGGTGCAGGTCACCGAATCCGTGGGCCTCTTCGAACCGGTCCTTGTACGTCACACGGAACGGCGGCCGGCCGAAAGCCGAAAGCAGCTGGGCGTGGACGTCAGCGAAGCGGCGATATTCGTTGCCTTCGAAGAGGCGGGCGGGCAACGTGTGGTTGCGGGCCAGACCTGATTTCTGGTGGACCGCCTTGACCACGGTGTCTTCTCCGTCTTTCGAAAGGATCTCGGTGCGGAAGATGTCTTCGTCGGTGTCGGGCGCACTCAGCACCTTCCGGACTTCGTCGATCGTGGTGGCTGCGTCATCGAGGATCTTCGATTCGGCAACGAAACGAATTACGTCGTTGCCGAATTCCGCCTGGAGGGCAGTTGACCATGCTTCGTATTCCTTCGAATGGCGGGTGTAGCTCTGCCAGCGGCTTTTGTTGAGTTTGAGGCTCTTGCCTTCGGAGTCGGTGACTTCGAACTCCTCAAGGCGGTCGCGAAGCAGCAGCTCTTCCAGTTCGGATTCCTTGTCGAGGTAGGTCTCCTGGTTTCCGCGCTTCACTTTGTAGAGCGGTGGCTTGGCGATGTAAACGAAGCCCGCATCGATCAACGGCTGCATCTGCCGGTAGAGGAAAGTGAGGATCAAGGTCCGGATGTGAGCGCCGTCGACATCGGCGTCAGTCGCCATGATGATCTTGTGGTAGCGGGCTTCTTCGAGGTCGAACTCGTCGTGAATGCCGGTGCCGATCGCAGTGATCAGCGCCTGGATCTCGTTATTCGCCAGGACCTTGTCGATCCGGCTCTTTTCGACGTTCAGGATCTTGCCGCGAAGCGGCAACACAGCCTGGGTTGAGCGATCGCGTGCCTGTTTGGCCGAGCCGCCAGCCGAGTCGCCCTCGACCACGAACATTTCGGCGTGCTCCGGGTCGCGAACCGTGCAGTCAGCGAGTTTGCCCGGCAGGGTCGAATTTTCCAGCGCCGATTTACGCCGCGTTAGATCCCTGGCCTTGCGGGCCGCCATGCGGGCTCTTGAAGCCTCGACTGCCTTGGTGATGATGCGGCGGGCTTCTCCCGGGTTCTCTTCGAGGAACTCGGCGAGTTTCCGGTTGACTGTCTCTTCGACCAGTCCACGAATTTCCTGGTTACCGAGTTTGGTTTTGGTCTGACCCTCGAACTGAGGGTCGTGCAGCTTGACCGAGATCACTGCGGTGAGACCTTCGCGCACGTCTTCGCCGGCCAGGTTGTCGTCCTTCTCGCGAAGGATTCCCTTGCCACGGGCGTAGGAGTTGAGGGTCCTGGTCAGCGCCGAGCGGAAACCGGACATGTGGGTGCCACCCTCATGCGTGTTGATGTTGTTGGCGAAACTGAAGATCGACTCCTGGTAGGAGGAGTTCCACTGCATCGCGACTTCGACTGAGCCTTCTTCTTCGTCACCTTCGAAATACACGACTTTTTCGTGCATCTCTTCCTTGTTCTCGTTGAGGTAACGGACGAAGTCCTCGATGCCACCGTCGTACTTGAAGGTGACTTCCTGTCCATCCGCACGCTCGTCCTTGAGATCGATCTTGAGGCCACGGGTGAGGAAGGCCGTCTCACGGAGACGGTCGAGCAGCGTGGTGAAGTCGTAATCGACCTCTTCGAAGATTTCGTTGTCGGCGAGGAAGGAAATCTGGGTGCCGTGTTCCTTGGTCGCTTCACCCTGGGCCAGTTCGCCCTGCGGGGCGCCGCGCACGTAATCCTGATCCCAGAAGTGACCATCGGTACGGATCTGGAGGTGGAGTTCCTCTGACAGGGCGTTGACTACGGAAACGCCGACGCCGTGTAGTCCGCCGGAGACTTTGTATCCGCCACCGTCACCGAATTTACCGCCGGCGTGCAGCACGGTCAGGACGACTTCGGCCGCGGGGCGCTGTTCCTTCTCCATGATGCCGACCGGGATACCGCGGCCGTTGTCCGTCACCGAAACACGATTGTCCGGGTGGATCACGACGTTCACTTCATCGCAGTGACCGGCCAGGGCTTCGTCGACCGAGTTGTCCACAACTTCGTAGACGAGGTGATGAAGACCACGCGGACCGGTTGATCCGATGTACATGCCGGGACGCTTACGCACGGCCTCGAGACCTTCGAGAACCGTAATGTCCTTTGCCCCATAGGAGGCGTCAGAACTGGTCTTGTTGTCAGCCAATTACTACCTTTCAGAAACTTGGTCAGTGGCACGGTGCGATCCGCTCGCCGCCTTTGCAGGCGAACCCGGGAGAGCGAACCCGGCATACCCGTTAATCGCCTCTAATGTTACCAGTCGCCTGCGGATCGACTCTTGCTACTTTTTACAAAAGTCCTGCAAATCAGCACTTTTGATGATTTTGCCGAAGCCTGAGGGTCGGTTCAGGTCACCCGGAGGCCCGAAAACGCAGGAGATCGGGCGCTGGGCCGCTCATCTGGGACGTCAGTTTCTTCAGCAACTGCGGCCCCATCATTTCGAGTTCCTGGGCCCAGATACTGCTTTCACATTCAACCGTCACAACTCCATCGTGCTCGCTGGTCACCCTGGTCACCGCGGCGATTTGCGGACCGACCGCGCGAGGCCAGGCCGACTGCACTTCGGCGAGCGGGGTTCGGGGAGAGATCGAATCGAGCACCCGGTCGAGCGCAGCTCCGATCGGTTTTGGTGAAGGGCTGCGTCCTCGGCGATCACGCATCTTTGGTTGCCGCCTCCGGAGCCGAGGGTCGGGCGACTCCCGGAATCGTTGTGAAGTCGACTTCTTTCAGATCGCTGCGTTTGGGAATCAGATCGGTCTCGGCAGCAGTGATCACACTCTGTCCTCCCTGCATCAGACGTTCGACCAGTCGCTCACGACGTTCGGAATCGAGTTCGCTCATCACATCGTCAAGAAGCATCAATGGCGCTGGCAGTCCACTGGCGAGCAAAGCGCTGCGTTCGGCGAAGAGCAGAGTGAGAAGGCCCAGTCGCTGCTGGCCCTGCGAACCAAAACGCCGGAGCTGGCGCCCGTCATATCCCAGCCGGATTTCGTCGTGATGCGGACCCCATGAGGTGCGTCCGAGCCTGATGTCGTTTTCGATTCTTTCTTCCAGACCCGCCAGTTGTTCTTCACGGTCAGCACTGGAACCCGGCCGATATTCGATCGAGTTTTCGCCGACCAGGCCGAGTTCTTCTGCCACCGAAGGAAAGAACCCGGTTAATTCGGCCACCGCATCGGCTCGCACAGCGGTCAATTCAGCACCGGTGTCTGCGACCTGACGATTCCAGACCGGCAACTGGCTGCGGTCAGACGCACCGATCTGAATCCTGTTCAGGAGAGCATTTCTCTGAGCGAGAGCGCGGCCGAATTTTTTGCGGGATTCGGCCCGCGAAGGCCAACGGGCTGCGATGTAGGAATCGAGATGGGACCTCCTTGTCGCCGGTGGGCCCTTGACCAGTTCCAGCCTGTCGGGAGAGAACACCGTGACCATCGGCCGGAAACCCACGGCTTCGGACAGGTCGGTAGCGGCCCCGTCCATGGTGAAGCGAGACCCCTCGCCCCGGCTGGTCGCCGCCATGAACTCATGCTGGATTCCATGGTCGTCATCGACTGCCACCCGGCAACGGGCGAAGGTCTTTCCAAACGGAATCAGGTCCCGCTTGTCGCCTGTCCGGAAAGACCTTGCGGTGAGCGCAAAGTAGATCGATTCGACCAGATTGGTTTTGCCGGCACCATTCGGTCCGACGATCGCCGTCACGTGTGGATCGAGCTCGAGTTCCACCCCGACCAGCGAACGAACGCTGTCGGCTGCAACCCGGGCCACTCTCATACCGCTACTCGTTCAGGCGAATCGGCATGACCAGGTAGCGGTAATCGTCTCCGTCTACCGGCTGGAGAAGTCCCGGCCGCAGAGGAGAAATCAATCGCAACAGGATCTCATCACCCTTGATCGCTTCGATTCCATCACGAAAGAACTCGTGATTGAAACCGATACTGAGTTCTTCTCCGTCGAAATTGGCGGGAAGTTTCTCTTCGGCGTCACCCAGGTCAGGCGTATCGGCTGAGATCGTGATCTCGCCCGGGGTCAGGCTGACTTTTAGCGGTCGGTTCTTCTGCGCCATCTGACTTACCCGCTTGACCGACTCGAGAAGTTCGAGCCTGGGCAGACGGACGTCATGCTCGTAGGTCTCGGGAAAGAGCTGCTGGTATTTCGGGAACTGGCCGTCGACGGTGGTGGTTGAAAGGATCGCTCCATCAACCACGAAGATCACGACACGATCGGTAACGGTCAGTTTGATCGACTCTGAATCGGAAGAGGACAGCAGGCGGGAAAGTTCTTTCAAGGCCTGTGCCGGGATGTTTTTGTCGAGCTCAACCGCCACTGGTTCCTTCAGGGAGGTCTGCTTCACGGCGAGTCGGTAGGAGTCGGTAGCGACCATCGTCATTTCATTACCTGAAGCAAGGACCTGGACACTGGTCAGCACGGGTCGCATGTCATCACGCGAAGCAGCCCGGGCCACCAGATCGATGGTCGACAGGAGTGAATCCCGCGAAAGCGAGATCGTCTGGTCACCGGGTGAAGGCAACGGCGGAAAGTCATCGCTTGAAAGCGTGCGGATGTGAAAGTTGGAACTCCCGGAAACGAGAGCGACATCACGTTCGGCTTGCCGGTATTCGATTTCGACCTGCCCGGATCCGAGCAACCTGGAGATGTCGGAAAAGAGACGTCCAGGCAGCAGGACCTTGCCTTCGCCTTCGATCATCCCTTCAACGTGAACCGGAACCCGAAGGCTCAGGTTGCCGTTCGTTGAACTGAAAGAAAGACGTCCGTCTTCAATCGTGAGGAGGATTCCACCGAGGGCAGGAGTACCGCCACCGGTTGCGATGGTCCTGGCGACAAGGGCAAGCTTGCTGGAGAGTTCTGCGTTCTTGATTGAGAACTTCAATTGCTGATTCCTCTATTGATTAGGTAAGTCTGTGGAAGGTATGGGAAAACTGAGCAAACCGCTTCGTGATCGGGTTTGTCCTGTGGAAGCATGGTGGACTGGCTGGGATTGTCGCAACTGACCCGGAGGTCAAGAAGGGATTTGATCATCACTGTGGATAGTTGCTCGCAGGGAGTCCACAGCCTTGGTGATCTCAGGATCGATCGACACCTGCTCCTCGATGCGGTTGATCGAGTTGAGCACAGTGGAATGGTCGCGCCCCCCGTAAAGGGAACCGATCTGGGGAAGTGAGAGCCCGGTCATCTCTCGAGTCAGAAAGATCGCGATGTGCCGCGCGGTCGCGGTGTTCTGATCGCGTTTACGGGACATGATGTTTTCGGAATCGGTGCGGAAGTAGACCGCGACTGTTTCGCGGATTCCTTCCGGGGTGACTGCAACCGGATCTGTTTTGCGGGTCGGGAAGATGCGGGCGATCAGGTCGGAACTGAGGGGGGATGAAACCAGCGAGGCTTCAGCAATGGTCCGGGTCAGTGCGCCGTGGAGCTGGCGCAGGTTCGTTTCTACCCTGGTGGCCAGCATGGTCAGGGCTTCCTGATCGGTTATCTCGAGGCCCGCTTCAGTAACCAGATGTCGCAGAACAGTGAGCCTTGTAGCGAGGTTTGGTGATTCGAGCGGCACTGTGAGCCCCCACTCGAAACGGTCACTGAGACGGGTGGCCAGGGTCGAGATGTCCGTGGGCAGACGATCTGCCGAGAGGATTATCTGACTGCCGGCCTGATGGAGGACATTGAAAGTGTGGAAGAACTCTTCTTCGGTGGCCGGCTTTCCGGCGATGAACTGGATGTCGTCGATCAGGAGGACGTCGAGATCGCGGTACCGGCTCTTGAACGCGGCGATGCCGTCATTTTTCAATGAAGTGACGAACTCTGCGGTGAATGCTTCGGCGTCGGTGTAGAGGACGCGAAGTTCAGGGACGTTCTGCTGCAGGTAGTTGGCGATGGCTCCCAGGAGGTGGGTTTTGCCGAGCCCGGGGTTTCCGTGAAGGAAGAGAGGGTTGTAGGCCTCGGAAGGGGCTTCGGCCACAGCGAGGGCTGCGGCGTGAGCGAGGTGGTTTCCGGGGCCGATGACGAAGCGGTCGAAAGTGTGGGTCGGGTTTGGCGCGGGAGTGTGTCCGCCAACCGAGTGAATGGCTTCGTCCGCGTCGGCGGGGTCGAAAGTGATTTCAGTTATTTCAGGGGCGATCGATGCAGTTGCGCGCAGGATCATCTCCGAATAGCGGCGTTCGACCCAGGTCCGGACCGAGTCCGGAGCATTGAGATGAAGAGTGTTGCCGCGAACAGCGACTGGCCTTACCGGAGAGAGCCACATCCGGTAGGTGGATTCGGGCAGGCTCGCCGACAACTGACGCCTTACTTCGGCCCACAGGGTTTCGAGAGACTCGTCGACCTTCGCCGTAAATGGCTTGGCAGAAGGGTTTCGGTGGTTGGTTGCGGAAGCCATCGTGAGAACGCGACACTGTATCCAGAGGGATTCAATGCCGTGGCGCCGACCATACAACCGGGGCCGCCGAGGTGGGTGTGCCGCTCCGCAAATCGCGAAGAAATATTCTCAGGAGTGATGCGAGAGGCATATCGAGCGGCGGGAACGTATACTGCCCGATCCGATGAAGCGTACGTACCAGCCAAAAAAGCGCAAGCGAGCAAAGACCCACGGTTTCCGTGTCAGGATGAGCACCAAAGGTGGTCGGGATGTTATCCGGCGCCGGCGGCGCAAGGGCCGTAAGCGGCTCGCCGTCTGACCATGTCCGGCAGCGGCGCGGGTTCTCCCAGGCGCCGACGTCTCTCCCGCAGCGGAGATTTCAAGCGGGTCTATAAGGAAGGGTCGTCGAAGGCGACCCGGCACCTTGTGCTTTACCGATTCGATCGCGATCCATCCAGTGAGGATGAGATCCGCCTCGGCGTGTCAGTTTCGAAGAAGCTTGGAGACGCGGTCAGCCGCAATCGGGTGAAGCGTGTCCTGAAGGAAGCTTTCTGGACGAAGGTGGATCCGGAGGAGTGTGACCAGGATTTCGTGCTGGTCGCGCGTCCAAGCGTGGGCGAGGTAATTGAAGAGAAGGGCCTGGCGGGAGCGCAGGATTGCATTGACGAAGTTCTGGCCCTGACCAAGGACAAGCGTTCCACGTGAAACGGATAGTCCTCGCCCCGGTCTATCTATACAAAAGGTTTCTGTCCCCCCTCCTGCCGCGAAGATGCAAGTACGAACCTAGTTGCTCTACCTATGCGATCGAGGCGGTTGAGCGTTTCGGCGTTATACGGGGTACAGTTCTCGCCTGCTGGCGCATCCTTCGATGCAACCCTTTCAGCCACGGGGGCTTCGACCCTGTGCGCGAATCTTTCACTTCCAAGGTCGGACCAATTGATCCGGCCGTTTACCACGGAGAAACGAAACAGCGTTGATTCCAATAGATGCAACCGTAGTCGCGAACATCCTTCAGCCACTGATCGATGTTGCAAACGCAGTTCTCAGCTTCTTCCACGACAACCTCGGGCTTTCGTGGGGCTTCGCGATCATCCTGCTGACGATCGTCACCCGCGCACTGCTGATCCCGCTTACCTATAAGCAGTTGAAGGGCATGCGCGCCCTTCAGGCCTTCCAGCCGCAAATCAAGGCCCTCCAGGAGAAGTACAAGAACGACAAGCAGCGGCTCTCCCAGGAGATGATGAAGTTCTACCAGGAGAACAAGATCAACCCGCTGGCCTCCTGTATCCCGCTGTTGGCCCAGCTTCCGATCTTCATCACGCTCTTCTACACACTCAAAGGCCCGCTCCGTGAAGACATGTGTGGGCAGCAGCAGATGTCATGCAGCGACGTACCGTTCTCAGCCGTCCAGAATTCGGCGACCTCCGCAGACTTCGCAAACAAACAGGATGCCCTGGTTTCCGCGGGAACCGTGACCGAGCATCAGTTCGAGAACGTCCTGAACAACTTCTCGACCATCAAACCCCTGACCGCCGGGGTCACGAACTTCGGTGAGTCCTTCTTCTTCATCCCGGACCTCACAATGAATGCCGTGGGCGGCGTGTTGATCGCCCTGATCGTCCTTTACGTCGGAACACAGTTGATCTCCGGATTGCTGACCGCGACCACTGGTGACCGAAACCAGCGGATCATGATGCTGGTGCTGCCGTTCATCTTCATTCCCTTCATCATCAGCTTCCCGGCTGGTCTCATCCTCTACTGGATCACGACCAACTTCTGGACGATGGGACAGCAGCTCGCGGTGAACAAGTTCATTCCGGTGCCGGAGATGCCATCACCAGAAGTCGTGGCAGCAGCTAAAGCACCGCCACCCCCGCCCCGCAAGAAGAAACGCCGCCGGTAGTCCGCGGCGTAGACTGCTGAATCATGGAAGCGAGTGAGTGGCCCACAGAACCGGCTGAACGCGTGAAGCTGCTGGTCGAACGCGTGATCGACGAACTCGACCTCGACGGCAATGTAGTCGTGGTCGAAGACGAAGACGTGATCACCGCCACGGTCGAAGGCGAAGAGGATTACGGACTATTGATCGGCCGTCGCGGCCAGACCATCGACGCCCTGCAGTTGCTCTGCTTCCAGGCTGCGTTCCAGGGAATCCGGGAACGGAAAAGGGTGGTCCTTGATGCCGCCGGCTACAGGGCCCGGCGTGAAGAAGTCATTTCCGAGCGGGCCGACCGGGCAGCGGAGAAAGCGGTTGCTTCGGGAGAAGAAGTCGAACTGGATCCGATGACCGCCCGTGAGCGGCGTATCGTTCATGAGCATCTGAAGCCCCGCACCGAAGTCGAAACCTTCAGCGCCGGTGATGAACCTCAGCGCCGGGTCGTAGTCGCACCGCTCGTATCCGAGTAGAACAATGAGCAAGGACGAGCGTCCCTGGCTGGCCGGTGACCTGGTGAAGCAACTGGAACCGATGCTCAAGATGCTTGTTTCCGAGCCAACCTCGCTAAGTTCGGTAACGAACCCGGATGAAGCACGCCGTGTGCACGTCGCTGACAGCCTTTCGGGCCTCGCGGTAACAGAAGTACTGAATTCGTCTCGAGTGGCTGATATCGGCTCAGGGGCCGGATTTCCCGGGATTCCACTCGCGGTTGCTCTTCCTGACGCTCAATTTGACCTGATCGATTCGGTCGGCAAGAAGGTCAGGTTCATTGACTCGGTAATCGAAAAACTTGATTTGGACAATGCCCGTGGTGTGAATTCACGTTCCGAAGAGTGGGCCGCGGCGAGCGGGGCCGAGGCTTACGATCTGGTGACCGCCCGGGCCGTAGCACCACTGCAGGCCCTGGCGGAACTGGCCTCCCCCCTGCTGCGGCAAGGCGGTTCGCTGGTCGCCTGGAAAGGAGAGCGCGAACTTGATGAAGAGTCCCAGTTGGAACTGCTTGAAGAGAAACTGGCTATGAAAATCGACCGCGTGGTCACGGTCCGGCCGTATGAATCGAGCCGGGAACGTAGTCTCTACGTGGTCAAAAAGACCGGCGCTACTCCCCCGAACCTGCCGAGACGCCCGGGCATGGTCAGAAAAAGACCGCTTACTGCTTGAAAAACAGCCAATTTGCGGGACCGCAGGCAGTAGAAGACAAAACTCCATATAAGCTGCCCCGTCGAATGAGAGAAAGAGATTGAACACGTGGGACTGATCTACTCGATCGCCAACCAGAAGGGTGGTGTCGGCAAAACGACCACCGCCGTCAATCTCGGGGCTGGCTTCGCCCGTCTCGGCAAAAGGGTCCTGGTGGTGGATCTCGACCAGCAGTGCAACGCCACAGTTGCACTCGGTGGAGACAAGCACGGACGCCCTTCAAGCTACGACGTGCTTTCTGGTGAAAGCACTCTCGCCGAAGCCGCCCGCCCGGCCGGACCGGACAATCTCTGGCTGGTGCCGGCGAGTCGCGACCTGGCAGGCGCCGTAGTCGAACTCCCTCGCATCGAGAATTCGAATTACCGGCTTCGTGAACAATGTGGCGACCTCGAATCAGAGTTCGACATCGTCCTGATCGACTGTCCCCCCGCACTCGGACCGGTAACGGTCAATGCCCTGGTTGCTTCTGACCGCGTGATCGTTCCGGTTCAGGCCGAATACCTGGCGCTTGAAGGACTGGTCGAGTTTCTTGACACTCTTTCGACAGTGAGGCGGGAAATGAATCCATCGCTCGAACTGGCCGGTGTGGTTGTCACCATGCATGATGAAAGGACCAGACTTGCCCAGGACGTTGAGCGCGAATTGCGGGACCACTTCTCTGAAACCGTCTTCAAGAACGTCATTCCGAGGACGGTCAGGGTTGCCGAGGCCCCAAGTTACGGCATCCCGGTGACCGATTACGCCCCCAGCTCACGTGGTTCGGGGGCATACCTTGCCCTCGCGGACGAGGTAACGGCACGTGGCTGAACGACGGGGAATGGGCCGCGGACTAGGTGCAATCCTGCCGGAGGCATCGGCTGGACCCGACATGCGGGAGCTACCAGTCCAGCTGATCAAGCCAAATCCGGGTCAGCCGCGGACCAGGTTCAAGGAAGAGGCTCTTACGTCTCTAGCCGATTCGATTTCGGCCAGCGGGGTTGTCCAACCCCTGATCGTCAGGGAACTTAGTAGCGGAAGTTACGAGATCATCGCGGGTGAACGCCGGTGGCGGGCGGCGAAGATGGCGGGGGTTGAAAAAGTTCCCGTTGTAATCCGTGATTCCGACGAAGCCGACCGTCTTGAAGTCGCCCTGATCGAAAACATGGTCCGTGAAGACCTCAACCCGGTGGAAGAAGCGAAAGCATGCGCGGCCCTGGTCGAAGATCTCGGTCTCAGCAAAGAGGACCTCGGGAAACGGGTCGGACGCAGTCGTCCCCAGATTTCGAACCTGATCCGCCTGCTCGACCTGCCGGACGAAGTTCTGGACATGCTCGAAGCCGGAGATCTGAGCGAAGGACACGGACGCGCCATCCTTCAGGTAGCCGATCACGACGCCCGCCGGCGCCTCGCCAGGAAAGCGCTGACCGACGGATGGTCGGTGCGACAGACCGAAGCCCAGGCACGTGCTGCCGGCGAGAGTTCGGAACCGAAAGCCCGTAAGTCAAACCTCACGGCAGAAGAGATCGAAGCGATCGCTGAAGTCACGGCAAAGCTCGAAACCAGACTCGATCACGAAGTCAGGATCAAGCCGAAAGGCAATGGCCTTTCAGTTGAGATCCAGCTCGAAACGCTGGATCAGGCTCTGGACCTGGCAAAACGCCTGAAGTAGCCCGGCGGGCCTGGCAGCACGCGCTGCTGCGCCCTGCTCTGGGTCGGGTTCACCGTGAAGTCCGCGGCGAAACCGACCCGGACCAAAGTGCGGCGGAGCTTTGGTTGCCCGCTGCCTTGACTATGTGGCCTTTCGGCGGATCCAACACGGATCACCCGGCTGGGCATCCGTGCTTTGTATGGGCGATCCTGGATTCGAACCAGGGACCTCGTCCTTATCAGAGACGCGCTCTAACCAACTGAGCTAATCGCCCGAAGCGAACGCAGATTCTAGGGATAAGCCATGGCGCACGCCGAGCGGTCACAACTTCGCACCACCGCGCCTTTCCCGGAGTCGTTCGCGAAGAAGGGCTCTGGGCGTTCGCTACCTATAATCGCTCGGGTATGCGCGAAATGCAGATATACGGCGTGAGCTTCGACATGGTTGGCAAACAGCCGATCGTGCTGCTGAAAACGGTTGACGACAATCGCTTCCTGCCGATCTGGATAGGTCATCCCGAAGCCGCAGCAATCCTGATGAAACTTCAGGGCGCCGACACACCACGGCCAATGACCCATGACCTCATGGTCGACATGCTTGACCAGGTCGAAACGAAATGTGAACGCATCTCGATCACCGAGTTGCGCGACAACACCTTCTACGCCTCGATCACGCTTTCGGTGGCTGGCACCGAACTGGAAATCGACTCCCGACCATCAGATGCTCTCGCCCTCGCGGTCCGGGTATCAGCCCCGATCTTCGTGGCTGAAGAAGTGATTGAAGAGTCATCGATCGAGTTCGAACAGGGCATCGAGGACAACGAGCAGGTGGTCGAGAAGTTCAAGGACTTCCTCGACGACGTTTCACCAGAAGACTTTCTTCAGGATTCCTAGACGGGCCGAACGGCCCGGCCAGTTCAGCTGGCCAGTTCGAGGATCCGCGCGATCATTTCCTCGAACCCGATGTCGGCAGCTTCGGCGGCCTGGGGCATCAGTGAAGTCTCGGTGAGTCCCGGAATTGCGTTGATTTCAAGGATCTGTGGACCGTCATCGTCCAGCATCAGATCCACCCTTGAGAAACCGGAACAACCGAGGGTTTCGTAGGCGGCCAGCGCGACCCGGTTGACTTCTTCCGCCACATCCTGATCAAGGTCGGCCGGGCAGGCAAAGCTCGCACCGCCAATTTCGTAACGGGCTTCAAAGTCGTATGCGTTGTTGTCGGTGGGAATGGCTTCAACGATCGGAAGTACCTGGTCACCGAGAATCGAGACGGCGATCTCGCGGCCACCAATCCATGTTTCGAGCAGGGCCCGGCTGTCGTAGCTGAGGGCAGTGATCAACGCGGCCGGGATCTCCTCGACCCGGGTCACGACCTTCACTCCAAGTGAGGACCCCTGTGAAGCCGGTTTCGCAACCAGAGGCAGCCCGACTGTTTCGACGGCCCGTTGGAAACTGGCCGCCGCGCCAAAGTCACGGATCGCAGCTTCCGAATAGGTGACCCAGTCCGGGGTGGGCAGGCCGGCTTCGCGAAGCAGGTTCTTGGCAAGGCTCTTATCCATGCAGAGCTGACATGACGCGACCCCAGGCCCGGTGTGCGGAATGCCGAGCAGCCGCAACAAAGACTGGATCGAGCCATCTTCGCCTTCGGTTCCGTGCAAGGCGATGAACGCGACGTCAGGCTGGCACTTCTCCAGCCGTGAAACGAGATCCGAGGAGAGGTCGAAAGTTTCGACTTCATGGCCGAGGCTGAGCAGGGCTTCCGAAACCCGGGCCCCGGAACGCAACGAAACACCGCGTTCCAGTGACCGTCCGCCCTGCAGCAGTGCGACTTTCATCGTGGGCCCCCGTCCCTGTCGGATCCAGAAAGCTGATCTTCATCGGGCAAAGCCATCTCGTCGGTACTGGTCATGGTTTCGTAGAGCGCGAGCTGTTCCCGGGCAACCTTGCCGATTCGACGAATCCCTTCGATGATTTCATCCTCTTTCACCCCGGAAAAATTGAGTCGCATGGAACTGGCCCCGCGGCCGTCAACGTAAGCGGCGGTGCCAGGCACGAAAGCGACACCCTGGGTCAGGGCTTTGGCCAGAAGGTCAGCGCTGTTCAGCACATCAGGCATCGAAGCCCAGATGAAAAGCCCGCCCTCCGGTTTGTTCCAGCTTGCGCCGTGCGGGAAATATTCGGACATCGCGCCGATCATCGCGTCGCGACGGTTCCGGTAGATGCCGATCAGGTCGTCGACGTACTCACGCCACCGGTCCTGGGCGAAATAATGACCGGCAAAATCCTGAGTAAGACTGGATGTACAGAGATCCGATGCGCCCTTGCCTAGCACCACCTTTTCGCGGATCGGCGTCGGAGAAACCAGCCAGCCGATTCGCAGTCCCGCCGAAAGAATCTTCGACAGGGTGCCGATGTAAACGACGTAATTGCCGCCATCAAGGCTGTAAAGCGTGGGCAGGGTTTCACCTTCGTAACGAAGCAGTCCGTAAGGGTTGTCTTCGATCACCAGGATCTCGTGCTGCCGGGCCAGGGCCACCAGACGCTTACGGCGTTCGAGTGAAAGGGTCACGCCGCCCGGGTTCTGGAAAGTCGGAATCGAATAGATGAATTTCGGTTTGCGCCCTTGCGCTGCCAGGTCCGCGATCGTCTGTTCGAGAAGATCCATCCGCATGCCATGCGCGTCGCATTCGATCTGCCGGATATCGGCTTCGTAAGAACAGAACGTGGGGATCGCGCCGGGATAGGTGGGGGCGTCACAAATCAGGATGTCGCCGGGATCAATCAGGACTTTGGTGATCAGGTCAATCGCCTGTTGCCCACCGGTAGTCACGGTTACGTCGGCCGGGTCAACCTTCATTTCTTCGGCCGCCATGATCTTCGTGATCTGTTCGCGGATCAGGTCAGTTCCTTCGGTCGGCCCGTACTGCAGCACTTCGGCCACCGAGGTCCGGGTAATGCGATCCATCTCCCCCGCGAAAGTCTCCGAAGGGAAGGTCGAGGTATCGGGCAACCCTCCGGCCAAAGAGATGATTTCCGGCCGGGCGGTGATCGCCATCATGTCCCGCATCGCGGAAGACCGCATTACACGGGTCCTTTTCGCGAAAAGGGAGGCGTAGCGTTCCAGATCGCTGGATCGGGTTTGGGAACGGCGGGGAGGTGGCGAAGTGGCCATCCTTCTATTCTTCACATATCGGAGTCTTCGAAACAATCTGCCTCGCCGCCGGGATAGGCATTGCCATCGGAATGATGGCCGGAACCACGGGTCTTGAAGGATCAGCCCGGGGCCGGATGGCGGTGCTCGCATTCGTGATCGGACTTGCTTTTGGGTACCTCGCGGTTGGTTTCCGGGACGGCTCCGAGATGATCGGGGCGATCGCGGCTGGAATCGCTTCCGGATTCGCCTGTGCCGTGGTCAGCGGAGTAATCGCCGGAGCAACCAGACGTGGCGGGACGGCTGCGCTTGCTTTCCTGACAGCGATCGCCGCGATCGTGATCGCGGTCATTTCGGTCCTCTTCCCGTATTTCGCGATCCTTCCGGCGGCCGGCCTGACCTGGCTCGCAATTGGTCGGCGCAAACGCGCTGATCGCAAGCACGCCGGACTGCGCGTTCTGCGCTAGGTACAGCCATGAGAAAGAAGCTTGTTCTGGCGTATGTCGATTCCCTGAGAACCGACATGCTGAAACAGACCATTGCCGAGGGCCGGGCCCCGACCTTCGGCCGGCTGATCAAACGCGGCGTCCTGATCGACGACTGTGTTTCTTCATTCCCGTCGGTCACGCCGGTTGCTTCCGCCGAGATGGTTACGGGAACCGCAGCCGATCAACACTGGATCAGCGGCATGAACTGGTACCACCGTGTGGAAAAACGTTACGTCGAGTACGGATCTTCGCTCGAGGCATCCCGGGCCTTCGGATTGTTCCGCTCGCTCCATGACCTTGTTTACAACATGAACATGGCCCACCTGAATCCGGGCATCGAAACGATTTTCGAAACCCTCGATGACCAGCAGCTCAGAACCGCAGCCACCCCTTTCCTGATCTATCGCGGACGCCACCGGCACGAAGTGACGCTTCAGGGACTGACCGGTAAAGCGATCGAATCCGGCCTGCTGAAATTCGACTACAGCACCTGGGGCCCGCAACAGCTTTTCTACGGCGACCTTTACGCCTCAATGCCGGTTCCATGCAAACCAAGTTCGATTCCCGGGAAACGGGATACCTACTCGGCCTGTTGCGCATCCGAACTCGTTTCACGCAACAAGTTCGATTTCATGCTGCTTTCGTTCCCGGACAACGACAACTATTCACACCGTCACGGTCCGGCCGAATCAGGCAATTCGATCGAGCAGGCAGATATCTGCATGGCTGAAGTCATTCGAGCCGCAGGTGGCATGGATGGTTTCCTCACCGATCACGCCCTGATCCTCCTGGCCGACCATGCGCACACCGATGTCGAAAAACCATTGGAGTTGATCAAAGGCATGGCGGAGAAATGGCAAATCCTCCAGCCTTCCGCCGACCAGCCGGAAACGGCTGAGCTGGCAGTAAGCCCGACTTCCCGTGCCGCCCACATCTACCTGCTGGACGAAAACGAAAACCCGGTCCGGCACCAGCGGGTCCGGGATCACGCGGCAACGATCGACGGGGTCGAACTCGTCTGCTGGCTCGAACACCAGGACGGATCGGTCGTGGTCCGGCGCACCCCGGGCCTGAACGGTGCCACCGATCTGGTTGCCGTGGTCGAACGCGACGGCAGGCAGATCAGGTTCGCACCGGCAACGGCCAGCAAACCATCCAGGGAGGCCGGCGAACTGGTCACCGATCGCCGGGGCAACCGCTGGTTGATCAGTGGTAACACCGAAGCCCTCGAAGCATCGGTCGAAGCGGGAAAGATCGAAACCCCGGTATTTCCCGATGCTCTCGGTCGCCTCCATTCAGCCCTTCACGCCCCGCACGCGGGAGATCTCCTGATTTCAGCGACGCTCGGATATGAATGCATCGACTGGGGAGGCACCGCACACGTCGGCGGCGGCTCTCACGGCTCCCTGAGAAAAGAAGATTCGGAAGGCCCGCTGCTATTCGTCAACTGCGGACCGGAGTCAGCCGATGAGCGCGAACAGTGGGCGCTCAAAGACGTGGTCCCTGTGATCCGGGACCACTTCGGTTCCTGATCTTTGAGTGGGGGTGGTGGACGTGGGATGGTCTCCCGCCTGCCCCACCCATCCCACTCGCCC
>JBAUOE010000081.1:0-4733 GCA_049579585.1 Solirubrobacterales bacterium | reverse complement strand
ACAGGGCGATCACCGTCCGTGCGCCTGATCCTTCCGCCAGGGTGATCATGCGGGAAAGCCGATCGATGTCGTGGTCCTTGTTAAGTGAGCTGACCACGATCACCACATCAACATTGGTTGCCAGAACCTGAATCCGTTCGCGTTCGGCATCAGCACGGCGGGCCAGGGTGGTGCGGCGCGGCAGGATCTCCTGGACGGTTCCTTCGGGGTCGGCCGCAACCCAGTCCCCGACCGCCGGCATTGAGGCAGCCTCGATCGGGCCCTGCAGCAGCCGGCCGGCCGGCTTCCCCAGTTTCGGCCCTTCGAGGGTCATCAGGTCAACGATGTGGTTGCGGTGCAGGCCAATCACCCGTGCGGGCATCAGGCCATGGGCATCAAGTGAATCCCAGGCTTCCTGATCACCGGTTTTCCAGCCGAGGGCTTCCAGGGTGGCCGGCGTTTCGTCTGCGGGCGGATCCGGAAGGTCCGCGGCCGAACCGGCCGCGGTCGGGGCAGGAATCAGAGGTCGAGTGCTGCGGTCGTGCTTACCTTCGATGCTTCAATCAGGTCGAGCAGCTCAGCTTCACGGTTCTCCCGGATCAGCTCAATCGGGTCGGGGTCACCGTTGACGATTCCTTCGAAGAAAACCTTTCGATCCTGGTAGGTCGGCAGGGTTCCTTTGGCCCAGCCGCGCGCATCGTTCAGGATTATCGCCAGACGGGCGTAGTCCTCACCGAAGATCTCGCTGATTTCCCGTTTCATGCGTTTCGCCAGTGCCGGGGAGGCCCCGGCGGTGGAGATCGCGATTGCCAGCGGACCAGTCCGGACTATCGCCGGCAGGATGAAGTTGCAGAGCGGCGGAACGTCAACCACATTCGCCAGCATCGCCCGTTTCTCACCGTCGTAATAGATCTTGATGTTGACCTCGGAATCGTTGGTGGCGGCGATCACCATGAACTTGCCTTCGAGATCGATCGGCCCGGCGTACTCACGCTGCTGCCACTCGATTGAACCTTCGGCCGCGAGGTCCTTCACGGCATCACAGGCATCCGGGGCGATCAGCACGATCTCGCCATCGCAGGCAAGCAGCCCTTCAATTTTTTCGAGTCCGACGTCACCGCCGCCGACCACCAGGCATTTGCGCCCGGTGAGCTTCAGGCAGGCGATGTAGAACGGTGTGTCCAGCATGTCTTTGACACAGGTCTGGTCACAAAGCGGTTTCCGGTACTGGCAAACGCATTCTTTTCCGGCGTAGGCTTGGGCGGGCATATGACAGCAGTTTAGCTGGCAAGCCAATCCCGCCCGCCGGGCCGGGGCCCCAATCGGCTAAATCGCGTCGACGGTGAGCTTCAGGCCGTCGCTCAGGCTGGTCGTCGCGTTCCATCCCAGTTCTTTGCCGGCACGGGCCGGATCGATTGAAATCCGGCGAACCTCTCCGGTTTTCTTCTCAGCGAAGATCGGTTCGAACGAATGGCCGTTGTCGCCATGTTTCGCCAACTCGCCGATCATTTCCAGAAGGCTCACTTCGATCCCGGTGCCGATGTTGATCGGACCTTCCACATCGGTTCTCGATGCGGTCAGGATCGCGTCGATCAGATCGGTGATGTAAACGAAGTCACGGGTCTGCTCGCCATCCCCGAAAACGGTTGGCTGGCGCCCCTCTTTAAGTAGTTCGCCGAAGATCGCCACAGCGCCAGCTTCACCCTTCGGGTTCTGGCGTGGCCCGTAGACGTTCGCGAACCGCAGCGAGACCGAGTTGAACATGTACATGCGCCGGTAAAGCTCAAGGTATTTCTCCCCGGCCATCTTGCTCAGGCCGTATGGGCAGAGCGGTTCGAGCGGGGAGTCCTCAGCCGCCGGCAGGTCGATCCGGCTGCCTTCGCCGTAGATCGCACCGCCGGTCGAAGCGAAAACGAAACGATCGAGTCCAACCGCGCGCCCGGCATCGATCAGGTTGACCGTGCCGACCACGTTCACTGAAGCATCGAAGGCAGGCTCGTCGATCGAACGGCGAACCTCCCCCTGGGCAGCAAGATGGAAGATCGTCGACGGATTTACGGCCTTCACGGTTTCGTCCACGAGGGCTTTGTCCCGGATGTCACCTTCGATCAGTTCGGCCCCGTTCGACAGTGCCGCCGAGAGATTTTCAAGCGAGCCGGAAGAGAGATCGTCGAGGATCGTTACGTCGTCACCACGGCCAAGAAGGGCGTCGCAAAGATGACTTCCAATGAATCCGGCGCCGCCGGTTACCAATGTCTTCATGACGTCGAATAGTAGGAGCAATCCCTTGGGATTGGCTGATAGTCCGGTCAGCATCTCCCAAGACTCCTGCTGATGGCCTGCTACTCTCGCCGGGCTAATGCGACTGATCATCACCGAGAAAAACAACTCAGCCGAGAAAATCGCCGACATCCTGTCCGGCGGTGCCGCCACGGAGAACAAGTCCTACACCGTGCCGATCTTTAAATGGACCGATGGCGACGGCGACCACGCGGTTGTCGGAACCGGTGGCCACATGGTCGAGCGTGCCTTCCCTGAGGGCAAGGAATACAAGCAGTGGAAGCTCGACCTGATCCATGGCCTGGTCGACGCTGAACTAATTACCCGTCCTTCCGACGGCAAGAAGAACACGATCAAGGCAATCCAGAAGGAAGCCAAGGCCGCGGACAGCCTGATCATCGCAACCGACTTCGACCGCGAAGGCGAACTGATCGGCCTTGAAGCGCTGGAAGTCTCACTTGAGGTCAACCCCGACCTCGAACCGACCATGAAGCGTGCCCGGTACTCGGCCCTGACCAAGGAAGAGATCGAAGGGGCGTTCAGCGACCTCGATGAACTTTCCTACCCGCTGGCCAACGCAGCAGGTGCCCGTCAGGACATCGATCTGATCTGGGGAGCCGCCTTCACGCGTGCTGTCTCGCTTACCGCCAAGGCTTATGGCGCCAACTTCCTTTCGGTCGGACGGGTCCAGAGCCCGACGCTCGGCCTGATCGTCGAGCGGGAGCTTGAACGGCGCGCCCATGTTTACAAGCCCTACTGGGAGCTTTACGCCAAGTTCGAACATCCGAGCGGTGCCAGTTTCGAAACCCATCACGAGACCGACAAGTTCTGGGACAAAGCGGAAGCCGAGTCCGCGCTTTCGGCCACGGCGAGCCCCGGCATCGTCAAGTCGGTAACCAGCCGCAAGAACTCGAGCAAGCCGCCGACGCCGTACAACACGAACTCTTTCCAGGTTGACGCTTCCAGCCGTCTTGGCATCACGCCGAAGATGGCAATGAACTACGCCCAGGACCTGTACGACGACGGTTTCATCTCCTATCCGCGAACCGACAACACGCAGTACCCGGATTCGCTGCCGCTGGAGAAGACAATCGCTGCACTGGTCAAGATCAAGGATTTCGCGGCCGCCGCACCGCTGCTCGACGGACCCCTGACCCCGACCCGCGGCAAGAAGTTCGACGCGGCCCACCCCCCGATCTACCCGACCCACGCCCTTTACCCGAGCGCTCTGGATGGCCCGAAAGCCCGTGTTTACGAGCTGATTGTGCGCCGGTTCCTCGCGACTTTTGGCAGCCCGATGATTACCGAGTCGACCCGGGCCGACATCGAAGCGGGCGGTCAGACCTATTTCGTCCGCGGCAAGGTTGTCCTCGATCCCGGTTACGCCGGCATCTATACCTACGCCCGTTCGTCCGACGATGAGATTCCTGCCCTCGAAGATGGCCAGAAGCTCGAACTCGAAGGCAAGCCCTGGATGGTCGACAAGGAAACCCAGCCGCCGGCCCGTCTTTCCGAAGCCAAGCTGGTCCAGATGATGGACGAACAGGGTCTTGGCACCAAAGCGACCCGCCCGGACATCATCCAGAAGCTCTACTGGCGCAAGTACGTACGCAACCATCCGCCGGAGCCGACCGCTACCGGCATGGCGATGTACGAAGCTTTCAAGGAATACGTGCCGGAGATGGCAACCTCGGAAATGACCGCGACGCTCGAAGCGGAAATGGATGAGATCGCCGAGTCAAGCCTGACCAAGGACAGCGTTGTCGATGACAGCCGCAAGCTTGTCCACAGCACCTTCGATGAACTGATGAAGGGCGAAGAGGAACTTTCGAAGATCATCTGGGCCGGCATGGACAAGGACCGGATCCTCGGCCCCTGCATCGTCTGCAAGGAAGCTGGACGAACCAAGGAAGACGGTTCGCCGAACATGTTGCGGATCATCCGTGCCAAGAAGTCCGGCAAGTCTTTCGTCGGTTGCTCCGGCTGGACCGCGGATGATCCCGAAGCCTGCGACCAGACTTTCCCGATGCCGCAGCCGAACTTTTACGAAGTCACGCCGCTTGAAGAGAACTGCACCATCTGCCATCGCACCCCGAGGGTCAGTGTCAAGACCAGGGGAAGGGCCGGCCGGCCGTGGAAGCTCTGCTTCAACGACGACTGCCCGACGATGATCGAGATGCGGGAGAAGAAGGCGGAACGCCTCGCTGCCCAGGAAGCCAAGAAGAAGGCTGACGAAGCTGCCGGCAAAACCAAAAAGCCGAAGAAGGCAACCAAGGCGAAAGCCAAGCCTGGTGCGAAGAAAAAAGCGCCGGCCAAAAAACGGGCAAAGACCGTGGCTGCCTCGAAGTCCTCAGGTGAACCTGATCTCGGCACCCGCCGGGTGAAGAAAGCCGGTACCCGTAACGGTCCCGGCTCCGCCAAGAAGTAGCGTCGAGCGTGTTCATCACGCTTGAAGGCGTCGACGGATCGGGGAA
>JBAUOE010000080.1:0-2607 GCA_049579585.1 Solirubrobacterales bacterium | reverse complement strand
ACTGGATGGTCAGCCTGCCCTGGTCGGAACGCTCCGAAGGCCGGCTCGATCCGGCCCACACCCGTGAAGTGCTGGATGCCGACCACGCCGGACTCGATGACGTCAAGAAACGCATCACCGAGTTCGTTGCGGTCCGGAAGCTCCGGGCTGAGCGCAAGGTGGAAAAGGACAGTCGGGCCGACGGCGCGATCCTGACCCTGGTTGGCCCTCCCGGCACCGGCAAAACCTCGATCGGAGAGTCGATCGCCAGCGCCCTCGACCGCGAGTTCATCCGGATCTCCCTGGGTGGCCTCCACGACGAAGCCGAAATCCGTGGCCACCGCCGCACCTACATCGGAGCGATGCCCGGCCGGATAGTGCGGGCCCTGCGTGACGCCAAAACAATGAACCCGGTGATCCTGCTCGACGAGATCGACAAGGTTGGTTCCGACTGGCGCGGAGATCCATCGGCGGCGCTGCTCGAAGTGCTCGACCCGGCCCAGAACCATTCGTTCCGTGATCATTACCTGGATGTGGAGATCGACCTTTCCGAGGTTGTCTTCCTCGCCACCGCCAACCAGCTCGATCCGATCCCGGCACCGCTGCTGGACCGTATGGAGGTCATCGCTTTTGATGGCTACACCACCGCCGAAAAGCTGGCGATAGCCCGTGGTTACCTGTTGCCTCGCCAGATCAAGCGAAACGGACTCGAAGTTGACGAAATCGAAGTCAGCGACGAGATCCTGAACGCGGTGATCAGCGAGTACACCCGGGAAGCCGGTGTGCGCCAGCTGGAACGTGAACTCGGCAAACTTCTGCGCTCCGCCGCAACGCGGATCGCGTCGGAAGAAGTCGAGCAACCACTGGTCCTCGATGACGACGCGTTGCGCAAAGCCCTCGGCCGCCAGAAAATATTCCAGGAGTCGGTCGAACGTACGGCGATCCCCGGCGTTTCAACCGGGCTCGCGGTGACCGGCACTGGCGGCGACGTGCTCTTCATTGAAGCCACGGCGATGGATGGCGACAAGGGCCTGGTTCTGACCGGCCAGCTGGGTGACGTGATGAAGGAATCAGCGCGGATCGCGCTCTCCTACGTACGTTCCCACGCTGACGTGCTCGGCATCGACCCGGAGGCATTCCAGCGGGAGTTCCACATGCATGTGCCCGCGGGAGCGATCCCGAAGGACGGCCCGAGCGCCGGCACCGCGATGACCACCGCCCTCGTCTCGCTGCTCACCGGACGCCCGGTGAAACACACGGTCGGCATGACCGGTGAAGTCACGCTCCAGGGAAGGGTGCTGCCGATCGGCGGCCTCAAACAGAAAGTCCTGGCTGCCCATGCTGCCGGCCTGACCGACGTGTTCCTGCCGTACCGAAACCGGGCTGACCTCGATGAGGTTCCGGAAGAGGTTCGCGAAACGATGACTTTCCATCCGGTGATGAGCGTCGAGGAAGTAATCGAACTCGCCCTCGAGCCGGTCGGGAGCGGTGCGGATGTCGCGGCAATGTCGTAACTGCTCACCAGTTCCGACGGAGTTGCGCGAAGCCGCGGTTGTGCTTGAGCGCCGCTGGACCATGGCCACGATCTATGCCTGTTCCAGCGGCGCTTCGCGCTTCAATGAGTTCCGGCAGTCACTGCCCGGCGTTTCCCCGACCACCCTCTCTGAGCGTCTTGAGCAACTGGAGGCGGCGGGAATCGTTGAACGCCAGACCATCGCGGGACGTCCACCGCACACCGAATACCGGTTGACCGAACGCGGACTGCAGGTGGCGCGAGCGGTTTCCGGCCTGCTGCAGCGCTGAAGAGCGAGGCCCGCTTCAGCGCGGGCATGGATCCGGTGCCTGCTAGATTCGGAGAATGGCTATCAAGAGACTTCTCATAGGCGCAGGCGCTGCTGAAGACGACCTTTCAGACCTCCCGGTGGGTGTGCGCGAATTGATCGATTCGGCCGAAGAGATCCTGGTAATGGCACCGGCACTGCCATCAAGGCTCGAGTGGCTGGCGTCCGATACCGACAAGACCCGCAAGCGGGCCGATGAGCGTCTGCGCAACGTGGTTGCCCAGATCGAAAAGACCGACGCCGAGGTTGAGGGAACTGTTGGCGCTGACGACCCGATCCTGGCATTCGAAGAAGCCCTGGCCGAATTCCCGGCAGATCACATCCTTCTCGCCTTGCGTCCGGATGAACGTTCGGGATGGCAGGAAAGCGGCCTGATCGACGAAGTGATCGACCGCTTCGGCGTGCCGGTCACTTCCTTCAAAGTCGATTGACCTTTAGCGGATAGTCGCTACCGGGTCGGCGGCAGGTTCTTTTTCTTCCAGGTCTTCTGGCGCCGTCTGGCGTCAGCCATGATCATCGGCGAGAGCGGCAGCGTGAGCCCGGGGAAAGCGGCAAGCAGTCGGAGAACAGGTCCGCGCCAGCGTGGAATTGTCGTGACCGGACGTGGACGGTCGAGGATCCGGCCCGCAGCCGCGGCGACTTCGGTCGGCTGAAGGAACTTGCCGGACCACGAAGCGGCCGCCCGTGGATCGTCGGCTTTGTCGAAAAGCATCGGGGTCCAGATCCCGTCGGGGCAAAGCGCGCTCACCCGGATCTGCCCGAGGCCCGCGAGCTTCAGGTCGATCTG
>JBAUOE010000079.1:0-37161 GCA_049579585.1 Solirubrobacterales bacterium | reverse complement strand
AAGTGCCGTCCTCGAGGGTCACCGGGACTGAATCGTGTGAACAACGTTCAGCGATCGCGCTGACGTCCTCGCCGGTCACCGCAACGTGCGGCTTGCCGAGCGGAGATGAGTTCTGCTCCTCGCTGGGCGGATCCGATGCCGGAAAGGATTCATCGAGCGCTTCGTCAAGCGGGCTCAGTTCCTGGGCGGCGTCTTCATCGAACTCGACCAGCGCTTCGAGGAAAGCCGGCTTGGCATCAACCAGCGAAACCCGGTCCTGCGGCCGTTTCGGACCAGCGATCGACGGAACCACCGAATCGAGTTCGAGCTCAAGCGTGTCACTGAAGACCGGATCCTCGGAATCTTCGGAGTGGAACATGCCCTGCTCACGTGCGTAAGCATCAACCAGTTCGATCGTTTCGGTCGGACGGCCGGTCAGTTCCAGATAGCGCAGGGTTTCGGTATCGGGCGGGAAGATCGCGCAGGTTGATCCGAATTCCGGTGACATGTTGCCGAGCGTTGCCCGGTCGACCAGCGGCAGCTTCGAAAGACCCGGCCCGTAAAACTCGACGAATTTGGAGACAACGCCCCGCTCACGCAGCATTTCGGTGACGGTGAGCACGAGGTCGGTTGCGGTCGCACCATCGGGCAGTTTGCCGTGGAGCTTGAAGCCAACCACCTGCGGCAGCAGCATCGAGATCGGCTGGCCGAGCATCGCGGCTTCGGCTTCGATTCCGCCGACGCCCCAGCCGAGCACGCCGAGGCCGTTGACCATCGTTGTATGTGAATCGGTTCCGACCAGGGTGTCCGGGTAGGCCGCAAGCACACCATTCTTTTCCCGGCTGTAAACGACCTGGGCCAGATACTCGAGGTTTACCTGATGGCAAATACCGGTGGCCGGCGGAACCACCCGGAAGTTGTCGAAGGATTCCTGACCCCACTTGAGGAACTCGTAGCGCTCCTGGTTGCGCTCGAATTCGCGCTCAGCGTTGGTCTGGAATGCCATGCCGTTGCCGAATGCATCGACCTGGACCGAATGGTCAATCACCAGGTCAACGTCAACCAGCGGGTTGATCGCGGTGGCGTCCCCACCGATCTCATCCATGGCGTCACGCATTGCCGCGAGATCAACCACGGCCGGCACGCCGGTGAAGTCCTGCATCAGGACCCGGGCCGGCTGGAACGGGATCTCGGCCGTCGGTGTCGCGGCGGCATCCCAGGTGGCGATTGCTTCGATGTCACCGGATCGCACCGATACGCCGTCTTCGAGACGCAACACGTTCTCGAGAAGGACCTTCATCGAGTACGGAAGGCGGGCCACGTCGTACTTGGCCTGGAGCGCATCCAGACGATGGATCTCGTAGGACTTGCCGCCTACGTCGAGGGTTCCGCGGGCTCCGTATGAATCGCTGCTCATGTCTTCTTCTCTCACTTGTTGATTTCCTGGATTACCGTTTGTCGGCCTGGTTGGCGGCCAGCTCTTCGGCGGCTGACTGGCCGGTATTGCCGGACTGGATCCGGTGGGAAAGGGCGGGGCTGATCAGACCGATATGGGCCATGGTCCGCTGGACTGCCGGGGCCACGGTGATTTCAAGCTTGCTGGAACGAATCGCCTGAAGTACGGCGGCCGCGACCAGTTCCGGCGTGGTTGTCCCCATTCCGGCCGGGGCGTCTATACCGGCGTCGGCAA
The DNA here is from genome assembly GCA_049579585.1 of Solirubrobacterales bacterium. Lineage (GTDB taxonomy): Bacteria > Actinomycetota > Thermoleophilia > Solirubrobacterales > 70-9 > 67-14. Next base: position 35,492 of record JBAUOE010000079.1, on the reverse strand, counting down.
ACATGCCAGCGTCCCGGACGAATCCCGGGGCGACCAGGGTCACGTCAACCCCGGTTCCGGCCAGATCGGGTTTCAGACCGAAAGCGAAACCACGAATGCCGAATTTGGTCGCGTTATATATGGAGGACCTCGGGCTGCCCGCCTTGCCAGCCAGGGAACCGATCAGAACAAGCTTGCCGGAACCGCGTTCCAGCATCGCCGGAAGCAAAGCCTGGCTGAGCAGAATCGGAGCTTCGAGGTTGATCCGCAGCATGCGGGCTACCTGTTCGTCAGTCAGCTCGGTCAGCCTGCCGGTGCTCGGCAGGGCGGCATTGGCGACCAGACAGTCGACTTCACCAGCCTGTTCAGCAAGGGTCAGGGCCGCGCCGGTTTCCCCGAGGTCGGCCACGATCAGTGAATGTGTGCCGGCCGCTGGCCCTGGGAGATCACTGATCAGGGACTCCAGAGCTTCGGCCTTGCGGCCGGAAACGATCAGTTCCGCCCCGCATGCAGCCAGCCGCGAAGCCATCGCGCGACCGAGGCCACCGGTCGCACCGGTCAACAGAACTTTTTTGCCTATCAATTCCACTCTTCAGAATCTAGCACCGGCTCCCGGGTGAGCCTGCCTGCGTCGGCGGCATCCCTGAAGAAAGTTGAATTACCGAAAGTCCCGAAAAAATCCAGCTCACAGGAAGGTTTGCCGGAAGCGTTAGCGAATCATGTGCAGATCGTCTATAGTTCCGCAAGTTCACAAACCGAGACGCCGAGTCTCTGCCCATCAACATGGGTCAGAGAGCGGGGGAACCAAGTTTCTGGGGCGAACCCACCACCGAGGTGGGAGCGCAGGCTCCTTAAGAGCGCTAGCCCGACAGCTAACCCCGTAGGCCGACAAAGGAGATCGGCATTAATTCGTTTCACGCAGTTCATAGGCTGAAACCCGGAATGTTCGCTGCTGCCGCTTTTGTCGGCATGGTGTTCGCTCTGATCCTCGCAGTCGCCCCGAACAGTGCTCAGGCTGCCAAATGCGCCGAGACTTCAAGTGGCGGCCTCTCGATGACCACTTCTGATTGCGCCCCCGCGGCCAAAGCCAAGCTGGTCAACGGCAAGGCAATCGCCCCCGCTTCCGCCCCGGCCCGTGTCAAGCGGGCAATCAACTGGGCGAACCGCATCCGCAACAAGCCGTACATCTACGGTGGCGGACACTCCAGTTTCAAAGACAAGGGTTATGACTGCTCCGGGGCCGTGAGCTACGCCCTTCGCGGTGGCAGGTTTGTCTCCAGCCCGATGCCGTCGACCAGTTACATGAACTGGAAGAAGCGCGGCGCCGGAAAATGGATCACGGTCTACTCGAATCCGAGCCATGCCTACATCGTCATTGCCGGACTCCGGTTTGACACATCGATGACTGACGGCGACGGTCCGGGCTGGAGCACGAGCATGCGCTCGACTTCCGGCAAGTTCCAGGCTCGTCACCCCGGCAAGTTCTGAGCCGACACAGCAAACCCAGTTGCGAAACGCCCCGGATTCCGGGGCGTTTCTTTTGCATGAACCGGAAAGACTGGCCGGATGGCGTGAATGCAGTGCGGCCATCGGGGAATCTGATATCGATGTGCCGTGCCTTCAACCCCTGATTCAGCCACCGACCGGATCTCTCCGCCTCCGCCTTTCGGCACCGAACACGAAGACCTTCGTGAATCCGTACGACGATTCGTTGAAAAGGAGATCGTCCCTGACCTGGATGCCTGGGAAGAAGAACGACTCTTTCCCCGGGAACTGTTCGACCGCTGCGGCGAACTCGGCTTTCTCGGTCTCAAGTTTCCGGAGGAATACGGCGGCCAGGGCGGCGGCCACCTCCACGACGCGATCTGGGTAGAGGAGCTTTCACGACGCGGTGCCTCCGGCGGCGTCGCCGCCGGCCTCAACGCACACTCCTCAATCGCACTGCCGCCGGTCTTCAAGTTCGGCAACGAGTGGCAGCGCCAACGCTGGGTGGTTCCGGGAATCAAGGGCGAGAAGATCGGTGCGCTCGGCATCACTGAACCTGGCGCAGGGTCGGATGTAGCTGCGATTCGCACCACCGCGAAGAAGGTCGAAGGTGGCTGGGTGGTGAATGGCGGCAAGACCTTCATCACCAACGGTGTGCGTGCCGACTTCCTGGTTTGCGCCTGCAAAACCACCGAAAGCGGCGGTCACGGCGGGATTTCCTTCCTCGTTCTGGAAAGTGACATGCCCGGATATGAAGTCACCGGCAAGCTGGAGAAACTGGGCTGGCATTCGTCCGACACCGGTGAGATCTCGTTCACCGATGTCGCTGTTCCGGACAGTCACCTGCTCGGGGAAGAGAACCAGGGATTCCAGCTGATCATGGCCAACTTCGCCTGGGAGCGGCTCCTGATGGCGATCGGCGCGGTCGGTGCGATGGACCGGATGATCGAACTGTCAACTGATTACGCCCGGGAACGCAATGCTTTCGGACGGCCGATTGCCGGTTTTCAGGTGATTCGCCACAAAATTGCCGACATGGCGACCACCGCCGCCGCCTCCAAAGCCCTCACCTACGACACCCTGCGGCGCTTCGACGAAGGCGAAACCGTGGTCAAAGAAGTGTCGATGGCGAAACTGCTGACCCAGCGGGCCCTGGTCGAAATCGCAGACGAAGCGATTCAGATCCACGGCGGCTATGGCTACATGCGTGAATACGAAGTCGAACGCGCCCTTCGTGATGCCCGTCTCGGTCCGATCGGTGGCGGAACCGACGAAATCATGCGTGAGATCATCGGAAAGACCATGGGAATCTGAACTGATTCGGCTTGGCAGCAGTTCGGGACTCTGTTACGTTCAATTGCAATAGAAATCCTAGGGAGGGTGAATGTCTGTGTTCCGTGGTCCCACGCGCTTGAAGCCAGTGACGTCAAAGGTCCTGTGTTTCCTTGCCGCGATTCTCGTATCGCTGTTCGTCATGCCGACATTCAGCCAGGCTGCGCCCAAACTCGCGAGCGCTGACCTCAACGCCACTGCTCCAAAATCTGATGCCACGGATGGTGGGGCCAGAAGCAGTGTGGTGGTCCAGCCGCGGATCGTCGGTGGCAGCGACACCACCTTCGAGGCTTACCCCTGGCAGGTCCTGATCACGGCCGCCGGATTCCAGCAGCACTGCGGTGGCGCCCTGATCCACCCCATGATCGTGCTCACCGCAGCCCATTGCGTAACCAACGGATCGCAGGTCTTCAACCCTCTGGCCGTGGATGGAGCCTTCACTGGCCGCACCCAGACGGCAACCGGCGGTGAATCACTTCAACTGAGCGATCTGTGGTGGGACCCTGCCTACAATCCGGCGACCAACGACAACGATGTCGGCTTCATTTCGCTGGCTTCACCGTCTTCGCGACCGACCATCAAGATCGCCGGCGCCGATGAAGGTGCCCTCTGGAAAGCGGGCCGGAACGCGGTGGTCACCGGTTACGGAGCAATCAGCGAGGGCGGCCCCGGAAGTCCGGTCCTGAAGCATCTGACCGTACCCATCCTTGATGATTCGACCTGTGCCGGAGGCAACTCTTACGGAGTCAGCTTCCACGCGGTGGCGATGCTTTGTGCCGGTTTCATGGCCGGTGGCCAGGATTCCTGTCAGGGCGACAGTGGCGGTCCGCTTCAGGTCCCGGTTGATGGTGGCGGTTACCGCCAGGTAGGCATCGTGAGTTGGGGAACTGGCTGCGCCCGGCCGAACCTGCCCGGCGTCTACTCCCGGATCGCCGATGCGACCTACAGTGCCCGGATCGCAGAGTTCGTCCGGCAGATCGAAACCGCTGAGAGCTTCCCTGGCACGAACAACGGGGTCCCGGTTGTCGGGTCAGGAGCCAAACCACCGGGTTGTTCGGCTGCATCTGCTGCCGCGACCGATGCTGCCGCCGCAGTGAAAAAGGCCAAGAAGAAGAAGACCACTGCCCAGAAGGGCGTCAAGAAAGCAAAGAAGGCAGTGAAGAAGGCCCGGAAGAAGTCGAAGGGCGCGAAGAAGCGTGCTGCCAAGAAACTGAAGAAGGCAAAGAAGAAACTTCAGGCGAAGAAGAAGACGCTGAATCGGGCAAAGTCAGCTTCTGCTTCGGCTGGTAACGCCGCCAACGCTGCCTGCAACTGACCCTGGTTTACCTGGCGGCAGTGCTCCCGGCCTGAGCGCCGCGGGCACTGTCGCCGTTTTTGTTGCTGCTCCGGATGCTTTCCAGTTTTGGCCTAAGCTGCGCGGGTGAAGAACCGCACCACCATTCTTATTCTCGGCATGGCGCAGTTCATCATGGTCCTCGACACCACGGTGATGAACGTATCGATTTCCGAGGTCGTTTCCGATCTCGACACGTCGGTCTCTTCGGTTCAGCTGGCGATCACCGCATACGCACTGGTGATGGGTTCGTGCATGCTGATCGGCGCGAAGCTCGGAGACAGATGGGGCCGCCGGAGGGCGTTCCGCATCGGGCTGGTGATCTACGGAACCGGATCCTTGATCACCGCGATCTCACCCAATTTGACTTCACTGCTCTTCGGCTGGTCGCTGGTTGAAGGACTTGGCGGAGTTCTCGTGGTGCCCGCGATCGCTTCGTTGGCAGCGGCCACATATGAAGGCAGGGATCGTGCGCTTGCTTACGGCATCCTTGGCGGAATCGCTGGTGCCGGCGCTGCTGCTGGTCCGCTGATCGGCGGCTGGGTCACGACGGAACTCAGCTGGCGGTACGTATTTGCCGGTGAAACGGTGGTGGTTATCGGCATCCTGCTCGCCTCGATGAAGATCATCAATTCCCCGGCAACCGACCGGGAGCGTCTCGACTTTGGCGGCGCCGCGCTTTCAGTTGTCGGACTCGGGCTGATAGTTCTCGGAATACTCAAGGGCGGCGAGTGGGGCTTCATCCTGCCGTCGGGCGCCCTGACCATCGGTGGCACCGAAGTCACGCCGTTCGGTCTTTCGGTGGTTCCGTTCATGATCGGCATCGGAGCTGGTCTCCTTTGTCTCTTCACCTTGTGGGAGGATCGCCAGAAGAGGCTGGGACGACCAATCCTGCTTGACCCGGATCTCCTGAAGATCCCTCAGCTGCGATCGGGGCTGACCATGATGGTCTCCCAGAATCTGATCATTGCCGGCACCTTTTTCGTGTTGCCGCTCTACCTCCAGCTGGTTCTCGGCAAGAGCGCCTTTGAGACCGGGGTCAAGTTGCTGCCGATCTCGGTGACGATGATGGCGGCGGCGATGCTCGGCCCGAAGCTCTCGGAACGGTACTCACCGCGTCTGGTGGTCCAGATCGGGCTCGGTGTGCTGGCGGTCGGGATCCTTGGGGTGGTTTCGACCCTTTCGCCCGAACTGAATGGTGCGGGTTTCGGGATCTCGCTTGCTGTCTTCGGCGTTGGCACCGGTCTGGTCATGTCGCAGCTCGGAAACGTGGTGATGTCGTCGGTGCCCACGTCCCGCAGTTCCGAAGTCGGCGGAGCCCAGGGCGCGGCGCTCAACCTGGGTTCGTCGCTGGGAACCGCCCTGATTGGCGCAGTGTTGCTCGCCGGTCTCGCCACCGGCTTCACCGAAAACGTCAAGGATGAAAGCAGGCTGACCCCAGCCACCAGGCAGACCGCAATCGAAGCGGCCGAATCCGGCATCCCGATGGTCTCGATTCCCGATCTCGAAAGCGCCGCGAAGGACGCTGGGGTGCGCCCGGGCCAGATCGAAACGGTCTCCGATTCTTATGGCGACGCCCAGATCGACGCCCTGAAGAAAGCACTGTTCTTTACGGCGATCTTCTCGTTCGCCGGAATCTGGTTTGCCCGAAAGCTGCCGACCGAACTGGCCTGAGACAGACCAGCCCGGCAAACCGACCCGTTCTGGTTCGTAAATTCGAGCTATTCCCGAAATTTACGAACCAGAACGGGAAATGCTGCGTTGGGCTCAGCCCCAGCCGAGAGCCTCTTCCACCGGCACGTACTCGCTGCCAACACCTTCCGCGACACTGGCGTGGGTTACCTTGCCAGCCGCCACGTTCACACCGGGTTTGAGTCCCGGAATCCGCCGGACTGCGGATTCGAGGCCGTTGTCGGCGAGGGCGAGTGCGTAGGGCATGGTGGCGTTGGTCAGGGCGTGGGTGGAGGTGATTGGTACCGCGCCTGGCATGTTTGCGACGCAGTAGTGGGTGATGCCATCGACTTCGTAGGTCGGGTCGCGGTGGGTGGTTGGTTTCGAAGTTTCGAAACATCCACCCTGGTCGATCGCGACGTCAACGAGGACCGCACCGGGCTTCATCAGGCCGAGTTGTTCACGGTTGACGACGAAGGGTGCCCGGGCGCCATGGACCAGGACCGCTCCGATGACCAGGTCGGCTCTGGGCAGGAGTTCTTCGACGGCCAGCGTGGTGGAGTAGACGGTTGAAGCCTCGCGGCCATAGGTGACGTCGAGTTCACGCAACCGGTCGATGGATCGATCAAGGATGAAAACGTCGGCGGCCATGCCCATCGCGATGAAGGCTGCGTTCGCTCCGACAACTCCGCCGCCGATCACGACAACGGTGGCGGCGGCAACCCCGGGGACGCCTCCGAGCAGGATTCCCCGCCCGCCCATTGGCTTTTCGAGCATGAATGCTCCGGCCTGGGTGGCGATCTTGCCGGCGATTTCGCTCATTGGGGCGAGCAGCGGAAGACGGCCCTGATCGTCAACCACCGTTTCGTAGGCGACGCAGGTGGCACCTGACTTCTGGAGGCCAGCGGTCTGTTCGGGGTCAGGAGCGAGGTGGAGATAGGTGAAGAGCAGATGGTCCGGGGTCAGCATCTCGATTTCCGATGCCTGGAGTTCCTTCACGTGCAGAATCATTTCGCCTGCTTCGAATACTGAAGCTGCGTCCGGCACGATCCGGGCACCCTGAGCTTCGAAAGCAGCGTCGGTGATCGCGCTGCCTTCTCCGGCGGTCGTTTCGATGAACACTTCGTGACCGTGTTCAACCATTTCGCGCACCCCGGCCGGGGTGATCGCAACGCGGTACTCGTCCTGCTTGATCTCCTTCGGAACTCCAACCTTCATTGCTGAACCTTTCTTAGTGGAGCATCCGTTTGGAAGCTTCTTCGAGGACGGGCCTGAGAATGTCGTGCATTTCCTGGAACTGTTCGGTGTCGCAGATCAGTGGTGGGGCGAACTGGATCACGGGGTCGCCGCGATCGTCTGCCCGGCAAATCAGTCCACGTCGGTAGAGCTCACCGGAAAGGAATCCACGGAGGAGTTCTTCGGCTTTCGGGCCTTCGAAGGATTCCTTCGTTTCCTGGTCCTTGACCAGTTCGATTGCCTGGAAGAAACCGGCTCCTCGAACGTCACCGACGATCGGGATGTCCCGGAGGCTTTCGAGCATTTCGCGGAACTCGCCTTCTTTGCGCAGAACATGTCCGCAGAGGTCTTCGCGTTCGTAGAGCTCGATGTTGGCCAGGGCGACCGCAGCCGCAACTGGATGGCCGGCGAAGGTGAAGCCGTGTGCGAACGAGTTGGTGCCTTCGTTGAAGGGTTCGGCCAGCTTGTCGGACGCGATCATCGCCCCCATCGGCACGTAAGCCGAGGTGATTGCTTTGGCGGTAGTGATGATGTCCGGCTGGAAGCCGAAACGTTCGCAGGCAAAGAAATGTCCGAGACGGCCCCAGGAGCAGATCACTTCGTCCGAGATCAGCAGGACGTCGTGCCGGTCACAGATCTCGCGTACCCGCTGGAAGTAGCCGTCCGGGGGCACGAAACAGCCACCGGCGTTCTGGACGGGTTCGAGGATTACCGCGGCAACGGTTTCCGGTCCTTCGAAAAGGATCCGCTTTTCGATCTCGTCAGCGAGGTCGAGTGGATCACGATCGTCGGGGTACCGGTACATGTTGGTGTTCGGCACGTGGCATCCGCCGGGAGAGAGCGGTTCGAACTGCGAACGCAGGTTGGTGATGCCGGTCGCTGAAAGTGCTCCGAGCGTGGTGCCGTGGTAGGCGACTTCGCGGGCGATGATCTTGGCTTTCTGGCCGTTGCCACGCATGCGGTGGTAGTTGCGGGCCAGTTTGATTGCCGATTCGACCGCTTCGGCGCCGCCGTTGGTGAAGAAAACTTTGTTGAGGTCACCCGGGGTGAGCGATGCCAGCTTTGAGGCAAGTTCGATTGCCCGGGGATGGGCGTAACTCCAGATCACGAAGAAGTCGAGTTCTTCGTACTGGCGGGCAGCTGCTTCGGCAAGTTCAGTCCGGCCATGGCCGGCGTTCACGCAGAAAAGTCCGGAAAGTCCGTCGAGGTACCGGTTGCCCTTGTCGTCCCAGACGTATGGGCCGTCACCCTTCTGGATGATCGGGATCGGATGCTCGTCGTCGTATCCGCCCATCCGGGAGAAGTGCATCCACAGGTGTTTACGGGCCTCGTCCTGGAGGTCCATATCGGTCGTGATTTGGTTTGGCATAACAGTTGTCACGCTTTCCTCCTTAGCTCAGGCAACCAGCGTGGCAGGCCTGATTTTGGTTCCTGCCTCACCCTAGACCGAGAAACCGGCGAAGACAAGCTGACATAACGTCCAGCCGCAACTCAGTTTACGTGCGTGTTGTCACATTCGTCAAGCGTTTTCGGGTCGGCCGGAGGAAGCAATAAAGTGCCGTCAAGCAATCGAGCCGAGGGGGACTTTGGAGTCCAGGTCAACACCAGCGGAACCGACAGTCATCGACGAACCTGCCGGACTGAAAAAGGACGCGATCAGCTTCACCGACGGACTGGTGATCGCACTTGCCTCCACTGCCCCTGCCTACTCCCTCGCTGCGGTCATCGGGTCGATCGTGGTTCTGGTCGGACTTCAGGCGCCAGCCGCGCTGATCGTTTCTTTCGTACCGATGTTCTTCATCGCCTCCGCCTTCTATTACATGAACCGGGCCGACCCGGACTGCGGCACCAGTTTTTCCTGGGTGACCCGGGCGATCGGCCCGCAATCCGGCTGGATGACCGGCTGGGCGATCTGCGTGACCGGCATCCTGGTGGTCGGATCCCTGGCCGACGTTGCCGCCTACTCCTTCTTCGACCTGATCGGGGCCGAAAGCCTTGCGAACTCGGTTGCCTGGGTCACCGCCACAGCGGTTGTCCTGATGGTGGTGATGACCGGAATCTGCGTCTGGGGCACCGAAATCTCCGCCAACCTGCAGAAGATCCTGATGGTGATGCAGCTCGGCCCGTTGCTGCTGTTCGTAGCTGTCGCTCTCTGGAAAGTTTTCGCCGATGACGGAATAAAGGGCTCGATCGACCCGAGTCTCAGCTGGTTCAACCCGCTTGCGATTGAAAGCAGTGGCGCTTTGACCGGCGCCCTGCTCCTCGGGGTCTTCATCTACTGGGGCTGGGAAAGCGCGGTCAACCTGAACGAAGAAACGGGCGGCGACGCGACCAAACCCGGTCTCGCCGGGGTGATCTCAACCGCGATCCTGCTGATCACCTATCTCGGTGTGGCAACCGCCCTGGTCGCCTGGGGCGGGATTGGCGGTGCCGAGAAATTCGATGACGACGCGGCGATTCTGTCGACTTATGCCAATCAGGTTCTGGGTGGCACACTCGGGCCCCTGGTCCTGCTGGCAGTCGTGGTTTCAGCTCTCGCATCCACCCAGACCACGATTCTGCCCGCATCCCGCACCTCGCTCTCAATGGCCCGGGCCGAAGCGATGCCGAAAGCTTTCGGTGAAATCAGCAGGCGTTTCTTCACCCCGGTTGTTTCGACCGTCACCATCGGCGCCCTGGCGATCATCTGGTACCTGCCAGCAAAACTGATTTCGGAGGATTTCCTCTTCGATTCGCTCTCGGCACTTTCGCTGATGATCGCCTTCTATTACGCGATGACCGGTTTCGGTTGCGCCTTCTATTTCCGGCACGAATTGACGAAGTCCGTGAAGAACTTCCTTTTCGTTGGTGTGGCCCCGGTCATTGGCGCTTTGATGCTGAGCTATCTCTTCATCAAATCGTTGATCGACTGGGCGGATCCATCCAATTCGTACACCGGAGCGTCCTGGTTGGGATTCGCTCCGCCGGCCGTGATCGGGGTCGGATTTCTGCTTCTCGGAGTGCTGCTCCTGGTCGGCTGGAGGCATCACCAGAAGGAGCCTTTCTTCAAGCGGCAGCGCGAAATAGCTGATCCTCACCTGCTCGACTGAACGGTTCCGGAGAGGGCGCCCGCTACGACCGCGGGATGGTCGCCTGCGGAGAACTTTCGACAAAGCGGACTTGCTTGACCCGGTAGTTATGCCGTACGGTTCCGTTGTCGGTGGCAATCGTCCCGCCCCGTTGATGCACCAGATCGTTCACCCCACAAGGAGAGAGGCTCGATGGAAAGCTCGGCAGACCTTCCGCCCACCGAAGACGCAGATGCGTCTTCTGCCAAGGGTGGATATGGAGCAACCGGGGGGGTGCGGCTCGAGGGTGTAACCAAGCGCTTCGGCACCTTCGAAGCGGTCAAGAACCTTGACCTCGAAATCGCCGATGGGGAGTTCTTCACGATGCTCGGCCCGTCGGGTTGTGGCAAAACCACAACCCTGCGCATGATCGCCGGGTTCGAGCAGCCGACTGAAGGCAAAGTGATGATCGATGACGATGACGTCGCCGGTCTGCCCGCTTACAAACGGCCGACCAACACCGTCTTCCAGAGCTACGCGCTCTTCCCCCACATGTCCCTGGAAGAGAATGTGGCATTCGGCCTGAAACGCAAGAAGGTCGGCAAAGCAGAGATCAAGAAGCGCGTTGCCGAAGAACTCGAACGGGTCGGTCTTTCGCGCGAAGCCAAACGCAAACCGTCCCAGCTTTCCGGCGGCCAGCAGCAGCGAGTCGCCCTGGCCCGCGCTTTGGTCAACCTGCCCCGGGTCCTTTTGCTTGACGAACCGCTCGGCGCGCTCGACCTGAAACTTCGTAAAGGCCTTCAGGTCCAACTGAAAAACATCCAGCGCGAAGTCGGAATCACTTTCGTCTACGTCACCCACGATCAGGAAGAAGCCCTGACCATGAGTGACCGGATCGCGGTCATGAATAACGGCCGGATCGAACAGTGCTCCGGACCCGAAGATGTCTACGAACGACCGGCAACTACATTCGTCGCCGGTTTCATCGGCGTCTCCAACCTTTTGCCGGCAACCGCCGGAACTAACGACATCACCCTGGACAGCGGCGCCACGATAGCCACCCCGGACGCCGCGAACTTCAGTTCGGGCGAACGTTGTTTCGCTGTCGTAAGGCCCGAAAAGCTGAGCGTGACCACTTCCGAATCAGCGCCGGGTGACCGTCCGAGCATCGACGGACTCGTCGAGAACTCCCAGTACCTCGGTACTTCCACCCAGATGACCGTCAACGTCGGAGACGACGTGAGGATGACCGTGCTCGTTCCCAACGCGAACGAGGCCGACCGGCAGCAACTGCCGGGTGGTGGTGCCCGCGTGAAACTGAGCTGGACGCCCGAGAACATGCACCTTGTAACCCAGTCGCCGGATGAACCCAACGACAAGAACACCGAAGGAGACAACACGTGAAAACCGTGCCTAGCCGCAAAAACATGAAACTTCTGATCCTGGCCTCACTGGCCCTCATGGCCTCCCTGGCCCTGGTGGCCTGCGGCGGAGGCGGTGGTCTCTCCGAAGGTTCGAACAACGATGACATCACCACCGCTGAAGGTGGCAGCGCCACGAGCGGAAATCTGGCCATCTCCAACTGGCCGTTGTATATCGACAACAAGACCATCGACGAGTTCTCTGACTCGACTGGCCTCAACACGAAATACACCCAGGACGTCAACGACAACAACGAGTTCTTCGGCAAGGTCCAGCCCCTGCTCAGCAGCGGCAAGTCCGGTGGACGCGACATCGTTGTCGTAACTGACTGGATGGCCGAGAAGATGTACAAGCTGGGCTACGTCCAGAACCTCGACAAGTCGAAGCTGGAAACGGTCGACGAGAACATGATTCCGAGCCTGAAGAACCCGCAGTTCGACCCGGAACGTGAGTACAGCGTGCCGTGGCAGTCAGGCATGACCGGACTGGTAATCCGTAAGGACCTCGCCCCGGATGTGAAATCGATCAATGATCTGTTCGACCCGCAGTACAAGGGCAAAGTCACGATGCTCTCCGAGATGCGTGACACCGTGCCGCTGGTAATGGCAGCTGATGGCATCGACGTGGAGAACGCAACCACCGACGACTGGCTGGCCGCTATCGACAAACTGCAGGAAAACGTCGACAACGGACAGATCCGCCGCTTCACCGGCAACGACTTCGTTCAGGATCTGGCCAAGGGCGACGTTGTCGCAGCCATCGGCTGGTCCGGCGATGCGGTCCAGGTCCAGTCCGACAACAAGAACATCGAATACGTCCAGCCTGAACAGGGCTGCTCGATCTGGTCGGACAACATGCTGATCCCGGTTGGAGCACCCAACCCGGAAGCCGCATACGAATTCATGAACTACGTGTACGAGCCGAAGAACCAGGCTCAGATCACCGAGTACGTGAACTACGTGAGCCCGGTTGAAGGAGTGAAGGACATCCTGCTGGAAGAGGATCCGTCGCTCGCCAACAACGAGCTGATTTTCCCGTCTGAGGAATTCACTTCGAATTGCTTCGCCCAGGTCTCACCGCCGGGTGACGAAGCGGAAGTAACCGAAGTTGAACAGGCATTCCAGGACGTAATCACCGGCTGAAAAACGGCAAATGGCGCTGACGAAGCAGAAAACGGAAGTGAATAAATGACGTCGCTTCGTCAGCGCCTGCTGCCTTACGGCCTGCTAGCCCCCGGGCTGGTCTGGCTGACCCTGTTTTTCGTCATCCCCATGTACTTCATGGGGGAACTGTCGCTGAGCACCGGCTCACTCGAGAACGGTTATCAGCTGACCTGGGCCTGGGAGAACTTCTCGGATGGAATCTCCAGTTACTCAACCCAGTTCGGCCGCGCTTTCTATTACGCCGGCGCGGCAACCGTACTGTCACTGCTGATCGGCTATCCGCTGGCCTACGCGATCGCCTTCAAGGGCGGTCGCTGGAAGAACCTGATGCTGTTCGCGGTGATCGCACCGTTCTTCACGACTTACCTGATCCGGACAATCGCCTGGAAAACGATCCTTGATGATTCCAGCCCGGCAGTCAACTTCCTGAAGTTCCTCCACATCGTGCCGGAGGATGGACGGGTCCTGGCGACCAGTGCCGCGGTGATCGCCGGCCTCACCTACAACTTCCTGCCCTTCATGGTGCTGCCGCTCTATGCGTCGCTCGAACGCCTCGACCAGCGACTGATCGAAGCTTCGAAGGACCTCTACGCATCGGCCACCAAAACCTTTATCCGGATCACCCTGCCGATGACCATGCCGGGCATCATCGCCGGGATCCTGCTCACCTTCATCCCGGCTTCCGGCGACTACGTTAACTCGACCTTCCTCGGAGGCACCCAGCAAGCCATGATCGGCAACGTGATCCAGTCGAAATACCTGGTTATCAACGACTATCCGGAAGCCGCCGCGCTTTCATTCACGCTGCTTGTGATCATCCTGATTGCTCTGGTGGCCTACATCAAGTTCGCTGGCTCTGAAGCGTTGATGGGCGACGAGGAGGAGGCAGCATGAAGGCCTGGCGCTGGATCCGTGAGCACGGCGTGATGTTCTTCGCGATTCTCGCGCTGATCTACATGCTGCTGCCGATCGGCGTGATCGCACTGTTCTCCTTCAACGATCCGACCGGTCGTTACAACTTCGAGTGGGTCGGGTTCACCACCAAGTACTGGAGCGACCCGTTCGCGATCGAACAGCTGACCGATGCGCTCCTGGTCAGCATCCGACTCGCTTTCTTCACCTCGATTGGCGCGACTTTCCTCGGAACCCTGATCGCCATCGCCCTGGTTCGTTACAACTTCATGGGACGCAAAGCAGCGAACCTCCTGATCGTGATTCCGATGGCCACGCCGGAAGTCGTGATTGGCGCTTCACTGCTCTCAATGTTCCTGGTTTACGGCATCGACCTTGGTTTCACGACACTCCTGATCGCGCACATCATGTTCTCGATCAGCTTCGTCGTGATCGTGGTGAGATCACGCCTGATCGGTTTCGACCGGCGTCTGGAAGAAGCCTCGGCCGATCTTGGCGCCGGGCCGCTCACCACTTTCCGCAAGATCACCCTGCCCCTGCTGGCGCCGGGCGTGGCTTCCGCGGCACTGCTTTCGTTCGCGCTGTCAATCGATGACTTCGTGATCTCGAACTTCAACTCGGGGGCTGAAGTCACCTTCCCGCTCTATATCTTCGGTGCCAACCAGCGCGGCATTCCGGTGGAGGTCAACGTGATCGCCACGATGCTGTTCTCGCTGACGATCATCGCGATGCTCGCGGTAATCATCCAGCAGCGCCGGGCCGAGAAGATGGCGGAGAGGCGCGCCGACGAAGCATCAAAGCCCGGCGTTTCACTTCCTCTTTAGCCGGGAGACCTGAACACGGCAGCACGGACGGTCAGTTGTCCCGGCCCGATCGGTAGAACCGCGATCCCGCAGTTTGAATTCGTATCGATCGGGGACGTGACGGAGATCAAATCAATTCCGCACAAGGAGACAACGCGTGATCAATGCCCCGCGCCGTACCCCCGTAAAACTTTTGATGCTCGCCGCAATGACTTTTGTCGCGGCGATGGCTTTGGCTGCCTGTGGCAGTGGAGGCCTCGGTGAAGAATCCAACAACGGTGAAGTCACGACCGCAACCGGCGGCAGCGTCGAAGCGGGCAGCAAGCTGACAATCGCCGACTGGCCGCTGTTCATTGACCCGAAGACGATCGCTGATTTCCGCCAGGAAACAGGCATCGACACGACCTACAACGAGGAGATCAACGACACCAACGAATTTTTCGGCAAGCTTCAGCCTCTGCTGAGGAATGGCAATTCTGGCGGTCGGGACATCATCAACCTTCCCGACTGGATGTCGAAGAAAATGTACGACCTTGGCTACATCCAGAATCTCGACAAAGACAAGCTGAAAACGGTTGATGAAAACATGATCGAAAGCCTGAAGAGTCCGGCCTTCGACCCGGAGCGGGCCTACAGTGTGCCGTGGCAGTCGGGCATGAGCGGCATTGTCGTCCGCAAGGACCTGGCCCCGGACATCAAATCGGTCAACGACATGTTCGATCCGAAGTACAAAGGCAAAGTCACGATGCTCGCTGAACTCCGCGACACGGTGCCACTGGTAATGACCGCCGACGGGGTCGATCCTGACGAAGCCACCACAGAAGACTGGATGGCCGCGATCGACAAGCTTCAGGAGAACGTCGACAACGGCCAGATCCGGCGCT
The DNA here is from genome assembly GCA_049579585.1 of Solirubrobacterales bacterium. Classification (GTDB taxonomy): domain Bacteria; phylum Actinomycetota; class Thermoleophilia; order Solirubrobacterales; family 70-9; genus 67-14. The sequence continues at coordinate 20,225 of JBAUOE010000079.1, read as the reverse complement.
TCACCGGCAACGACTTCGTACAGGATCTGGTCAAGGGCGATGTTGTGGCTGCCCTCGGCTGGTCTGGTGACACCGTTCAGGTGCAGACCGACAACCCGAACATCGAATATGTCCAGCCCACCGAAGGCTGCTCGATCTGGTCGGACAACCTGATGATCCCGGTTGGTGCCGAGAACCCCGAAGCCGCGTACAAGTACATGAACTACGTGTACGAGCCGGAGAACCAGGCACAGATCGCGAAATGGGTGAATTACGTAAGCCCGGTCAAGGGAGTGAAAGAGATCCTCCAGAAGGAAGATCCGGAGATCGCCAACAACGAACTGATCTTCCCCTCCGAGGAGTTCACGGCCAACTGCTTCGCGGAAATCTCTCCCCCGGGTGGTGAAGCCCAGTCGAAAGAAGTTGAACAGGCTTTCCAGGACCTGATCACCGGCTGAGCAGGAGCCGTCCACACGACCGCCTTATTCTCAAGCCATGACGAATCTGACGCAGCTTCTGATCGGCGGGAAATTGGTGGACGGCGCGGGTGCCGGGATCGAAGTTGAAAATCCGGCCACCGAAGAAATAGTGGCTACTGTGGCCTCCGCCTCGTCCGGGCAACTGGACGAGGCGGTGTCTGCCGCCCGGCGAGCGATCCCGGAATGGGCTGGCATGCCGGCTGTGGACCGGGCACCGATCCTTCGGGGCATTGCCACGAAGTTGCGTGAACGGACCGAACTCCTGGCCGGCCTGATGACCACGGAAATCGGACGGCCGCTCTGTGAGTCCCGCGACGAAGTCGAATGGTCCGCTGCCTGTTTCGACTATTACGCCGAAGTTGCGCGTTCCGAGATTGGCCGGGTGATCCCACCGATCGAAGCCAGCCAGTTCGCAGTGGTGGTCAAGGAACCGCATGGCGTTGTTGGCTGCATCGTCCCCTGGAACTTCCCGCTGCTCCTGCTCACCTGGAAAATCGCCCCGGCGCTCGCGGCAGGCAATACGGTTGTGGTCAAGCCATCCGAGATCACGCCGCTCTCAACGCTCGCGATCGCTGACATCTTCGAAGAACTGCCGGCCGGAACTGTCAACCTGCTCGCCGGCGCCGGCGACGTCGGGGAGGGCATCAGCAATCACCCCGGCATCGATTGCGTGGCATTCACCGGTTCGGTAGCTACCGGGCGGAAGGTCGGGATTGCCTGTGCGGGACGCAACGCGCGCGCCAACCTCGAGATGGGCGGCAAAGACCCGTTCATCGTCTGTTCCGACATCGGTGCTGAAGGTGTCGCCATCGCCGCCAGAGGCGGTGCCTGGGCGGCATACCTGAATGCCGGCCAGGTCTGTACTTCTGCCGAGCGTTTTTACGTGATGGAAGATGTGTACGACGATTACGTCAATGCGTTCGTGGAATACACAAAGTCTCTTGTCGTGGGTGACCCACTCGATGCGAAAACCGAGATCGGTCCGATGGTTTCCGCCGCCCAGCGCCAGAAAGTAGTGACCCAGATCGACGCTGCCGTCGCCGCGGGAGCGGAACTCCTAATTGGTGGGGGCAATGCCGGCCAGGAGAAAGGGCATTACTTCGAGCCCTGTGTTCTGACCGGGGTTCCAGAGGACACCGATCTGCTGACCGAAGAAACTTTCGGACCGGTGGCCCCGATCGTGCCCGTGTCAAATCTCGATGAAGCGATACGCAAGGCAAACAGCCTGGATTTCGGCCTGGGGGCGAACATCTACACCAGGGATCTGAACACGGCGATCCGCTGCCTGAAAGAAGTCCGGGCCGGTTCGGTCTGGATCAACGATCCGTTGACCGATAACGACGCCGGGCCTTTTGGCGGCTTCAAGAACTCAGGGATCGGCCGCGAACTCGGGACTGAAGGCCTGGATGCCTTTCGCGAAGCCAAACATGTCCACATGGACTCGGTGATAGAAACCAAAGATTGGTGGTACCCCTACAGCTGATCGTGACCGCACCGGCGGTTGCTGATTCACGCGTAGAGACCACAAAGGGTCCGGGCGGGTTTATGCTCGATCAATGCAAGATCAGGACCATACGCCGTACGTAGATGCGCTGCTCGAGTTCGCGCAAAGCGACCCTGGCCGTTACAACGTTCCCGGACATCAAGGCGGAACCGGAGCGGATGAATCCCTCCGGCTGCTGGTGGGCCAGTCCGGCCTCGCCGACGACATTCCGGCCCTGATCGAAGGCATCGATATCGGGGACAACAATCCCTTTCAGGAAGCCCAGAAACTGGCTGCGGAAGCCTGGGGTGCCAAACGGACCTGGTTCCTGATCAACGGTGCTTCGCAGGGCAATCAGGCCATGTGCATGGCGGTCGCCCACATGGGCGGCGAACTGGTGGTCCAGCGGAACGTTCATTCATCGGTGATCGACGGCATGATCATGGCGGGCCTCAAACCGACCTTCGCTGCCCCCGAGATCGATCCGGAACTGGGCGTGGCGCACTGCCTGACCCCCGAAGCGCTGGCTGATGCGCTGGATCGCTGTCCGAACGCCGCCGCCGCCGTGATTGTTTCTCCAACCTATTTCGGGGCGAGCGCGGATGTCGCTGCCCTGGCCCGGGTTGCCCACTCCCGCGGAGTTCCCCTGGTCGCCGATGAATCCTGGGGCGCCCACCTTCACTTCCACCCCGCGCTGCCACAGTCGGCGATCGAGGCCGGTGCCGATCTGGTCATCTCCTCCACCCACAAAATCGTCGGCAGCCTCACCCAGTCAGCGATGATCCACCAGGGGACCGACCGCTTCGATGAGTCGATAATCGACAGGTGCGTCAGCATGACCGAGTCGACCAGCCCCAACTCCCTGCTCTGTGCCTCGCTTGACGCGGCCCGCCGCCAGGCAGCAATCAGCGGTGAAGCGATGCTTTCCGAAACGATCGCGGTGCTGGCTGAAACCCGTGAAGACCTGAAGAAGATCCCTGGCCTCGATGTACTCGATGAACGCCTGCTCGAACGTGAGAGTGTCGCCGGCTGGGACCCGCTTCGCCTGACCATCGATGTCCGCGGGACTGGCGCCAGCGGTTACCGGGTCGCCGCCCTCGCCCGGGATCTGGCGAACGTCAATCTCGAACTGGCTTCGGACACTGTTGCCGTCGCGGTTTTCGGAATGGGTACGGGTACACCGGCCCGGGCCCGGCGACTGGTCGACGGCATCGCCGCGGCGGTCGAGAACCTTTCGGCAGAGGCACCGGAAACCAAACCGGAGTTCGCGCCACCGCCGCCGTGGGGCGAACCGCGGATGACACCGCGCGAAGCGTTCCTCGGTGCGCAGGACGTCGTCAAGTTTTCCGAGGCAGAAGGTCGAATCTCGGCTGAACCGCTGGCAACCTATCCGCCCGGCATCCCGAACGTATTGCCGGGAGAGGTCCTCACCCGGGAAACCCTGGATTTCATCACTGACTCAATCGATCACGGTGGTTATGTCCGCGGTGCTACCGATCGTGAACTGGAAACCCTGCGCGTTGTCGCCGAATAACGGTCCGGCAACCCGCCGGTCACCGGGAAGGATTAACTGATGACTGAATCGACCGGCTTCAAACCCGGAGCCCACATCGCGATCGCGACGTTGCCCAACCTGCGTGATGTCGGCGGGTACCTCACGGCCAAAGGACATCGGGTCCGGACTGGCCGGCTCTATCGCTCGGTTGAGGCAGGCAAGCTCGATGGCGACGACGTCGAACTTTTCGGTCAGCTGGGGGTAAGGACGATTTTTGATCTGCGCACCCGGGCCGAGGTTGACAAATCACCGGACCAGGCCCCGGGAGCCAGGGGAGTCCATCTCGACGTGATCGCCGATTCCACCGGCGCTGCCTCCGCCCGCCTGCTGCAGTTGATCGATGATCCTGCCGGAGCAACCGAAGCGATGGGCGGCGGCGGGGTCAAGGAGATCTACGCGGAGGCATACCGGGAGTTCATTGAGCTGGACAGCGCCAACCGTTCCTATTCAGCCCTGTTCACCGACCTTGCTGAAACGGAAACCCTGCCGGGACTTGTCCACTGCACCGCCGGCAAGGACCGGACCGGCTGGGCGGTAGCGGCACTGCTGCTTTTTCTTGGTGTCTCCGAACGGGATGTTCTGTTCGACTACCTGCTGACCAACGAGCAGTTGCTGCCGTCGCTAATACCGACCTTCGATGCTTTCGCAGACGCCGGCGGAGATCCCGAATTGATGAAGTCCGTTTTCAGCGTGAAGCCGGAGTACCTCAAGCTTTCGCTTGGCCTTGCGGTCGAGCGTTACGGAACCATCGGTGGCTACTTCTCCGAAGGCCTCGGACTGGACGACAGCACCCTGCAGGCCCTCCAGGACCAACTGGTCGAACCCGCGGGTTGAACCGCCTGCGGGCTCAGTCGTTGCCGGGATTCTTTTCGATCAGTTCGATCCGGTAACCGTCCGGGTCGCCGACGAAACAGAGTTTGGAGCCACCTTCCCTGACCGAATAGGGGGCTCGTTCAGGCTCGATCCCGGATTCGGCCAGCTCAGCGAGAGTCCCGTCCATGTCGCCGACCGTGATGGCGATGTGTCCGTATCCCGTCCCGATTTCGTAGGGCTCTTCCCGATCGAAATTGTGGGTCAGCTCGAGTCGCGGACCGTCGTCTTCGAAACCCATGAAGATATTCATCGCCGAGTCACCGATCGGCAGGCGGCGCAGTACCTTCAGGCCGAGCTTCTCGTAGAAGGCAACCGAAGCTTCAGGGTCGAGTACGCGGTAACAGGTGTGGATCAGTTCGGGCATGTCTTGACCTTACCCCGATCGGCGAAAACCACTCAGATCTAGCGTCGTCGAACCCGGAAGAGGTAACGGGCCGGGGTGGCATCGGCATTGCCTGCCCGGTCGACCGCCTTAACCTTGAACACGTGCTTTCCCGGTCGCAGTTTGCGATAGATCCGGGGTGAACCGCAGCGCCTGAACTGCTTCCGGTCGAGCCGGCACTTGAAAGTGGAACCTGTTTCGGTCGAGCGGAAACGGAAAACCGCGCGATGTTTCTTGCTTCGGCGTGCCGGCTTGCTCGTGAACCGGGTCTGGGGCGCCAGCGTGTCGGCCGGACAAAGCGTCGCGTCGTTTTCACAGCTGGGCAGCGGCTGGCACAGGTTCGGGTCGGTGTCGCAGCTCGGTTCGGGGGGCGGTGCGTTGCAGTCGACCGGCATGACCGGGTCAAGGAAAGTCACCGCAATCGCCAGATCCCCGAAGCCGTTGGCGTGGGTCGGGTCCCGCATGAATGAACCGCCGCCGGCCAGAAATGCGTCATAAGGATCGGCTACCCGGGCGCCGTATTCGGACCCGGCCTGGAAGATGATGTCGTTGAGGCCACTGCTGTTTTCGACCTGGCACTGGTCCGCTGTCAGGTTGGTCCCGAACAGAGCCAGGTCGGCATCGTCCTGATCCTGTTGGGAGAAGCCTGATCCCTCCCACTTGTATGGGTTGTAATAGGACAGCAGTCCGAAGAATTCGTCGCCGGGGTCCCGATCGAGGGCTTCTTTCAATTGGCTGACCATGTCGCGATAGCTGGCCCTGAAAGGAGCGCAGTCGCTCTCCAGCCCGAAACATGCGTCCCCGGCGAGCGTGTCGTTAGCGCCGATCGCAACGGTCACCGCCTTGGTGTCGTCGGCAGCATTTATCGCTTCGAGTGCCACCGGGAGCTGTCTGGATTTGAGCCCGGGAAGAATCTCTCCGCCCCGGGCCAGCGCGATGTGCTCGTCCGCGCCAAGCGATTCCTCGAACCCGGGATGACTACCGAATCCCAAGTAGAGAAGGTCGACGTAGCTCGAATACCCTCCGGCTTCGATGCTGGTCGAAGTCGAATCACCCATCGAGATGTACGGGTCGGCCGCGGCCGTCCCCGAGCCCGTCAAGAGGCCCGCGAGAACTACCGCGAGGCCGACGAACAGGGAATAGCCAGGGATCCGGTGCACGGTCCGGACTTTACGGGTCCGTTCCGAAGGAGGTTCCCTCAGGTTCCGTTCCGGAGACAGCGGAGAAGTTAGGCTGGCAGCATGAACACATTCGATCTCGTCGCCAGCCTGCCACTTGAAATCGAGACCTACGAACTGGAGACGCTGAGTTTCGCGCCGTCACCGGATTTCGAACGGCTGACCACGGTGATCCAGGTGGCGAAAGACGGATTGACCGGCAACGGGGAAGACATCACCTACGAAGGCCTCGATCACGTGGCCCTGGCTGATGCCGGGTCGTACCTCGACCTGACCGGGCCTCGAACCATTGGCGAGTTTTGCGAACTGATGGGAGAAACCGACCTGTTTCCGGCCGGGCCCGAGCGAGAAGTTTCACGCAACTACCGCCGGTGGGCATTTGAATCAGCGGCGTTGAGCCTCGCCCTGAAGCAGTCCGATACCGATCTCGCCACCCACCTGGGACGTGAGTTGAAACCCCTCACCTTCGTTGCTTCGATGGGCCTCGGCGGCGGCCCGGGCAAGACTGGTTCCAACATCGATCTGCTGCTCGCCAAGCTCGAGCGTTACCCCGATCTCAAGTTCAAGCTTGATCCGGCGCTTGACTGGGACCAGGACCTGATCGATCAACTTGTCCGGACCGGTGCCGTCAACACGCTCGACCTGAAAGGCCAATACAAAGGCACCGTGGTCGACATCGACACCGATCCCGGCCTGTACCAGCGGCTGGTCGATGCTTTCCCCGATGCCTGGCTTGAAGATCCCGACCTGACTCCCGAAACCCGCGAAGTCCTGGCACCGGTAATGGACCGGGTCACGTGGGACGCACCGATTCATTCGGTCGACGACATAGTTTCGCTCGAACACAAACCGAAGGTGATCAACATCAAGCCTTCACGCATGGGTGGACTCAAATCAACTTTCGATGCCTACGACTATTGCGTCAGGGAAGGCATCGGGGCTTACGGCGGAGGACAGTGGGAACTGGGGGTCGGCCGCGACCAGATCCAGTATCTGGCGTCACTGTTCCACCCGGACGCGCCGAACGACACAGCACCACGCGGTTACAACGCGGCAGAACCGGCCCCCGGGTTGCCGGTCAGCCCCATGGAAATCGACTCAATCGGCTTTGGAGTGCCTAATTGACGCTTAGCGGGCACTAACCCGGCAGACGGCCGACCGAAGTCTCAACCTGCTGTACGGTAATCGAAACCCCCCGAAAAATCGGAGCTCAAGAATGGCCAAGAAGAAGAATTTCGGTGCGGCACTGAACGCCCAGATTTCCAACGAATTCGCCGCATCCCAGCAGTACGTGGCAATGGCTGTCTATTACGACAGCCAGACCCTGCCGCGGCTTGCCGCCTTCTTCTACCGTCAGGCGGAAGAGGAACGTGAGCACGCGATGATGATGATCCGGTACCTGCTCGATGTTGACGAGAAGGTCGAAGTTCCGGACATCAAGGCGCAGACCACCCAGTACGACGATCCGATCACCCCGGTCAAGGCCGCCCTCGCCCAGGAGGAACAGGTTTCTTCCGAGATCTTCGGACTCTTCGAACTGGCCCGGGACATCAAGGACTACCGGGCTGAGCATTTCCTCACCTGGTTCGTCAAGGAACAGGTGGAGGAAGTCGCCCTGATGGGGGACCTGCTCAACGTGGTCGAACGTTCAGCCGACAACCTGCTGCTGGCCGAGGAATACATCGCCCGGGAAGGCCTCGGCGAGGAGGGCGAAGACCCAACCGCGCCGCCGCCAGCCGGAGGCGGCTGATTCGAACCGGTTCGACCGGTTCCGGCGAACCACTTTTCGGCCGGTTCCCGCCCCTGCGCTATTCTCAGCCGCAGGAGCGGGGGCCGGTTTTTTTAGTGCAGGGTCCCCGGTAGATTCGGGAGAGGACGGATAACCGTCCAACGAGAGGAGATTTTCATGGGGAATGTCGCGTTTTCGGGAACTCGTGTGACGCAGCTGAGGCTGTTCGCACTAATAGTGGGTGCCGCGCTCTGCGCAATCACGATGTTGGGCGCCGGACAGGCCAGGGCGGCTGACCCGGCAATCTTTGACGTTGGCGCCGCATCGGCCAACATCAACCCGGATACACCCCAGTACATCGGCGGCTACGGATACAAGGCCGGGCCCACGATGAACGTGCATGACGATCTTGAAATCCGCGCATTCGTGGTCGGCAAGGGTGAAGAGGCAGCGGCATTCGTCGTTGCCGACCTCACCGGATGGTTCGCCGCTTACAAGGGCGAAAACCTCGAGCCCTACGGAATCGATCGCACCCGCGAGAAAATCGCCGCGAAACTGAACGAGCACGGCTACAGCATCGACCGCAAGTCCGTGATCGTTTCGTCCACCCATGTCCATGCCGCCCCGGCGGTAGTTGGAATCTGGGGAACCCCGGACGCCGCCTACCTGAAAAAAGTGAGCGACGCCGCTGTTGCTGCGGTTGACCAGGCCGCAACGGAAGCGAAAGCATCCGAGATCTGGACCGCAGTCGGCAACGTCAGGTCCTTCGTGTGGCAGAACGGTCAGGGAACCAACCATCCCGACGGATTCGGGGTTGATGAAGACCTCCCCGTGATGTGGGCCCGCGACCCACAGACCGGTGCGACCAATGGCCTGTACGCCAACGTGCCGAACCATCCTGACCAGTTCAACGGCGAAGACAACAATGCGTTTTCAGCTGACTGGACCGGCTACGCCCGCAAGAAGCTTGATGGACTGAACGGTGGAACCGCAGTGATCGGGGCCGGTACCCTGGGCCGCCAGGAGCCGCCGGGAAGCGTCAACACCTACGACGAAGTCATTCCGCAAGGCGAGTACGTCGCTAACGAAATCCAGCGGACCATGGCGAAAGCAACCCCGCTTACCAACGACCTGATCGCCGGCAGCGAGCGGTACATGCAGATGGTGGCCGACAACGACGAGTTGATTTTCGCGATGAACGCCTACTCGCCCCCGTTCGGCCAGTGCATTGATGCGTTCGATATCTGCACCATCCCGCGCTCGACCGCGTCGCCGTACCTGACTCCGGTCGAAGGTGACGATCCGCTGCTCGGCACCTACACCTCGTCGATCCGGATCGGTGACGTCATTTATTCAACCAACCCGGGCGAAGCTTTCCCCGAGGTCAATGACGCCATCCGTGACTCGATCCATGGCGCACGTCATGCGAACGTTGTTGCGCTTGCCGGGGATTTCCTGGGCTACTACTACGAGCGTGGCGACTACACCGACCAGCAGTTCGGTTCGAGCAACTTCGAGACCTACAACGTCGGTCCCGAATTCCCGCAGCTGAATGTCGACATGGCAAGGCAGAACGCGGGCGAGCTCGGCTTCTCCACCACCGCTGAAACGGTCCATGCCGTCTTCGATGCTGATGTCGAAGACCGGCCGGGACTCCAGTGGTACCCGGATGAGCTCGAGTCCTCTGACCCGACCTTCAATCTGTATGCCGCTGCCGCGAAGTCACAGGACACGACGGTCCCGGCTCCCGCAACGGTTGACTGGGACTTCGGCGACGGCAGCACGACCACCACCAATAACGGGGAACGTTTCGATCACACCTTCCCGGGTCCCGGAGAATATGTCGTTACCGCAACAGTCACGGGAAACAACGCCAAGATCCGTACCTGGACCGACACGATCACGGTGAACCCGCCGCTCAACGTGACCGGCACCCTGAAGGACCGGCCGTACAACTCGGCCGCTCTGGAAGTGACCGGCACCGGCGGTTCCGGCAAGCTGGTCGGCGCCAAGTGGACCTGCCCGGATGGCAGCGCGCTGAATGGCCTCGCTGTGAACTGCCCGGGTAACGATGCCGGCACCGCCACCGTGGTTGCTGCGGACGGGGCTGGCAACACGGCTTCGGCATCGGTAGCAGTCGCTGCTGGCCCGCCGAAACCGGTCGGGAAACTCAAGGTGACCAAGATCAAGCCGGCATCGAAGAAAGCAGTGAAACGCGGCAAGAACCTCAAGGTCAAGGTCACTGTCAAGAACACAGGTACCGCTGACGCAACCAGCGTGAAGATCTGCGCCAAGGTTCCGAAGAAGGCCAAGAAGGGCGTCAAGTCGAAGCCTTCCTGCAAGAAGGCAGGCACGCTCGCCCCAGGCAAGTCGAAGACCAAGAAGTTCGTGCTCAAGACAACGAAGAAAGCCGGCAAGAAGACCACCGTCACCTTCAAGGCTTCAGGCAAGGGAGCATCCAACGCTTCCGGCAAGTTCAAGCTGAAGACGAAGAAGAACAAGAAGTAGTTCGCCGGCGCAGCACCCAGCGTTGAAGAGAGCCCCGGACTTCATGGTCCGGGGCTCTCTTTGGTTAATGCCGGGTTGTCAGCCTGCCTGCCGGGGCGCACGGCGACATTGACTACGGGAAGATTGAAGTTCGAATCACCATGGCTGACCAGCGAACCCGAAAAATTGAGGACCCCGAATGGCGGGTCGACCAGGACGAACTCGAAACGGCCCTGCGCGTGATCGGACAACTCGATCGTGTCCCGGTGGAACATCCGGATTCAGTTCGCCTTCAGCAGGCAACCGCCGGGCTCTACAAATCGGTGCGGCGACGCAGAAAGCTCCAGAAGCGGCAGGAGCAACTCGAACACGACGCCGCGATCACAGCTTTGACTGCCACCGCGGCCCCGGGACGGATCGATGATGAAACGGAAGGCCTGCCGCTGGTTTCCGAGGCTAAAGGGGCAATTGCCGGTGTCCTGATCGAACCGCGCGCCTGTTACATCTGCAAGACGAGTTACCGCGAAGTTGACGCTTTCTACCATCAGCTTTGCCCTGAATGTTCCAGTTTCAACCACAGCCGCCGTGACGCCCGCACCGATCTCTCCGGAAAACGTGCCTTGCTCACCGGTGGCCGGGCAAAGATTGGCATGTACATCGCGCTGCGGCTACTGCGCGACGGTGCGCACACGACGATCACAACCAGGTTTCCGAACGATGCAGTCCGGCGTTTCAAGGCGATGGAAGACAGCGCCGATTGGATCGACCGGCTGGAAATCGTCGGCATCGACCTGCGTGACCCGGGCCAGGTAGTTGACCTGGCTGATTCCGTGGCCGCCAGGGGTCCGCTCGACATCCTGATCAACAACGCCTGCCAGACGGTACGCCGCACCCCTGATGCGTACGCCCACCTGATTTCTGCCGAAGCGGCACCGCCACCCGCCGGCTTCCTGCCCCCGGTTACGACTTTCAGCCGCAACGGGGATTTACAGCCAGGGCAGCTCCCCAGCACGACCAGCGACGGCGAAGAGGACTTCTGGGCGCCGACCCCGCACGCCTTGACAGCGATGGCGCTTTCGGCCGGATCGGCCAGCTTTGAGCTGACCGAAGCCGAACGCGCGATCGACGCCGGCGGCCTGGTGCCCGATCTGGTTGATACGAACAGCTGGATCCAGACGGTGAACGAAGTCGACCCGATCGAACTGCTTGAAGTCCAGCTTTGCAACATGACCGCACCGTTCATCCTGATTGGCAGGCTGCGGGACTCCATGGCTTCTTCATCAGCCCGGCGCACCTATGTCGTGAATGTGTCCGCCATGGAAGGCCAGTTTTCCCGGGGGTACAAAGGGCCGGGCCATCCACACACCAACATGGCCAAGGCCGCACTGAACATGCTTACCCGCACCAGTTCACAGGAGATGCTGGAAAAGGACGGCATCCTGATGACCGCGGTCGACACCGGGTGGATCACAGATGAAAGACCGCACACGATGAAGAAGCGACTGGCCGACGAAGAAGAGGGATTCCACGCTCCCCTGGATCTCGTTGACGGAGCCGCCCGGGTTTACGATCCCGTGATCCGCGGCGAACTGGGTGAAGACATCCACGGCGTTTTCCTCAAGGACTTCGAGCCATCTCCGTGGTGACCGGATCGTGGGTGGCCGCAATGGACCACCCACCATCCTGTCTTTACGGGAGCGACGGGACTTGAACCCGCGGCCTCTGGCGTGACAGGCCAGCGCTCTAACCAACTGAGCTACGCCCCCTTGAGGCATCGGCCCGAAACGCGACCGACGGGCATTATCGCAATGTCGGGACTTTCACGTAATCTGCCCTCCCGCGCGCAGCTCTGTTCCTTTCGCAGCGACTAAGCTGCCGACCATGCAACTGATCACTTTCGCTTCAGGAAACGGGCCTCGCGCCGGAGTTCTCACCGACGACGGAATCATCGATGCCTGGGAGGTTCTCGACCATCCGACCCGCGCTTCCCTGCGGGAGCTGATTGCGGAAGACCGGGTCGCCGAAGTTGGTGAACGGATCGCAAACGGCTCCGAGGTCACACCGATCGACCCGGCAAAGGTCAAAGTCATGGCCCCGATTCCGGACCCGGACAAGATCATCTGCATCGGATTGAACTACAAGGCCCACGCCGCTGAAACCGGCCAGGATCTGCCGAAAGCACCGATCATTTTTGGCAAATATCGAAATGCGCTTGTCGGTGACGGCCAGACTGTCACGCTGCCGGCAGCCAGCACCAAGGTTGATTACGAAGCGGAAGTCGCTGTCGTGATTGGCCGTCGGGCGAAGGAAGTCTCGCTCGAGGATGCCCTTGATCATGTCGCCGGCTACACCCTGCTCAATGATCTTTCCGCCCGCGACCTCCAGGGACTGACCAGTCAGTGGATGGCCGGCAAGGTGTTCGACGGATCCGCGCCCTGTGGCCCGGCTCTGATCACCCCCGACGAATCCGGTTCGCACGACAGCATCGGTATCTCGCTGACCCTGAACGGCGAAGAGATGCAGAACTCTTCCACCGAAGACCTGATTTTCCCGGTCCCTGAACTGATCAGCCAGATCTCGAAATGGATGACCCTCGAGCCCGGCGACATCATTTCCACCGGCACCCCGTCCGGGGTGGGCGTGGCCCGCAAGCCATGGGTGTGGCTGGAAGATGGCGATCAGGTGGTCGTGAAGTCGCCACAGCTCGGCGAGCTTCACACCACGATCAAACGCTGACCCTGGCGGGTCCGGCTATTTCGAAGGGCCGGAGCCGTTGCCGGCTCCGGCGAGCTCGTTGCGTTTCATCGGCAACGAAGCAGATTTCGGCGCCCCGGACGCGGTGCCGGAAATGTTGGCCTGGAGGCGACGGGAACGTGAACCCGACCAGCGCACCGGTACCGCCCGGTATTTCATCAGGCGGTTCCAGGTCTGGGTTCCGGTAACTCCATCCGCTTCCAGCGACTTTGATGCCTGGAACTCCTTGATTGCCGACTTGGTGTTCGCTCCGTAAATGCCGGTGACCGGCACGGTGATCCCGGCCCCGTTCAGCAGCTGCTGCAGCCAGACCACCTGGTCGCCACGACTGCCACCTTTCATCGTCGGGCGGGCGGTGACTTTCCGATACTTCGGGAAAGCACCAGGCAGGCGACGGCCAAGGACCTTCCATTGCGACTTGTTGGTTTCCTGCCACGACCACCAGCTCGGAGCGGTCCCGTAATTCTGTGAGTAACGGCGGAAAGCAGTGAGTTCCCGGGCACGTGGCTTCATGTATGTCTGACCAACCGGGCTGATCTCACGTTTGTAGATGCTGTTCTGAAGCCAGGTGACGCCGATCGCTTCGCGTACGGTGTCGCCGATCGCATCCCAGTAGACCTGCGGCAGGTTGTCCTGTGCGGCGCCAGGCCCGAGGAATACCGAGTAGGGGAATGCCGGGTGGTAGTGGGCGTAGGGAAAGGTGCTGAGCGAAAGCGGGAAATTCTTGCCTACCCGGCTGCGAAGCTGCCGCACATACTTGTCCGCACCCGAATAGTTGCCTTCGTATTCGGCTTCGGCATCGATCACGAAGCAGTCAGCCCCACGACGTTTGGCGACAGCGGAAACTTTCGCTTCGGCGGCTGGCCTTTCGCCGTAGACGTAATGCCAGCCACAGACGTCGAGTCCTGCCTTTTGAAATTTCGTGACCAGTTTCTTGTTGAACTGGTTCCAGACTCCGGTTCCGTCACCCGACTTGATGTAAAGCGTGCCGATCCTCGACTTGCGGGCCTGCTTGATGATTTCCCTGACGTTGCCACCGTGTGAGTCAGCGACGTACCAGATCCACATTCCCGGCTTGGAGTATGGGGATGCCGCCTCCGAACGGGCGGGGGAAACGAAAAATGCTGAGAGCAGGATCACTGGTATGAGGGCAGCCAGAATGGCGCTGCGGCGACTGTTGTTTTTAGGCATCTGGTTCTGGAACACGTGTTGTTGTGGATGGGTGCGGCAGTCGAGGCAGCTTTAGGAAGGGCCGGACTGGATTACTTTGGCCACCCACTGTCACAGCAACCCGACCTGACACCGTGTTCATCGATCGAGGCAGCAAAGTTTCTTTCAGTGTGACCGAGGACACACAGCGCCAGAACCGTAGTAACCTGCGCGGCAGGGAGATTCACAAATCCGTCTTGCAGTTTTCCTTGGGAGGAAATTTCTATGCGTCGATTCTTGTTCATGATCGTGGTCCTGCTGTCCGGACTTCTGGTTTCCGGTGGAGTTGTGGGATCAGCTTCAGCCGAAGATGGCCTTCAGGCCCAGACCGCGAAGTCCAAAAAGAACAAGAAGTCGAAGTGCAAGAAAGGCAAGAAGGGCAAGAAGTGCCGGGCCAAGCTCAAGCGCGACCGCAAAGCCAAGCCCGCAATCTCGGTCAAGACCAACAAGGCAAGTGCTCTCGGCGCCGGCAAGCTCAAGGTAACGGTCAAAGCTCCGCCGAAGTCCAAGGTGAAGCTGACTTCAACTTCCTCGACTTTTGATGTCACCAGCAGCCGGTTGACCAAGAAGAAGACCGTCACGATCGGCAAGAAGCGCAAACGGACCATCACCCTGAAAGTCGCACCAGCCGCCCGCACCGCGGTAGCTGGGTGTGAAGCCCGTTCGTTCACGGTCATCGCCAAGCGGACGAGCAACAAGCGCAAGGCCAAAGTGACCCGGAACATGAACCGGAATACCGCCAGCTGCCAGCTCCCACCGGTCAACCTGACCCGCGCAGCGGATTGCGACTTCATCGCTCAGCCCAAACACGGAATGTGCATGATGCCTTTCCCGAACGACTACTACACAGTCGACGACAGTTCGACCAACACCGGCAAGCGCCTCAATTTCACCGAAGGCGGAATGCCGCAGAACAAGGACGGCGTGCCGATCAGCCCCGGTATTTACAGCCAGTCGGACGGATTCAGCCAGGGCCAGGGAATCGCCCTGAAAATTCCCGGCATCGAAACCGAAGCGGCAGTTCAGGCCAACAACCTGGTCCCGATCAACCACCAGGCTGAATACGCCAGTCCCGACCAGCGGGTCCTGGTAATCGACGCCAAGACCGGTGAACGCTGGCCAATCTGGGCAAATATCGACTCGAACGCCTCCACCATCGAAGATGCCCTTCTGGAGATCAAACCGGCGAAGAACTTCGACGCCAAGGGCCGCTACATCGTTGCCCTGAGGAACCTGACCGACGTCGATGGAAACAAGCTTGAAGCCCCCGAGGCTTTCCGTTACTACCGCGACGGCCTGCCATCAGCCCAGGACGAAGTCAACCAGCGCCGTGATCATTTCGAAAGCATCTTCGAAACGCTGAAAAGCGCCGGGGTGAAACGCAACGATCTGTACCTTGCCTGGGACTTCACGGCAGCCTCGGACGAAAACAACTACGAGCGTGTACTGAGCATGCGCGACCGCGCTTTCGCCGAACTGGGTGACACCACGATGGCTGACAACGTCGTCCAGGGCGATTCGCCTGATTTCACAGTGTCAGTCGTCGATAACTACACGCTGGTCCAGAACGCGCAGGTCGCCCGCCGGGTCCGGGGCACCTATGAGGTTCCCTGCTTCCTCGAGCCAAACTGCGATCCGGGCGGCACCATGACCCTGGATCCGGAAGGCCTGCCGACCCGTAACGGCACCATGACCGCCAACTTCGACTGCATAATTCCCCGGGTAGCCCTCGACGGCGCCCCGGAAGCGATGCGGCCGCTGGTCTTCGGCCACGGACTTTTCGGCAAGGCCGATGGAGTCAGAGGAAGCGTCAACCCACAGCTCGCCCAGGACCACAAGATGGTGAACTGCGCGACCGACGAAATCGGCATGTCCGGCTATGACATCGGCAGCGTGGCCGGCGCCCTCGTGGACCTGTCGAACTTCAAGGTCCTGCCTGACCGTCTCGCCCAGGGCATCGTCAACGAACTGTTCCTGGCCCGGATGATGTACCACCCGGATGGGCTGGGAACCGACGTCGCTTTCCAGAACGCCGGCCAGTCCGTGCTGCGGACCGACCATGTCTTCTACATGGGTGCCAGCCAGGGCGGAATCATGGGTGGCGCGCTGACCGCGGTCTCACCTGACTTCATCCAGGCATCACTGCTGGTCGGAGCGATGAACTACTCCAGCCTGCTGCCAAGGTCGGTTGACTTCGATCTTTACGCCGAGATCATGTACCCGAACTACCCGGACGAAATGAGCCGTCCGTTGCTGTTCGGCCTGATGCAGATCCTGTGGGACCGGAGCGAACCGAACGGCTACGCCCACCGGATGACCGACAACCCTCCGCCGAATACGCCGAAACACAACGTCACCCTGATCATCGCCCTCGGCGACCATGAGGTGACCAACTTCGCGGCTGAAGTCCAGGCACGTACCGTCGGCATGAAGACCAATGACCCGCCGCTCGACCCGGGACGCTGGCCCGACATGGATGTCCTCAGTGGCGTTGAACGCATCAAGGATTCGGAATACCCGTACCGGGGTTCGAACATCATCTATTTCGATGGCGGCCCGATGCGGCCCGACCCGAACGACCCGAACAAGGTGATCGGCACGGTGCCGCCGCCATTCGCCAACGTGCCGAACCGGATGGGACAGAATCCGCACGGTGCTCCAGGTGGCGCGACCAGGGCGGTCGAAATGACCTCCTCCTTCCTCCAGCCGAACGGCTACATCGAGGACATCTGCGCACCAGGATCCTGTTACAGCGACGTCTGGACCGGGCTTCCCTAACGAGCCTCCGGTTTCATATCTGAAGCACTGGAAAACCCCGGCTTGCCGGGGTTTTCTATTGGGCGCGGTAAATGAACCTGTTGCCGAGGAGTTCGGTGACCGTGACCAGGCGGTAGCCGCGGCGCTGGAGACTTTCGATACCGGCAGCAAGTGCCGCGACAGTCTGGCTTCGCGGCCCGCCACCGTCATGCATCAGGACAATCGATCCGGAACTGGCCGACTTGATCGAGTTCAGGATGGATCCTGACCCGGGCAGACGCCAGTCGCTGGTGTCGATGTTCCAGTTGACGACTTTGAGTTTCTCCTGGGCGGCAGCTCCGAAGACCCCGGAACTGACGGCTCCCCCGGGTGGGCGGAACAGACAGGGGCGGAATCCGGTAGTCCTTTTGATTATCGAGTTGGTCCTGCGCATGTCAGCGGCCCCCGGCAACGAAGCATGATGGGTCGAATGGTTGGCCAGTTCATGGCCCTGGGCGAGGATCTTTCTGGCGTCGGCGGGGTACCCCTCGACTTGCTGGCCGACCGTGAAAAAGGTCGATTCGACATCGTATTTCTTGAGGATGCGAAGGACCTGTTGCGTATACAGGCTGGGTCCGTCGTCGAAAGTCAGAGCGACTTTCCGGCCGCGGCGGGGCCCCTTCGTGACGAACTCACCATTACCACCGGTGCAGCCGACTACCGCTACCGGTCGAAGGTCAAACTTCGCAAGGTGTTTTACGGGGAAGGAATCCCGGCAATCGAACTTGCCCGGGTCGCAGCTTCCATCAGCGGTGATGGCCCGCCACGAGTAGCGGGATGGTTTCAGGCCGACAACTTCCGGATCAAGGGACAGGACCATCTTGCGATCAGTCACACGCTTAATCGTGGCTGACCGGGTTCGTTTCGAGTAGACCTTGTTCGCGCGATTGGTCACGGTGACGCCTACCTCGTGATGCGGTGACTTGCCTCCGAGGCAGATCCGGGAGGTCAGTCCGCTGCCGGCACGGGTCATTTCGAAACACAGGAACTTCGCTTTCGGCCGGCTCAGGTCTGGTCTGGCCTCGAGGTGTTTGAGAGCGACCTGGCGGCTGGTTCTGACCTGGAACACCAGAGCCCGGCCTTCCTGCTTCACTTTCGCCATGGCGAGCGGGGCCGCTTTGCGAGGTTTCGACTGGCCTTCCGGTGCGGCCACAGCCGCAGCGGCCAGCGCCAGAAACGCGAACATGCCCGTGAAGATGAGCAGTGCGACACGTTGCTGGCTGTCCGGGCGGATTGAGCTCTTTCGGTCTCCCATGATCGGCCTGACAATATAGGCGGGCATTGAACTGGCTACTTTCCCTCAAGAGCATCCTTGTCCAGATCGTCCTGGTAGCGATCCTGTTCGTGATCCTCGCGCTGCTCCTGCCGAAATCCTTTTTCGAAACGTGGGGCTGGCTGAGCGGCCCGGTCGCCTGGATGCTCTGCGCATGGGGGACGGCATCGATCCTCAAGCTGCCGAAAGTGGAAACCCTGATCGGGGCTGCCCTGGCGGGCCTGCCAGCAATCATTTTCGTGGTTGCCGGGCTCCATGTCGTGGCTTCGCCAGTGGCCGCGATCTTCTTTGGTCTCTGGTGCGGGTACCGGTTCTCGTCTGGACCGTCGTCTGATTGAGGTCCGGAACATTCTTTACAGGCAGATATCCACAGAGGTTTCCATTCCCGCTTAGATAGGAACATGGCTTCCCTCGGACCTCAAGACGCGAACCCCGCAGCCCTGATTCCTCCAGACCCCCACGTTGTCGTGCTTTTCGGGGCGACCGGTGATCTGGCGAAACGAAAGCTCCTGCCCGGTCTCTACCACCTTCATCGGGCCGGCCACCTCTCTGACTGCCGCGTCGTCGGTACTTCACTGGAGGACCTCACCACCGATGAGTTCCAGAAACTCGCTTACACCGCATGCGACTCTTTCGGTCGCGGTGTGATCAGCGGTGACGATTGGGAAAAATTCTGGCGCAAGATCACTTACGTGAACCAGGGTTCCGGACCCGCCGGGCTTGCCCAGGCGGTGGCCGAAGCCGAAGCATCAATCGGTTCAGCGGCCCGTCGACTGCATTATCTGAGCGTTCCGCCCAAGGCCGCCACTTCAGTCGTCCAGATGCTTGGTGAAGCGAACCTCGTCGAGCGTTCCCGGATCGTCATGGAGAAACCGTTCGGTACCGACCTGGCCTCAGCGAAACGGCTGAACGCCAAGGTCCACGAGGTGTTCGAAGAGAGCCAGATTTTCAGGATCGATCATTTTCTCGGCAAGGAAGCAGCCCAGAACATCCTCGCCCTGCGTTTCGCCAACGGACTTTTCGAACCGATCTGGAACCGGAACCACATCGATCACATCCAGATCGATGTCCCGGAAACCCTGACGGTTCAGGGACGGGCCCAGTTCTATGACGCAACCGGTGCCTTTCGCGACATGGTGGTCACCCACCTGCTCCAGATCCTGGCTTTCGTCGCGATGGAACCCCCGGTCGCGCTGGAACCGGGTGCGATCACGGAAGAAAAGAACAAGGTTTTCCGTTCCCTGAAGCCGATCACGCCTGAGGACGTGGTCCGTGGCAGGTACCGTGGTTACCTCCAGGAGGATGGGGTCGATCCCGACTCCGAAACCGAAACCCTGATCGCTCTCAAGGCCAGTATTGACAACTGGCGGTGGTCCGGGGTGCCGTTCTACCTGCGAACCGGCAAAGCGATGGCTGAAGGGTCGCGGATAATTTCGATTGCTTTCCGTGAGCCGCCGAAGAGCATGTTTCCGGCAGGTTCCGGGGTCGGGCAGTACGGCCCGGATCACCTCACTTTCGACCTCGATGAGTCTTCCCGGATTTCACTTTCGTTCTATGGCAAGCGGCCCGGTCCCGGAATGCTGCTGGACAAAGCAAGCCTGCAGTTCTCCTTGAACGAGACGCAGACCGGATCCGACACTCTCGAGGCGTACGAAAGGCTGATCCGTGACGCAATGGGGGGCGACCACACTCTGTTCACCACCGCTTCCGGCATCGAAAAGCTCTGGGAGGTATCGGCACCGATGCTCGAGAACCCGCCACCGGTGCTGACCTACGAACCCGGTTCTTATGGCCCGAAAGAGGTCACCGAACTGATCGAGCCAAACAAGTGGCGCCTGCCTTTCGAAAGGCGCTGGCGCGGCTGAACCAGGCGGCATCGCTCCCAGGCGGCACCGCTCCTTGGCGGCACCGCTCCTCCTTCTCGTCGCCATGCGCAGAGAACAAGGATCATCGCCGGCGGGGCCAGCCCAACCAAAAAGTGATGCTCCTCCTTCTCGTCGCCATGCGCAGAGAACAAGGATCATCACTGGTCGGGGTCAGTGCTCGGG
>JBAUOE010000078.1:0-7599 GCA_049579585.1 Solirubrobacterales bacterium | reverse complement strand
TCCAGTGGTTTGCCGAAATCAACCCGTTCACGGTCGTCGTTGACGCGATGCGGGCCCTCTGGGTAGGAGCGCCGGCCGGCAACAGTGTCTGGGGCGGATTCGTCTGGTCCTTCGTGATCCTGGCTGTTTTCGCTCCACTGGCCGTTGCGAAGTACCGCAGCGCAGCCGGCGGCCGTTAGCACCTCAGCGGTCACTGAACCATCGATCTCGAAGAGGTTGCGCCAAAAAGGGACAGCAGGAGTCCTTTAACGGCGTGACCTTCGTCTCCTGCTGACCGGCCAGCCCTGATTCAGGCCAATATGCTGGTTGCCATGGATTCCTCTGCGAGTTCCGAAGCCCAGTCCGCCACGATCGCTCCCGGCACACCCGGCGACGGCCTGATCCTGAATCCACGGACCTATTCGGCTCCGCACCTGGATCCCGCCGACCAGAAACGGTTGAAAGCGATGATCGACTGGTTCGAGGATCGTGGTCTCAAAGCCCTCAAGGATGATGATCGTGAGCAGAAGTGGTACTCCGACTTTCTCGAGATGCAGGCGAAAGAAGGCATTTTCGCTTCTTTTCTGACCCCGGCCCGTGATGGCGGCGGTGACCCCGACCGGCGCTGGGACACCCAGCGGATCTGCGAATTCAACGAACTTTCGGCTTTCTACGGCTTGCCCTACTGGTACACATGGCAGGTCTCGATCCTCGGGCTCGGCCCGATCTTCCAGTCCGAAAACGAAGGCGCCAGGAAGCGGGCCGCCGATGAACTCGCCAAAGGATCGATCTTCGCTTTCGGCCTTTCCGAGCGTGAACACGGTGCCGACATCTATTCGACCGACATGGTTCTCACCCCGGAAGATGGTGGGGAGGGCTATTTGGCATCCGGCGGCAAGTACTACATCGGCAACGGCAACGAAGCGGCGATGGTTTCCGTCTTTGGCAGGGTTGATGGCATCGACGGGGCAGATGGATATGCCTTCTTCGCGGCTGATTCCCAGCACGAGAACTACGAACTTGTCCGCAACGTCGTTAATTCCCAGAGCTATGTTTCGCAGTTCAACCTGAACGAGTATCCGGTGGAAGAGACCGATGTCCTCCACACCGGACCGGATGCCTTCAGTGCCGCACTGAACACGGTGAACATCGGCAAGTTCAACCTGGGTTTCGCTTCGATCGGCATCTGTGAGCACGCCCTGTGGGAAGCGATCACCCACGCCGACTCACGTGTCCTTTACGGAATGAAAGTCACCGATTTCCCGCACGTCAGCCAGGCTTTCACCGACGCTTTCGCCCGCCTGGTGGCGATGAAGCTTTTCGCTTACCGCTCGATTGACTACTTCCGGACTGCATCGCTTGAGGACCGGCGTTACCTGCTGTTCAACCCGCTGACCAAGATGAAGGTGACGACCGAAGGGGAGCGGGTCGTCGACCTGCTCTGGGACGTGATCGCCGCCAAAGGTTTCGAACGCGACATGTGGTTCGAGATGGCAGCCCGCGACATCCGCGCGCTACCAAAACTCGAAGGCACGGTTCACGTGAACATGGCCCTGGTGTTGAAGTTCATGGGTTCCTACCTGTTCAACGCCGATCCGGACCTGGCCGCGCCGCCGCGCACCCTCGAAGCCGGTGATGACGAGTTCCTGTTCCGTCAGGGTCCCGCCCGTGGTCTTTCCAAGATCCGGTTCAGTCCCTGGCAGGATTCATACGAGCCCTTCGCTGATGTACCCA
This sequence comes from Solirubrobacterales bacterium, assembly GCA_049579585.1. Classification (GTDB taxonomy): domain Bacteria; phylum Actinomycetota; class Thermoleophilia; order Solirubrobacterales; family 70-9; genus 67-14. The sequence continues at coordinate 5,886 of JBAUOE010000078.1, read as the reverse complement.
ACGTCAGGAAATTCGTTGAACTCGCCGAGTCGTTCAAGCAGTTCCTGGTCGACGCCGGACCGGACGAAAACCAGCAGAAGGACCTCGATTACCTGCTGACCCTCGGTGAGATGTTCACCCTGATTCCCTATGGCCAGTTGATCTGTGAGCAGGCCGCCCACGTCGGCCTGCCGCATGACACCCTCGACCAGATCTTCGACGTGTTGATCCGGGACTTCTCCGGATACGCCGCCGAACTCCACGGCAAAACATCGGCTACTGAAGCTCAGCAGGACTGGGCGCGTGGTGCGATCACAAAGCCGGTGGTTGATCAGGACCGGTTCAATGCGGTCTGGGCGAAGACCCGGGCGCTCGCCGGGGGATACGAGATGCAGCCGTAGGGCACAAGACCAGAAGCTATACACTCAATTCATGAAATCTGATTCAACTGAAGATCGAAGGAGAGAGTCCCGTACGGGGCCCTCGCATAGCTGGGACTTTCTGACAAACCACGCGCACGTCCTGCTCTGCGTTTCGCGCGACCCCGATATCCGGCTGCGTGATCTGGCGGCTGCAATTGGAATCACGGAGCGGGCGACCCATCGAATCCTGTCTGAACTGGTCGACGAGGGCTATGTGATCCGTGAAAAGGAAGGGCGCCGTAACCGGTATGAAGTGATGCCGGACCAACCCCTTCGGCATCCGCTGGTGGGCCAGGGAGAAGTTGGAGACCTGCTCAAACTGCTTGACAGAAATACGAAGAATTAGACGAGCATAGAAACAGGTATCAACACGCAAGAGTCCATTTACTAGTTTTTTGATTCATGACACAAGATTCATGAATCGTGCTACGCTCTCCCGACACTATGGACGGAGAGAGCTTGAAAAGTAGAAATGGAATGATCAGGGGATGGGGGACAGCCACATTCACCCTGTTCCTCGTGGCCGGCGCATTGGTCTCGGTATCACCGGCACAGGCGGCGACCGCTGTCGATCTGGGGACGGCTGACAGCTACGCGATTTTGGGCGGGGCAGGGGTTACCAACACCGGTCCCAGCGTCATCAACGGTGATCTCGGAACCGCGCCAACACCGGCGGTCACCGGTTTCGGCGGAGCACCAAACGGGACGGTCAACGGCGTAACCCACCAGGGCGACGCGGCCGCTTCAAAAGCCAAAGATGATCTCGTGACCGCCTACAACGACGCCGCAGGTCAAGGACCGGAAAACAATCTGGCAACGGAACTCGGTGGTCAGACACTCACGCCTGGCGTCTACAACTCTCAGTCAGGCACCTTTGGCATCACCGGTCCCCTGACCTTGAATGCTCAAGGCGACGAAAATGCAGTCTTCATCTTCAAGACGGCGACAACACTGATCAGCGCTTCTGCGTCCAGCGTGAACCTGATCAACGGAGCCCAGGCCTGCAACGTCTTCTGGAAAGTCGGTTCTTCGGCCACGCTCGGGACGAGTTCCCTGTTTGTCGGCAACATCCTGGCCCTTCAATCGATCTCTCTGAACGATGACGTAACCGTCGCCGGGCGGCTCCTGGCACGGAACGGGGCAGTTACTTTGATCAACGATCGAGTCGACCGGGCAAACTGCGCCGCGACCGGTGGCAACGGCGGCAACGGCGGTAACGGCGGTAACGGCGGCAACGGAGGCAACGGAGGCAACGGAGGCAACGGCGGTAACGGAGGTGATGGTGGCAGCAACGGAGTCAACATCCCCTCGATCCGTCTGCCATTCAAGTCCGGAACGGATACCCCGCCCAGGGGATCTCGCTGTGTGACCAAGTCGTTCAGGGCGTCAATAAGGATCAAAGGAAGTACGCCCCTGCGGGTTGCCCGCGTCTATGTCAGCGGCGAAAAGGTCAAGTCCTCCTCGAAGCGCAAATTCAGCGTCAGGGTGCGTACACAGGGCCTCCGCCAGGGCAAGAACAAAATCAAGGTGGTCGCCATCGGCACCGATGGTCGAAAGAGGTCGGCGACACGGTCATTCCGGCGGTGCGGCCGTGCCACGGCGAGTCCTGACTTCACTGGTTGAGGTCTCTCGCCGCGATCCTCGTCCTATTCACGTGCGCGCTGGTCCTGCCCGGAGGGCAGGCCAGCGCGTCGACGAGCCTGCACCGGGGCAGTGAGACCCACTTTGCCCACCCTTCGAAAAAGGCGCCAATCAGGTTTGGTCCGAGGCAAAGTTCACGGCGGATCACCTCGACCCACTTCAGCACTGAAGACGGGTTCCCCGAGGTCTATCTGGCACTTCGCAAATGGACGAACAGGCTTGGCCAGACCTGGGTCCGGCTTCGCATCCCGATGCGACCGAACGGAAGGATTGGCTGGGTCCGAAGCTTCGCCCTGGGTCCGTTGTACCGGGTAAACACAAAACTGATCGTGAACCGGTCCCGCGGGTCAGCCGCCCTTTACAACCATGGTCGGCGTATCTGGAAAGCGCCGGTGGGTACTGGCAAGCAGAACACACCGACGCCGCCCGGCAACTTCTGGGTCAGGGAGAAATTCAAGACCCGGGACGCCCGTGGAACCTATGGACCGGTCGCATTCGGAACCAGCGACTACTCGGTATTGACTGACTGGCCGGGCGGTGGTGTGATCGGGATCCACGGAACCGATCAGCCGGGGCTGATCCCGGGGGCGCCATCCCATGGCTGTATCCGGGTAAGGAACGGCGCGATCCGCCGACTGTTCCAGTTGATGCCGGTCGGGACCCCTATCCTGATCCGTTAATGACTGAAAACGCGCCGACGCTCGAGAACCTTCCATCACAACCCTACGTTGCGGTTCGCGCCGAAGTGAACCCTGAAACGTTCAGGGGCGTCGTCGATTCAAGCTTTGGCAGGCCATTCGCATGGCTTGGTGAACGGGGAATAGAACCGGGTGGAGCCCCCTTCATTCGCTACATGGCCCTTGATGATGGCGGGCAGCCGAGCCTGATCGAAATGGGCGTACCTGTTGCCGATCCAGTTGAACCTGGTGACGACCTGGTGGCCGGGGAAGTCCCGGCTGGCCGCTATGTGACCTACACCCACGTCGGACCGTTTCAACACGCCGAACTGGAAGATCTCTCGGACGCGGTCGGCAAGGTCATTGCCTGGGCCCGCGAAAACGATGCTGAACTCGCGATCCGGGACGCCGGCGACCACACAGAGATGGCTGGCAGCTTCGAGTTCTACCTGGTCGATCCCAGCGCCGAACCGGATTTCACCAAATGGGAAACCCGGATCGCGCTATTGACCGACGACTGAGCCGGGTTCGGCTCAGCTGGAAAGTTCCTGGCGGGAACGCCGGGCTAGATCAACTGTTGCCGCGCGCAGGCCGCCGGGTGAATTGATCGAGTCGGTGAAACTGACCCGGGTCGCCTTCTTGCCTTCTGGGGTGACCAGGGCGAGGTCCAGGCCGTAGCGGTCGGCGTTGGTGCACTTCGCTTCGGTTGCGTCCGGGTAGTTGCCGAAAGCCTGCGCCATGATCAGCAGGGCGTCGGGATGGTCGGCATTCAGGTGGGCAATGGCATCAGGCGCCTGGGGCTGGACCGGATCCGGTTCAGCTTCGGCATAGCCCTCGCCGGTTGCGGAGTCCATTCGCCCGTAACCGCCAACCCAGCGCACCCTGTCTACTTCCAGTATCCAGAAAGTGAAGTCGTTGAAATCGGCGTACATCGCGGCGCTCGGAACTGCTTCGAGGTGGGCTTCACGGGCTGACTTTTCGTCGTGGAACTCGTCGGAACGCACGACTTTGCCGGCCAGGGTGACCCTGCCGCCGGCGAGCGGTTCACCGGTATGGCTGGGATCCGAAACCATGAGTGACGCCTGCCGGTTCTCGTCAAGGTTGCGGGTGTGCTCGGCGAGGCGGGACAGGCAAAGCACGGGCGAACCATTGGCGAGCGTGCCGAAGGTGACCAGGGACGCCCACGGCGTGCCGTCGGAACTCATCGTGGCGAGAGTGCCCGAGTTGGTCGCGGCGACCAGGGTGCGGGCCTCTTCGGAAGCGGACCGGCGGGCGCCATTGAAGGCCATCGGCGGTACTGACGGCATCGCCATGCCTTCGGGAAGGTCGTGATCTCCAACTACGGGTGACTGCACCGTTGACTCTCTTTCAGATGGTTCAAGGGGACGTAACTTCTCGCGAGCGAATTAGGTTACCCTATCCCGACAAGAAGCGTGAGGATTACTTCACCAGTCCTGAACTCCCGGCCTTCCTGATTCCCGCCACTCGTTTTTCCCCTCAAAGGAGCACCGATTCAATGAAACTTTCGATCGCACCCGAATCCAGCAAAGGCCTGCTGCCAACCCTCACTCTCGCCATCGCTGCATTCGCAATGGTTGCCGTTTCTTTTGCCGGCCTGGCCGATTCCGCTTCGGCCGCGCCGCCGAAGCGCGTCGTCGCGCTGACCCCATTCGCGGCCAACACTATGGCCGACCTCGGAGTGATGCCGAAAGCGGTCGGGCAGGTGCTCAACACTTCGGACGAAAGAGCCACCTTCAACTCGAAGATCGATACCGGCATCCGTCGAGGCAAGATCAAGGTGCTCACCCTGACCCATCCCAACGGCCCCAACCTTGAACAGCTGGCGAAGCGGCGGATCGATTTCGTTTACAGCTCCAGCCAGTGGAGCAAAGGCACGGCAGGCATGAAGTCGCTCGGCATTAAAGTCCAGAAGGCCGATCCGCTCGGCCTCGGACAGACATGGGCGAAAACGAACGCGATCGCCCGCAAGCTGGGCAAAGCCAAAGCCGGCAAGAAACTGGTCCGTAAGCGGCGAGCCCAAGTTGCCAAGTCCACCAAGAACATCAAGTCACGTCCCAAGGTGATGGTCATCCTCGGTGTCGGACGGACCCCGTTCACCTTCCTTGGTTCCAGCTGGGGCGGCAAGCTCGTCAAAGCTGCAGGCGGTGCCCTGGAAACCGGTGGAGCCAACGCGAGTGGCGGTTTTGCCCGGATCTCGGACGAAGTCGTGATTGCTGAACAGCCGGAAATCATCATCGCGGTACCGCACGCTGAAACGAAGAACATCGACGAAGCGATCGAGTACCTGAAGAACAACCCGGCCTGGGGCAACACGCCGGCCGCGAAGACCAACCGGATCTATGTCTCGACCGACAACTCGCTGCTGCAGGCGGACGGCAATCCGGCCAAGGTGATCAACCGCGTCCGCAGCCAGTACCTGAAGAACCGCTGACAACTTGGCGGCCGGCAGACTTCGCAGAATCGCGGTAGTCGTATCGCTGCTGGTCGCCCTGCTGGCTTCGGTTGGTGCGTCCCTGGCCCTGGGCGCAGTAAAGATCCCGCTGCACGAAGTGATCGACGTGCTTTTCGGGAGCAGTTCGTCGGGCCCGTCAGAGAAGATCGTCGAATTGCTGCGCCTGCCACGCACCGTTGAGGCGATCGTGGTTGGTGCGGCCCTAGGAGTTGCCGGGGCGCTCCTCCAGGGGTCGCTGGGCAACCCTCTGGCGTCGCCCGATGTGATCGGCGTGACCAGCGGCGCCGGCTTCGGCGCGATGCTGATCATCCTGCTCTACCCGGATTCGATCCAGCTGCTGGCGGTCAGTGCGCTCTTCTTCGGCCTGCTGGCAGCCGGGCTGGTTTTTCTCGTTTCGTTCACCGGCCGGACCGGTGGAGGCATCAGCCGGGTGATCCTCGCCGGTATCGCGATTGCTTCGCTGTTCGCGGCCGGCACCGCCACCTTGATGGCCGCGTATCCCGACCGGGTTCCGTCGGGGATCTTCTTCCTGGTTGGTGGTCTCACCTCCACCGGCTGGAACAACCTTGAACAGATCTGGCCCTATTTTGCTTTTGGAGCGGTGCTCGCCCTTTTCCTGATCCGCCCGCTGGATCGCCTCACTCTCGGTGATGATGTCGCGGCTTCGCTCGGGTCGAGGCCGCGGGTGATCCGG
>JBAUOE010000077.1:0-32678 GCA_049579585.1 Solirubrobacterales bacterium | reverse complement strand
CCTCGGGAGTACTGGAAAACACTTATGTGATCTTCACTTCCGATAATGGCCTGTTTCACGGCGAGCACCGGATCAAGAACGGCAAGTTCCTCCCTCATGAGCCTTCAACCCGGCAGCCGCTGATCATGCGCGGACCGGATCTGCCTGCGGGCAGGGTGACCACAGCCCTCAGCTCAAACCTCAGCCTGGCGTCGACCGTGCTGAGCATGACCGGGACCGGGGCCAGCTCGGATCTCGACGCGGGCAGCCTGATCGGCTTTGCCCGCCACCCGCGCCGGGCCAGCCAGGCACCGGTCCTGCTCGAAGGATTCAACGGCCGGGATATCTCCTCGCCGGACCAGTTCTTCGACGGCACCAGCCTGCTCGATCCGAATCAGGCGCTGGTTATCAACTACACCGGCCTGATCAGAGAAAACTGGAAGTACGTTAGTTACGCCTACGGCGAAGAAGAGCTCTACAACCTTGCGGCCGATCCCGGTGAAATGCGAAACCTCGCGGCCTGGCCGCGTTACGCCGCGATCACCGCCTGGGGTCGGGACGAGGCAGCCCGTCTCGCGACTTGCGTCGGATCGGAATGCCAGGTGGCGGAGAAAGCGCCGCCACTGCCGAAACGCAATGGCGGCTGAGCGGAATCAGTCCGCAGCGAGCGTCTGCTGCCGCGCTGATTTGTCCTGAAGCTTCCGGCATGCCTCGAGGGCGTCCCAGCCTTCACCGCCAGCGGTCAGCCTGGATGGATCGCCGAATACTGCCCCGTCATTGACTTCTTCCTGAAGGTTCCGGTCAAGCAACGCGCCGGCAGCGTCACGACCGCCGAGCATCGCGCCGACGATTCCGTGTCCCCGCCGGGTACTGACCCCGGCCAGGTAAAGGCCTTCCACCGATGTGCGAACACCCGGTCGTAGCGGGCCGATCTGATCGGTTGCGAGTTCGATTCCGTAGCTCGAGCCTTCAGCTGAAAGCGTGTACCGGGTCTGGGTGACCGGGGTCGCGGCTTCTTTCCAGAGGATGTGGGGTTCAAGGTCGCCAAGCACCTGTTCCGCGCCTTTGATCAGTCGCTCGGTGATGTCATCTTTCACCTGCCGGTAGCTCTCCTGCTTGCTGTAACGGCCGGCTTCTGACTCGTCCTGGACGCCCCAGGCTTCGAGTGAAGGTGTGGCCCAGGTCATCAGTTCCAGGGTCGAACAACCGGCCGGCGCGTGATGGGTATTACCCGGGTCCTTGGCGCTGGCCGACGAGATGTAGATCGGGGTCTGGGGATCGAACTCACCTGCCTTCACGAACTCGTAATAGGTCTCGCTGTCATAGCGGGGATGGATCCAGAAGTTCGTGGCTGGCATGCGTTCGGTGATGTCGAAGTCCACCCCGAGGTAGACCGTGACCAGCGGGGTTGCCATCCGGTACCCGTTGATGATCTCTCTGGTTTCGTCCGGTACGACCCCGGGGGCAAGCAGTTCGTTGAAGGTGTGTTTGAGGTCGCCGGTGGCGATTACGGAAGCAACCGGAATCCGTTCGCCTCCCTCCAGGGTCACCGCTTCGACGGCCCCGTCTGTGGCTTCGATCTGTTCGACCCGGGCGTGGGTCCGTACCCGGCCTCCGTTGGTGTGGATCACATCAACCAGGTGTCCGGCGAGTGCCTGACCGCCGCCCTTGACGTAGAAAGCGCCTTCCTGCAGGTAGTGGTCGATCAATCCGGAATGGAGGATCACCGGTGTCCTTGAAGGCGGGGTCGCGTAGTCGCCGGCCTGTCCGGTGAGCACGGCCTGCGCACGTTCGCTGACCGTGAAGGCGGCGAAGAGTTCGGTCAGGGACTTGAGGCCCCATTCCATGAAAGTCGGTGCCAGGCGCGCGAAAGTTTCGAAATCGCGTTCCGGGATGCCTGCTGCGCGGACTTCTTTGACCACTGTTTCCATGATCCGCGTTATCTCGCGCAACGAGGTTTCTTCGTCAGGGAAAGTTTCGACCAGCCGGTTGGTGTACTCGGTCCAGCCTTTCGGCATCCGGAATGTGAAGTCGGGGAAAACGAAAGTGTCGAAGCCGTCGGGATCGAGTTCGGTGAATTCAACCCGGCCGTCCAGGCCGACTCCCCGCAGCACCCGGGCGATGTCGCCATCGATTACCCCTCCGATGTAGTGAAGCCCGACGTCGAACTGCCACTGCTTCTTGCGACGGAAGGTCTGGCTGCATCCACCGGCCACGTCGTACTGCTCGAGTACGAGGGGTTTGATTCCGTTGGTGGCGAGATAGGCGGCGGCGGTGAGTCCGCTAAGACCCGATCCGATCACTGCGACGTCCCATTGATCCTGACCTGTGCTCATTGTTCTCCTGGCTTCCGGGGCTAAACTTATAGATCTATAACTTGAATCATACATGCGCCGGAACCAGTAGTCCAATACCTTCCACATATCGCCCCATAGTTGACGACTTTCGAGAGGAACAGATGCCGACCTACGTGATGCTCACCAACCTGACCAGCGAGGGTGTCAGGACCCTGAAGAACAACCCGAGCCGGGTTTCTGAAGTGAACAGTGAAGTCGAAGCACTAGGGGCCACCGTTGTCGCCCAGTACACGACCCTTGGGCAGTACGACTTCGTCACCATCATCGAAGCACCGACCGAAGAAGTGATGGCCAAGGTCTCGATCGAGATGGGTTCGCGCGGCACGATGACCAGCCAGACGCTGACGGCACTTTCCGCCGAACGCCTGGCCGAGCTGCTCTAGGCACCCGGGAGGCGCAGTGCGAATACTGATTCTGGGTGGCGGCGGGCGAGAGCACGCGATGGTCAAAGCACTCGCCCGCTCACCTCAGTCACCCGAACTCTTCTGCGCCCCGGGCAACCCCGGAATCGCAGCTGACGCAGTCTGCCTGCCGGACCTCGACCCCGCCGATTCGACGGCGGTCGTGGCCGCAGCGAAAGAACACCGGATCGACCTGGTCGCGGTCGGCCCCGAAGCTCCGCTGGTCGTCGGGGTGGTCGACGACCTGAACGCCGCCGGGATCCGGGCATTCGGGCCCGGCAAGGAAGCCGCCCGGCTCGAAGGTTCCAAGACCTACGCCAAGCAGGCGATGGAAGAAGCCGGAATCCCCACCGCCGGCTACCAGGTGCTGACTGACGGCGACGAAGCCCTCGCCGCGATTGCGGGATCCGACTACCCACTGGTTCTCAAAGCCGATGGTCTGGCCGCCGGCAAAGGCGTCCTGATCTGCCAGAACGAGGCCGAAGCAAAAGAGGCGATCGACATCTTCTTCACCGAGCAGCGTTTCGGCAGGACCGAAGTGGTGCTCGAGGAATTCCTCGACGGTGAAGAGCTCTCCCTGCTTGCGATCTGCGACGGCGAGCGGGCAATCGCCCTCACCCCCGCCCAGGACTACAAACGGATCGGCGATGGCGATGCTGGCCCGAACACCGGCGGTATGGGCAGCTACTCGCCGGTGCCAGCCGTGAGCAACGAAGTGCTGGCCGGACTCAGCGCCCAGGTCCATCAGCCGATAGTTGACTTGATGGCCCGCCGCGGCCATCCGTTTCACGGCGTGCTCTACGCCGGCCTGATGATGACCGCCCGGGGGCCGAAAGTGCTCGAATACAACACCCGTTTCGGCGATCCCGAAACGCAGGCGGTACTTCCCCGGCTGAACTCCGATCTGGTTGAAATCTTCACCGCGGCCTGTGACCCCGGCGGCCTCGAAGGCGTGCCGGTTGAATTCAGCGACGACTGGGCAGTGACCGTGGTGCTCGCTTCGGCCGGTTACCCGGCATCGTCCTCGAAAGGCGATGTAATCGAAGGTCTGGACCGCGCCGCGGAACTGGCGGAAGTGATTCATGCGGGCACCGCGAAGGTCGATGGCCGGATCGTCACCGCCGGTGGACGTGTCCTCAATCTCACCGGACTCGGCCCTGATGCAGCAACGGCACGCCAGCGGGCTTACGATGCAGCTGAGGCCGTCCACTTTGATGGCAAACAGATGCGCAGCGATATCGCCAGCCGAGCGGTTGAGCGCGCCGGATAGGAACAGATACCCGTGAGCGAACCCAGCCAGTCCACAGAACCTCAGACCCTTTCCTCAGTCGAAGAACTCTTCGAAGAGATCGAAGTCGAACAGCCGCTCGTCGGCATCATCATGGGCTCAAAGAACGACAAGCCCAAGATGCAGCCCGCCGGTGCCGCGCTCGAAGCAGCCGGTATCAAGTACGAAGTCCGGGTCATGTCGGCCCACCGTGACCCCGAACTGGTCACCGATTACTGCACCAACGCCCGTATGCGTGGCCTCAAAGTGATTATCGCCGGCGCCGGAATGTCCGCTGCGCTGCCCGGTGTCGCTGCCGCCCACACCGACCTTCCGGTGATCGGCGTGCCGATTCTCGGCAAGTCGCTCGGTGGGCTCGACGCCCTGCTTTCCGCCGTCCAGATGCCGCCTGGCATCCCGGTGGCCTGCGTTGCGATCGATGGCGCCAAGAATGCCGGCGTACTCGCAGCACGCATGCTGAGCATCTGATGATCGATAGATACACGCGCCCGGAAATGGGCGCCGTCTGGACCCCGAAAGCGAAAATGGAAGGATGGCTGGCAGTTGAGCTGGCCGCCACCGACGCCTGGTCGGCCGAAGGCGTAGTCCCGGCCGAAGCCGCCGCGACCTGCCGTGAAAAAGCTGCATTCACGGTTGAAGAGGTGAATGCCCGTGAAGAGATCACCAACCATGACGTCGCTGCCTTCGTTGACGTCGTCGCCGGGTCAATCGGCGAAGAAGGCCGCTGGATCCATTACGGCCTGACTTCGTCCGACGTGCTCGACACCGCAGTCGCCACCCAGCTGACCCGGGCCGGGGAGATCCTGATCGAGGGGGCGACCGCCTTCCGGGACAACCTGGTCAAGCTTGCGCTCGAACATCGCGACACCCTTTGCGTCGGCCGCACCCACGGTGTCCATGCCGAACCGACCACCTTTGGCCTGCGGATGGCCGGATTCGCCTTCGAAGCTGACCGTAACCTCGAACGGCTCAAGCGCGCTGCCGAGCAGGTCGCGCGTGGCAAGCTCTCGGGAGCAGTCGGGACCTATGCCTCAGTGCCACCGGCAATCGAACGCCGGGTAATGGAATCCCTTGGCCTGCAGCGTGAAGAGATCGCCACCCAGGTGATCCCGCGTGACCGTCATGCGGACTTCCTGTCGGCGATCGCGATTGCCGGAGCCGGAATCGAGCGCTTCGCCACCGAGATCCGTCACCTGCAGCGCACCGAGGTCCGGGAAGCGGAAGAACCGTTCGCGACCGGCCAGCAGAAGGGTTCGTCGGCGATGCCCCACAAGCGCAACCCGATCCGGACCGAGCGGCTGACCGGACTCGCCAGGCTGCTGCGCGGCTACTCCCAGACGGCCCTGGAAAACGTCGCCCTCTGGCATGAGCGCGACATTTCACACTCCGGTGCCGAACGGGTGATCCTGCCGGACGCGACGATCACGCTCGATTACATGCATTACGTTGCCAATCAGGTCGCCGGGAACCTCGTTGTTCACGTCGACCGCCTGCGGTCCAATCTCGAGTTGACCCACGGTGCCCTGTTCAGCCAGCGGGCACTGACGGCACTGGTCGACAGCGGCATGTCCCGGGACGACGCCTACCGCACCGCCCAGAAAGCGGCCCAGACGGCATTTGACACAGGAACCCCGTTCCGCGAACTGATCGGTGAAGCCGCCCCGCAGCTCGACCTCGACGTGATCTTCGATTACAACGCATACCTGACCCACCTGCCCGAGGTCTTCGAGCGGCTCGAAGCGATCAGTTGATGATCCTTTACACCTGCAACACCAAAACGACCGGCCCGGGCCTGATGCATCCCTGCGCGAAGGCAGGCAATGCGCTGGATGAAGCCGGTCACGTTTACGAGATCGAAACGGTCGGCGGCTACCGGATGATGCCCTGGACCTGGCGCAGCCGCAAGGAGGATCGCGCCGAAGTCGAAAGGCTGAGCGGCACGAAAGAAGTTCCGATTCTTGTCCTCGACGACGGTGAAGTGATTTCCGGTTCAGGGACTATCGCCGAGTGGGCGAAGGAGAATCTGGCCCCTGCCGCCTGAGGTAATACCGGTAGGACAATCCGAGGCGCGGTTGGCTGCGGATGCGGCGACACGCGGCTTTCTCGACAACGAAATATGGACGTGGCTGCTGCCGAAGGACAGGGCGCGGGCCAGGGTGATCAAACGGCACCACCGCAGCATGGTCAAGCATGTCTTCCTTCCCCGGAACGCCGCCTGGACAACCGCCGAAGGAACCGGCGGTGCGTTCTGGTTTCCGCCGGGGACCAAGAAGCTGAGTTTTCGCGAAGCGGTGGCGGAGTCGCTTCCGTTCATGCCGGAAGGGCTGCCCCACATGGGCAAGGCAGCGCGGTTCGAATCCGAAATCAAAAAGCGCTGGCCGAAAGAACCACACTGGTATCTGGCCGTGCTTTCCGTTTCACCCGAATCGCAGGGCGCGGGCCACGGCTCGGCCCTGCTGAAACCGGGGCTCGAAAGAGTCGATCAGGACGGCGTCCCGGCATATCTGGAAACCCAGAGGGAAACGAACGTCGGTTTCTACGAAAAGTTCGGTTTCGAACTGGTCGAGAAGCTGATCGTTGATGAAGTCCTGCCGGTATGGCTGATGTACCGGCCGGCCCGGGGCGTCAATACGTCCCCCGGATAGGCATCGCTCCCTGTTTTCTGCGCCAGGCGACCTGAAAGAGGAGCATCACCGGTTGGGGGCTGGTTCAGCTGGGGACCTTTGCGTCCACCGCTCCCTTTACCTGGACGATCTTTCCGTCGAAACCGACCGCGTAGAGGTTGCCGGCCCGGTAGCCCCTTTTCGCGGTGCTGATCGTGACCGCCGTGGTCTGGGTCAGGCCGGAAGCGAGAACGCAGGCCTGCTTGTCCGGGGTGACCTTCCAGACTTCGCCGCGGCCAAGGATTGCGACGTAAAGGTTGTTCTTGTTGTCCCGGGCCAGGCCGTCAAAAAGCACATTCGCCGGTTCGGGAGAGGTGTAGTAGGTAAATACCTTCGAAGGGTCCCGGGTGTCGATCTTGGCGATCGTCGACGGGGTGACCAGGGTCTGGGCGGCGTAGAGGTACCGACCGTTCCTGCCGATGGTCAGGCCGTTGCCGAAAGGCACGGTGGCCCATCCGTTCCTGGTTTTCCCCTGGGGTGAGATCCGGTCGAGCGTCTGGCCGAAGGAATTCGAGGCATAGATCGTCCCGTCCTTGGCCCGGGCGATCCCGTTGCCCATGCCGAGGTGGTCGGAGACAACCGACCGTTTGCCGTTCTTCAGGTTGACCCGATAGAGGCCGGCCTGCGGCACCAGATCCCCGGCCAGCCCGTTGGCCGAAGTGTTGCCGCTGCCCCAGAGCAGGCGCCGTCCATCCCAGGCAAGCCCTCCCGGACCATCGCCCGCCGGCGAAATCCGGTCCTGTTTCGGGCCTTTCTTCGTATACGAAAAGATCGCTGATCCGGTTCCGTCAAGGTCGGTTCCGGACACGTAGAGGCTGCCACCACCGCCGACGATCACGGATTCCAGCGATCCCTGATCAGCAAAAAGTGTCTGCTGTGAAACGCCGCCAGTGCAGACCGGAGGCGAAGCCGACGCAACTCCTGTTCCCAAAATGGTGAAACTGCTCAACAGGGCTGTGGACAAGACGAGAAATCGGCGCATTGATCGTAAATATAGTCTTGCCACAATGGCGAACTCGATAGATGACCTGAAACTTCATTCATCCGGCAAGGTCCGGGAGATCTACGAAATCGAAGATGACCTGCTCCTGGTCGCTTCGGACCGGATCTCCATCTACGACGTGATCATGCCGACGGCGATCCCCGACAAGGGAAAAGTCCTGACCCAGATGTCGAACTTCTGGTTCGAGAATACGACTGAGATCGTTCCGAACCACTTCATCTCCAATGACGTGCCGGAGGGAGTCGAAGGTCGCGCGGTCAGGGTACGCAAACTCCAGATGTACCCGATCGAGTGCGTGGTCCGGGGATACCTGTCCGGTTCCGGCTGGAAGGAATACCAGGAATCCGGCTCAGTATGCGGGATCGGACTGCCCGAAGGACTTCAGGAATCAGACAAGTTGCCACGTCCGATTTTCACCCCGGCGACCAAAGCCGAAATGGGTGACCACGACGAAAACATCGATTTCGACCGGGCGGCCGAGATCATCGGTGACCGCGCCCTGATGGAAGAACTCCGCCGGGTATCGATCGAGCTTTACGAATATGGCGCCAACCATGCGGCCGAACAGGGAATCATCCTGGCCGACACCAAGTTCGAGTTCGGCAGCTATGCCGGCGCGGAAATCGTGCTCGGGGACGAGGTCCTGACCCCGGATTCAAGCCGATACTGGCCAGCCGACCAGTACGAACCAGGCAAGACACAGCCATCTTTCGACAAGCAGTTCGTGCGTGACTGGGCCAACGCTGCCGGCTGGGACCACAACCCGCCAGCCCCTGAGCTTCCCGATGAAGTGGTCGCCCAGACCCAGGAGAAGTACAGCGAAGCCTACGAACGCATCACCGGAAAGTCACTTTGATCACTGCCCGTATCCTCATCCGTCCGAAAGAGGGAATCCTCGACGCCCAGGGCAAAACGGTTGAGTACGCCCTGCCTGGCCTCGGATTCACTGGCATCGAGCACGTGAGGGTCGGCCGGCTCGTCGAGCTTCAGGCCGAGAACGCTGACCGGTTGGACGAGCTTTGCGAAAAGCTGCTGGCCAACCCGCTCATCGAGGATTACGAAATCGAGATCGTGTGAACTGGGGTGTTCTGCAGTTCCCCGGTTCCTGTGACGAACGCGACGCGCTGCACGCGCTGGAACTCGCCGGCGGCAAGCCCCGGCTGATCTGGCACGAAGAAACCGATCTGGGCGGGATCGATGGCATCCTCGTTCCCGGTGGCTTCTCCTACGGCGACTACCTGCGGGTCGGTGCGATTGCCAGCAACGCGCCAGCAATGAACGCCGTTGCCGACTTCGCCGCCGAAGGCGGACCGGTGCTGGGCATCTGCAACGGATTCCAGGTTCTCTGCGAGGCCGGCCTGCTCCCCGGAGCGCTGCTGACCAACGAAAGCACCCGCTTCATCTGCCGTCAGGGCGACCTGATCACCGGCGAATCTGATTCCCCATGGCTTTCCGGGCTTTCCGCCGGTGAAAGCATCTCGATTCCGTTCAAGCACCAGACCGGCCGCTACTTCGCTCCGCCCGAGATGCTTGAAGCAGTCGAAAACAACAATCAGGTCGCTTTTCGTTACGCCGCCGGCCAGAACCCGAATGGTTCACTGAACGACATCGCCGGAGTGACCAATGAAGCCGGCAACGTGCTTGGCCTGATGCCGCACCCCGAACATGCAGTTGAAGCCTTCACCGGATCAACCGATGGTTTGAAGCTCTTTCGCGGACCGGCCGGAGTCGCAGTCTGATGGCCAAACATCGCGAACTCGGCCTGACCGACGACGAATTCGAACTGATCAAGCAGAAGATGGACCGCGAGCCGAATGCGGTTGAACTCGCCATGTTCTCGCTGCTCTGGTCCGAGCATTGCGCTTACAAACACTCCAAGAAGCTGCTTGGCAAGCTGCCGAGCGAAGGTCCACGGGTAGTGATGGGCCCCGGCGAGAACGCCGGCGCGGTCGATATCGGCAACGGCTGGTCAATCGCTTTCAAGGTCGAGTCACACAACCATCCGAGTGCGGTTGAACCCTTCCAGGGTGCGGCCACCGGGGTTGGCGGAATCCTGCGCGACGTGATCGCCCTTGGCGCCCGGCCGATCGCCATCCTCGACTCGCTGCGTTTCGGCGAACTGGAAACCGAACGCACCAGGTACCTGGTTGACGGCGTGGTCCGCGGCATCGGCCATTACGGCAACTCGATGGGCATCCCGACGGTTGGCGGCGAAATCTATTTCGAGCCGCCCTACGAGCAGAACTGTCTGGTCAACGCAATGTGCGTCGGTATCGCCCGGACCGACGAAATGGTTCGCGCCGCAGCTGCCGGCACCGGCAACAAGGTCGTGCTTTTCGGAGCGAAAACCGGCCGTGACGGAATCGGTGGCGCATCGGTGCTCGCTTCGGCCGAGCTTGAAGAGGGTGACGCCAGCAAGAGGCCGACCGTCCAGATCGGTGATCCTTTCGAAGAGTCAAAGGTTCTCGAGTGCTGCCAGGAACTCCTCGGCAACGACCTGCTGGTCTCACTTCAGGATCTTGGTGCTGCCGGACTCACTTCATCGGCCGGTGAAATGGCGGCCGCGGGCGGTACCGGAATCGACATTGACGTTGGACAGGTCCCGCTTCGTGAAGCTGACATGGAGCCATTCGAAATCATGGTTTCCGAGTCACAGGAGCGCATGCTTGCCGTGGTTTCCCCAGAACTGGTCGACGACGTTCTCGCGATCTGCACCAAATGGCAGACAGACTCCGCGGTGATCGGTGAAATAACCGACACCGGTGACTTCCGCATCCTCAAGAACGGCGAGCTCGAAGGCGAGATCGCCGTTGACGCCCTGGTTGACGGCTGCCCGCTCTATGACCTCGATCCAGCCGAGCCTTCGGAATGGATCTACGGCAACAACGTCACCCTCGACCCCGACGCAAGCCCGAGCGAAATCGCCCTGAGCCTGCTCGGAGCATCATCTATCGCGTCCAAGGAATGGGCTTATGACCAGTACGACTCTGTGGTTGGGTCACGCACCGTCCACCGGGCCGGTGCTGCCGACGCCGCCGTGCTCAACATCCCTGAGTCCGATCGGGCGATTGCGATCTCGATCGATGGCAACGGCCGTCGAGTCGCCAGCGCACCTTTCCTGGGAACCATCGAAGCGACCCTTGAATGCGCCTCGAACCTGGCCTGTGTCGGTGCCGAGCCGCTTGGCGTCACCAACTGCCTCAATTTCGGCAACCCGGAGAAGCCGACCGTCGCCTGGCAGCTCAGCCAGTCGGTGCTCGGCCTGACCGAAGCCTGCGAAACCCTTGGCTTGCCGGTTGTCGGCGGAAACGTTTCGCTTTACAACGAGACACCTTCCGGACCGATCTACCCGACGCCGGTGATCGGCATGGTCGGCGAGCTGCCCGACCCCGCCAAATGCGGCGGCCAGCGCTGGCAAGACGGCGACTGGATCGCCCTGGTTGGCCCGTTCAATCCGTCGCTGGCTGGTTCGGAACTCGAAAAATCCCGCGGCCAGCTCGGCCGGGGATTGCCCGAGTTCGAAATCGCCCCGGTTGCGGCGGCGATCGAACTGGTTCGCGATGGCGTTCGCAGCGGACGGATCCGGACCGCCCGAGACGTTTCCGATGGCGGCATTACCACCCTGCTTGCCGAGATGGCACTCGACTCAGGAATCGGTTGCGACGTGAACCTCGCTCCGGTGATTGCCCTCCATGACTGCTCGGAGGAAGACGCGCTTTTCGGCGAAGGACCTGGCGGATTCATCCTCGCCGGCGATCGCCAGTCGATCGAGGAACTTGGCGGCCAGGGAGTACAGCTCGAACTGCTGGGCCGGGTCGAAGGAAACGAAGTGAAGGCCAGTGCCGGCGAAAGCTCGGTGGAGATCCTGGTGGCTGAAGCAAAGGCCGCTTTTGAATCGCTGCCCCACAGGATCGAAGCCTGACTTTTTGAAGAAGCTGTCCGGCAAGAAGGACAGGACTGAAACAAGGCGGGACCTTGCTGCACAGGCAGCGCGGCCGCTTCGCAACTACCTAGCCACCGAAACGGGCAGTGCCGGCCTGTTGCTGGCGGCTGCGCTGATCGCGATGATCTGGGTGAACTCACCCTGGTCGGCTTCATACGATTCGCTGTGGGACACGGTCTTTGCGGTCAGTCTCGGCGACTGGTCAGTCAGCCTGGATCTGCGCCACTGGATCGACGAATGCCTGATGGCGCTCTTCTTCTTCGTGATCGGCCTGGAAGTCCGGCGTGAACTCTCGGTAGGTGAGCTGACCGACAAGCACCGGGTCGTGATTCCGGTGGTCGCGGGCATCGGCGGGATGCTGCTGCCCGCCCTGCTCTACGTCCTGCTGAACCACGGCACTGACGCCGGTGGCGGCTGGGGCATCGTGATTGCGACCGACACCGCTTTCCTGCTGGGCGCCCTGGCGATAGTCGGGCCACGAATCTCGACCCAGCTGCGCATATTCCTGCTGACTTTGGCGATCGTCGATGACATCGTTGCGATTTCGGTGATCGGGATCTTCTACTCGGACCCGCTCAACTTCGTTGCACTTGGCATCGCCGTGATCCTCCTGTTGGCCTTCCCGATGCTGCCACGCCTGCGCATCTACCAGGGCTGGGCTTACCTGCTGCTGGGACTGGCGCTGTGGCTCGCCGCCTATGAATCCGGAATCCATCCGACCCTTGCCGGGATGCTGGCCGGGCTGATGGTGATCGCCTACCAGCCGAGCCGGAAAAAGGTGGAAATGGCAGCGACCAGCGCCCGGGCTTTCCGCCAGTCGCCGTTGCCGGAGGTGGCCAGGTCGGCCCAGCGCAGCGTTGACCGCGCGGTCTCCCCGAACGAAAGGCTCCAGACGGCGCTTCATCCGCTCACCAGTTACCTGATCGTTCCGCTGTTCGCGCTCGCCAATGCCGGCGTTGACCTCGGCGACGGAGTCCTGGGTGACGCCATGCGCTCCCCGCTGACCTGGGGCATCGTGCTTGGTCTGGTGGTCGGCAAGACGATTGGCATCAGCATTGGCGCGCTCGGATCGCTCAGCCTCAAGTGGGGATCCCTGCCGCAGGGCGTGGGAAAGAGCCAGGTGGTCGGTGGCGCTGCCTTGTCCGGAATCGGATTCACTGTTTCGCTGTTGATCGCCCAGCTCGCCTTCGATGACGAGAAGCTGGTTGCGGAAGCCAAGGTGGGTGTGTTGATCGCGGCGGTTCTCGCCGTGATCGTGAGCTGGGTGATCTTCAAGTTCGCCGCATTGGTCTGGGGACAGACCAGTGCTTCCCTGCCAACCAGGCTGTCTTTGCCGGTTGATCCCGAACGCGACCATGTGCGCGGCCGCAAGGATGCGCCGATGACCCTGGTCGAATACGGCGATTTCGAATGCGAGTTCTGCGGACGGGCCACCGGCATGATCAACGAGCTGCGCGAAGACCTCGGGGATGACTTCAACTACGTGTTCCGGCACCTGACCCTGATCGACGTTCACCCGCACGCCGAACTGGCGGCCGAAGCAGCCGAGGCCGCCGGCAGCCAGGACAAGTTCTGGGAGATGCATGACCTGCTCTTCGCCCATCAGGGTGATCTTGACCTGGAGGACCTGATCGGTTACGCCGGCAACCTCGATCTCGACGTTGACCGTTACGTCGAAGAAGTCGAACAGAGCCTGAACGCGAAACGCATCCAGCAGGACGTCGCCAGCGCTGACGCAAGCGGAGCCCACGGGACCCCGACCTTCTTCATCGGCGGTGAGAGACATCTCGGACCGTATGACGCCAAGTCGCTGGCCGAAGAGTTGCGTGCCGCCCGCTCCGATTTCCCGATCATCTGAGAAATCCTCGCAAGCTGTCTCCATCTGTGGTACTACTGGACAGTCAGGATAATTCCGGTAGTTGAGACGGGGGCGGGCACATGAAACTCGGCGGTTTGAAGGCACTTGCGGCGATCGTGGTGATGACCTTGGCCGTTGTCCTTCCGGTTGCTTCAGCTTCGGCCGCACCTCCGGCCAATGACAATTTCGCCAACGCCCAGACCGTCGGCCCGGTACTGCCGCTCAGCGTTCCGGCTACGAACATCGAAGCTACAGCCGAAGCCGGGGAGCCGAATATCGCGGGCAATCAGCCCGTAAGTTCGATCTGGTTCAGGTGGACCGCCCCGGCCAACGGGATCAATGTGGTCGACCTTTGCGACAACGGTTTCACCGGCAGCGAATACCCGTTCGAAAGGATCGCGGTCAGGACCGGCGCAACCGTCGCTACGACAGTGCTGGTCGCCGAAAGGTCCGGTGAATGCAACCTGAGGTTCCCTGCGGTGACCGGGCAGCAATACAAAATCCAGGTTGATTACGGATCCTCTCAGGGAAGCTTCAATTTCCGGCTGCGGCAGCTTGCCCCGCCGGCCAACGACAATTTCGTGGCGGCAGCTGCCATCGGTCCTGCCTTGCCAAGCTCTACCGCCTCCTCAACCATCGACTCCACCTACGAAGCAGGAGAACCGGGGGCGCTTGGGGGCCCAACCTCATCGCGCTCAGTCTGGTTTGCCTGGACACCGCCGGCGACCGGACGGGTCCGGGCCGATTTCTGCGACGCGGTATTTCATGTTGGTCCGCTGAACCGGATCCTTGCGATCTATACCGGCAACACCCTCGCGACCCTGGTTCCGGTGGCTTCTGAAACCAGCAACTGCGTGCTCGATTTCGAGGCAACGGCCGGGGTGCCGCTGAAGCTCGCCGTGAGCGGGAACATTTCCGGTGAATTCAACTTCACCCTCAAACTGAAAAATGCTCCGCCGCCGTCCAACGACGACTTCGCCAACGCGATTGCGGTCGGCCCGGCGCTACCGGTGAACGTAGCTGGAGACAACGACTTCGCCACCGCTGAAGCTGGCGAACCGGGCCACGGCGGCTTTGGCCTCGCCAGACATTCGCTCTGGTACAACTGGATCGCCCCGCAGAGCGGAAAGGTCGCCGTGCGGGTCTGCGGAAAGACATTTGGTGGCAGGCTTGGTATCTACACCGGCAACGCGGTCAACGCCCTCACCGAAGTCCCGGTCGAGCCCCCGCCATACGGCCCGTATTGTCACGCCGTGCTCGATGCCGTGGCCGGTACCACGTACCGCATTGCCGCCGCCGGCGGCACTTCTTCGAACGACTACGGACCATTCACCCTCGACATCCACACGCTCGACGTTCCCGGGAACAATGACTTCGCCGATGCAATTGACATCGGTTCCAAACTGCCGATTTCAGTTGCCGGCACCACCATCGATGCCGACTACGAAACTAATGAACCGGCGCACACCTTCGGCTACGGCGATCAATCGCCGTCCGTCTGGTACCGCTGGACCGCGCCATCCGATCAACCGGCGATCTTCTCGGCCTGTGCGGCCGTTGAACCGGTGCAGCTGGCCGTCTACTCCGGAGCCCTCCTGAACGAACTGGTTCCCCTCGCCCAGGCCAGCGAAGGTTGCCTGAACGGAACCGTCGGCGGACGCCTCGCGGTAGCACCGGTAGCCGGACAGTCCTACATGATCGCCGTCGCCTCAGCCGACCGGGATTTCGATTCTGACTTCACCCTCACCGGGCAGGGACCAACGGTTGATGAACCGGTGGTGGTCCCCGGCAAACCTTCTTTCAAATTGAAGAAAGCGATAAAGAAGTGCAAGAAGATCAAATCGAAGAAGAAGCGCCGGAAATGCATCAAAGCCGCCCGTAAAAAAGCGGCGATCATCAAATGCAAGAAGCTCAAGGGCAAAAAGACCCAGAAAAAATGCATCAAGAAAGCACGCAAGCGTTTTCGCTGACCCTGTTTTGATCCGGAGATCCCGGGTAATTGGCATCCATGTCCAACCGTGGGACATGGGGCAGGAAAGGAACTGGAGCTGCGGTCGTACTGGTCGGCCTCTCCCTCGTTCTCTTCGCGGGATGTGGCAGCGACAATGGCCGCAACGAGCTGACCTGGTTCATCGCGATCCAGCCCGGCGGGTCAATCCAGAAGATCGCGGAAACCTGCTCGAAGGAATCCGGCGGCAAGTACGACATCAACCTCGAGCTTCTGCCATCCGATGCCAGCCAGCAACGTGAACAGCTGGTCCGCCGTCTCGGCGCTGAAGATTCATC
The DNA here is from genome assembly GCA_049579585.1 of Solirubrobacterales bacterium. Lineage (GTDB taxonomy): Bacteria > Actinomycetota > Thermoleophilia > Solirubrobacterales > 70-9 > 67-14. The sequence goes on along the minus strand of JBAUOE010000077.1, from coordinate 16,900 downwards.
GATCGACATCATCGGCATGGATGTGGTCTGGACCGCCGAGTTCGCCAACGCAGGCTGGATCGAACCCTGGGAAGGTGCCGACGCCCGGCAGGTGACGAAGAACGTCTTCCCGCCAGTCATCGAATCGGCGACCTTCGAAAAGAAGCTTTACGGCGCACCGCTCAGCTCCAACACCCAGCTTCTCTGGTACCGCAAGGACCTGGTTCCGGAAGTTCCGAAGACCTGGGACGAAATGATCGACATGGCCGAAAAGATCGGAGGCGGCAAAGGAGGAAAGATCCAGGTGCAGGGCAGCCGCTACGAGGGTTACACGGCCTGGGTCAACGCGATGATCGAATCGGCTGGAACCCGCGTGCTTTCCGGGCCCGACGAAGTCGACCTGGCACCGGGTCCGACCGAAGCCGGGATCAAACCGATCGGGCGCCTCGCAAGGTCCAGCGCGGCCCCGGCCAACCTGTCGACCTCGGACGAAGACAGCGCCCGGCTCGGTTTCGAAAGCGGATCGGCATTCATGGTCAATTACACCTTCGCTTATGGCAGCGCCAAAGAAAACGCCCCGGATATAGCCAAACAGATGGGTGCCGCCCGGTACCCGGGGATAGATGCGGACAAAGAAAGCAAACCGCCGCTCGGCGGTTTCAACCTCGCCGTTTCGGAATACTCGGAGAAGCCGGAGCTGGCTCGTCAGGCCATCAAATGCCTGACCTCCCCCAAACAGCAGCTGGTCGTAACCGAACTGGATGGCCTGTCCCCACCCCGGGCGAACCTCTACAGCGATCCCGCGGTCAAGAAAGCCTTCCCCGGCTTCTCGGGACTGATCAAGAACTCGATCGAAACGGCCGGCCCGCGCCCGGTCACTCCCGCCTACCAGGATGTGAGCCTCGCGATCCAGTCCGCCCTTCACCCGCCGGACTCGATCAACCCGGATGACATCAGTGCCGCTTACGAAAAGCTGAAGGACTACGTCGAGCGTGGCGTAAAACGAAAAGGACTGCTGTGAGCGCCCGGACCCGTTCCGAGCGCCGGCTCGGCTGGCTGCTTTGTGCTCCCGCCGCAATTGCGATGCTCGCGGTAACCGCCTACCCGATCGGCTATGCCCTGGTCTTGTCGGTCCAGCAGGTCGATCTGCGTTTCCCGAATGAAGGCGGTTTCGTCGGCTTCGACAACTACTCGGCCGTCCTGACTTCCAGCCTCTGGTGGACAGACGTCTTCAACACGGTCTTCCTCAGCGTGATTTCGGTTTCGATCGAACTGGCACTCGGCATGGCGATAGCCCTGATCATGCACCGGGCAATTTTTGGACGCGGCCTGGTGCGCACCTCGGTGCTGATCCCCTACGGCATCGTCACTGTGGTCGCGGCCTTCTCGTGGCAGTTCGCTTTCGCACCGGACACGGGATTCATCAATCAGTTGCCGCTGATCTCGGACGACATGGACTGGTTCGGTGGCCGCTTCAGTTCCTTTGCGGTGATCATCATGGCCGAAGTCTGGAAAACAACCCCTTTCATGGCCCTCCTGCTGCTGGCCGGATTGACCACGATCGACGATGGCCTTTACGACGCCGCCAAGGTTGACGGCGCCAATGCCTGGCAGAGATTCACCCGGATCACCCTGCCCCTGATGAAACCGGCGATCCTGGTTGCGTTGCTGTTTCGCACCCTCGATGCCTTCCGGATTTTCGACACGATCTTCATCATGACTGCCGGTGCGCAAAACACCGAGTCGGTTTCCATCCTCGGTTACAACCAGTTGATCTCCCGGCTCAACCTGGGGCTGGGCTCGGCCGTTTCCGTGCTGATCTTCATTGCGGTCCTGATCATCGCGCTGATCTTCGTCAAGGGCCTCGGGGCCCGCCAGCCAGACGGGGAAAGGGCCTGAAATGCAGCACACCGCCCGTGAAAGAACCCTCTGGAGCATCGGACTCCTGATCGTCTGCCTTTTCGCCCTGATCCCGGTGATCTGGATCATTTCGCTGTCCCTCAAAACCCCGGCGACGATCACCGACCAGAGCTTCATCCCGACTGAATTCTCACTCGAGAACTACAAAGGGCTGTTTGACGGCGGAATTTCTGACAGTCCTTTCATCAAGCCCCTGATCAACTCGCTGCTGATCGCATCGATCACCACGGTGATCTCGATCGTGCTTGCCAGCTTCGCCGCTTACGCGATCGCCCGGCTTGAGTTTCCCGGCAGGCGCCTGATCCTCGCGGGTGCTTTGGCAATCGCGATGTTCCCGCCGATCTCCACGGTTGGACCGCTGTTCGACATGTGGAGAACGCTGGGACTTTATGACACCTATCCCGGCCTGATAATCCCGTACCTGACTTTCTCCCTGCCGCTCGCGATCTACACCCTGGTCGCGTTCTTCCGGGAGATCCCGTGGGAACTCGAACAGGCGGCGCAGGTCGATGGCGCCACCCCGTTTCAGGCTTTTCGCAAAGTGATAGTCCCGCTCGCCGCGCCCGGCATGTTCACCGCCGCGATCCTGGTTTTCATCTTCGCCTGGAACGACTTCCTGTTCGCGATTTCACTGACTTCATCCGACGCGTCCCGAACGGTTCCGGCCGCGCTCGCCTTTTTCACCGGTGATTCTCAATTCACCCAGCCGACCGGAAACATCGCCGCGGCCGCCGTACTGGTCACCGTCCCGATCATCATCTTCGTTCTGTTCTTCCAGCGCCGAATCGTTGCCGGTCTCACCGCCGGTGCCGTGAAGGGATAAGGAGCCCCATGTCCGACATCGTTCTCGACCACGTCACCAAACGCTACGGCGACGGCTTCGAAGCCGTCAAGTCGATGAGCCTCGAGATCAAAGATGGGGAGTTCATGATCCTCGTCGGTCCGTCGGGCTGCGGAAAATCAACGGCCCTGAGCATGATCGCCGGCCTTGAAGACATCACCGAAGGCGAACTGAAAATTGGCGGTGAACTCGTGAACGACCTCGCCCCGAAGGACCGTGACATTGCGATGGTCTTCCAGAGCTACGCCCTTTACCCACACATGAGCGTGCGCGAAAACATGGGGTTCGCCCTGAAGCTGGCGAAAGTCGACCAGAAGGAAATCGACGAAAAGGTGGAGGAAGCAGCCCGGACCCTGGACTTGACTGAACACCTGGATCGCCGCCCGGCCAACCTTTCCGGTGGCCAGAGGCAGCGGGTCGCGATGGGCCGCGCGATCGTGCGGGACCCGAAAGCGTTCCTGATGGACGAGCCACTTTCCAATCTCGATGCCAAGTTGCGGGTCCAGACCCGGACCGAAGTCTCGAAGTTGCAGTCGCGGCTCGGCACAACCACTGTCTACGTGACCCACGACCAGACCGAAGCGATGACCCTGGGCGACCGGGTGGCCGTAATGCGTGCCGGGGAACTCCAGCAGGTCGGTACACCAGCCGAGCTCTACAACGAACCGGACAACCTGTTCGTTGCCGGATTCATCGGGTCTCCTTCGATGAACTTCACCGCCGCAACGGTATCCGGGGATTCCGTCGAACTGCCCTTCGTCGAAATTCCGCTCAACGACGAGATGAAAGCTGCGCTCGGAGATAACCGCAACGAACGCAAGGTAATCGCCGGCCTTCGTCCTGGTGATTTCGAGGACGCTGAACTGATCGACGAAACGGATGGTGTCCGCTTCGAAACCGAAATTGACCTGGTCGAATCGATGGGTTCGGAACTCTTTGCCTATTTCACCGCTGGCGACGACTCGGCGACCGTGGAGAAAGCAGCATCGGATTCCGGGCTGGCCGAACTTTCAGGTGGCGACACCAGCCAGATGGTTGCCCGCCTGGACGCTACCTCGAAAATCGAGCGTGGAAACACGGCAAACCTGTGGCTGGATCCGGAGAAGGTAATGCTGTTCGATCCTGATTCGGGCAAACGTATCGTCAGCAATTCCGACGGCAGCTAACTTCAGCGGGTTACTTCTCCCGCCTCGAGTGCGTCACGAACCCGCTCGATTATCTGTTCGTTCCAGTCGTGCGTACTGAGCAGGGTCCAGCGCAGACAGCTGATCACTATGAAGGCCTCGGTTTCGGTTCCGTCGCCGAGCAGGCCTGCGGTGCGAAGCATCTCGACCACCGGGTCATACTCTTCTTCGAACCAGAGGTTCGCCACTTCGGCACGGGACATGAACCGGCCATGTGCCTGCATTGCCCGAAACCCCCAGGCTTCGATACTTTCGGCGAGATCTGCGTACATCCGGCCTTCCCGCAATTCGATCCCGGTTCGATCGGCAGAACGCAACGGGACCCGCTCGAAGAAGAGTCGTTCCTGGCTTTTGAGAGTCAGGTCGGAGATCTGGAACTCACCGGCTTTGACCGCGGTCGTGACTTCAGTGACGTTCGCGTCAATCACTTCCAGACCCATCTGGCGTGCCACTGACACCCGGTGGTGTCCATCTTCGACGAAATGCATGTCTCCTACCCGGTAGACCGAGATCGGTGGCAGCGACTTACCTTTGCGCATCGCAACGGCGATCCCCTCCCAACGTTGGCGAACCCGGTGGGAGGTTGGGCGGAACCGGCGATCGAAGTCACGACCACGATCGACCGTGCCCACTATCGAATCGAGTTCGATCGCGATCACGCCGAGGTGGCGTTCGCCGGTGCGGCCCAGCGCCGCAAGAACCTCGTCGAAAGGCAGAATCAGATCGATGTCATTCGGTTCCCGGCGCATGCGGGTCGCGATCTTCCGTAACACCTGCCGTCGCCGTGCTCGCGAAAAGTCGGTTTGGGCGTCCTGTGAGGTGAATCCCGTATCGCCGGCCATAGGTACCGACTACCCGTTTGGGGCAACCGCGCAACCCCTTCCGAAACAATGAAGCGATCCCGATGCCCTGCAGCCACTGACCTGGGCTTCGAAGTGGCCCGGCGGTCACTCCAAAAACACGGGATTTGCGGAAATTGCGTCGTGCCAGACGCGGCACGCTGCTACTCTCCGTCTGTAGGTAGTCCGCCTACGCCTCTCTTCCTATCAGCAACAGGTGGCCCAGACCTTGAGCGAACAGTCTTTCCTGGATCGCGAAGGACCGCGTGACGAGTGTGGTGTGTTCGGCGTATATGCGCCAGGACACGACGTAGCCCGACTCGCTTACTTCAGCCTTTACGCACTCCAGCATCGTGGCCAGGAATCGGCCGGTATCGCCACCTGCGAAGGTGGCCACATCACCACCATGCGTGATTCCGGGCTGGTTTCCCAGGTCTTCAATGAAGACAAGCTGCGGGCGCTCGCCGGCGACATGGCGATCGGCCACGTGCGTTATTCGACCACCGGTGGCGGAGGCTGGGAAAACACCCAGCCGATCTGGCGTGACGACGGCCGCGAGCTCGCACTCGCCCATAACGGCAACCTGACCAACGCCGTTGATCTTTACAACAAACTTCGCCGCAAAGGCCTGAACTTCCGTGGCACCACCGACTCGGAAATCATCGCCGCGATGATTTCGTGCGACTACGGCCGTTTCGTCGAAGACGCTGTCGCCAACGTCATGCCACAGCTGGAAGGTGCCTACTCGACGGTCGTAATGACCAAGCACGCGATCGTTGCCTTCCGCGACCCTTACGGGATCCGGCCGCTTTCGCTGGGTCTGCTCGACGGCAACTACGTGATTGCCTCCGAAAGCTGTGCTTTCGACATCATCGGAGCCGAACTGGTCCGTGAAATCAATCCCGGCGAAATGGTTTCCCTGTCAGAGCGGGGCCTCGAATCCCGCCAGGTGGTCAAATCAGACCGGGTGTCGCACTGCGTTTTCGAACACATCTATTTCTCGCGGCCCGACACGATCCTGGAAGGCAAACGCCTGCAGACGGTTCGCGGCAAGATGGGCGAGATCCTCTGGAAAGAATCCCCGGTCGAAGCTGACCTGGTGATCTCGGTGCCCGATTCCGGCACCCCGGCCGCCCGCGGATTTGCCCGCGCCTCCGGCCTGCCGCAGGATGACGGGCTGATCAAGAACCGTTACGTAGCCCGCACCTTCATCCAGCCCGGCCAGGAACTGCGAAAGCACGGCTTGCGGATGAAGTTCAATCCGCTGCCCGAAATCATCTCCGGCCAGCGTGTGGTTGTTGTCGACGATTCGATCGTCCGCGGAAACACGACCCGGCAGATCGTGAAGATGCTGCGCGACGCCGGAGCGAAAGAAGTCCATCTGCGGATATCGGCACCGCCGATCCGTTACGGATGCAACTACGGGGTTGACATGTCCGCCCGTGAAGAAATGGTTGCCCACGAACGCACGATTGACGAGATCGCCGAACACATCGGTGCCGACTCGCTGGCGTACCTCTCGATCGATGGTGTCTACGAAGCGGTCGGCACCCCGGCCTCGGTCCATTGCGACGCCTGCTTCACTGGCAACTACCCGCTCGGTGACGACCCGGCCGATGCCGACGGCAAGTTCGATCTCGAACAGCTCGCCGTGCTCCCGGTCCGCTGACACCTGATTCCCCGCGATACGGCAGGATGACGGGGTGACCTCGAACGATCCTGAATTCCGCATCGTTGTGCTGGCCTCCGGTGGAGGTACCAACCTGCAGGCGATCATCGACCGGCTTCACGGCAACGATGGCATCGTTGTAGCCGGGGTCGGTTCGGACAAACCTGAAGCCTTCGCGCTCGAACGCGCCCGGGCGGCAAACATCGAGACCGGTGTGTTCACCCGTCAGCAGCACGGCGACCGGGTTACCCGCGACCTGGCCATGGCCGACTGGATCGAATCCCTCTCCGCGGATCTGGTTGTGCTCGCCGGCTACATGCAGCTGGTCTCCCCCGAGTTCGTGGGGCGCTTTCGTGGCCGGATCATCAACGTTCACCCGGCCCTGCTGCCATCCTTCCCGGGCCTTGACGCGATCGGCCAGGCCCTTGAGCACGGTGTCCGGGTGACCGGAGTGACCGTGCATTTCGTGGATGAAGGAACCGACACCGGACCGGTGATCCTCCAGCGCACAGTAGAAGTTCCCGCAAATTGGGACCGTGAACAGCTCGAAGAATCGGTCCATGCGGTCGAACACGAAATCTATCCCGAGGCGATAGGCATGATCAGCCGAGGCCGGGTTAAGATCGCTCCCGGCAGTCCCCGTCACGTAATTATCGAATAGCAAGGGTGGAGATGGACAACATTGATCCGACCAACGGACCTATCAAGGTGAATCGTGCCTTGATCTCGGTCTCGGACAAGACCGGCGTAGCCGACTTTGCAGCCGGCCTTTCGCGGGCGGGGGTCGAGATTCTTTCGACCGGCGGTACCGCACAGGCTTTGCGCGACGCCGGCATCGAAGTGATTGACGTCTCCGAGTTCACCGGCCAGAAAGAAATTATGGACGGCCGGGTCAAAACCCTGCACCCGAAGATCTATGCCGCAGTTCTCGCGCGCCGCTCCGATCCCACCCACGTCGCCGTACTGGACGAAGAGAAAATTCCGCCGATCGACCTGGTCTGCGTGAATCTCTACCCCTTCGAAGCAACTATCGCCCGGGCGGACGTGAGTCCGCAGGAAGCGATCGAGAACATCGACATCGGTGGCCCGACCATGATCCGTGCCGCCGCCAAGAACCATGAAGACGTGGTTGTCGCGGTCAAGCCCGAGTGTTACGACGCGATCCTCGCCGAGATGGACGAAACGGATGGAGAGGTTTCCGCCTCGACCCGGCACTGGCTGGCCAATGAAGCTTTCGCCCAGACCGCCCGTTACGACGCGGCGATCTCCGCCTGGTTCTCATCCTCCTACGAAGCTTTCCCCGAGCACAAAGTGGTCGCGTACGAGAAGCAGCTGGATCTTTCCTACGGCGAGAACCCGCACCAGCGGGCCGCCTTCTACTCGGAGGTCGGGCTCGACAGCAACGTGCTGACCGACCTCTCGAAGCTGCATGGCAGGGCACTCTCTTTCAACAACGTGCTCGATCTCGATTCCGCGCGTCGCATGCTGGCCGACCTCGAAGGACCAGCCTGCGTGATCGTCAAGCACAACAACCCCTGCGGAGTTGCCCTGGGCGACAGTGGCCTCGACGCATACGAACGCGCCCGCGACTGCGACCCGGTTTCCGCTTACGGTGGCGTGATCGCGATCAACCGCAAGGTCGACCGGGCCCTGGCCGAATCCCTGCACAAGAACTTCGTCGAAGTCCTGATCGCACCCGGATACGACGACGACGCGCTTGAGGTCCTTCAGCAGAAAGAAGCGATCCGGATATTCACCGATCAGGCCTCCCCGTTCCCGGACAGCCGCGAAAAGGACATGAAGCGGGTTCGTGGCGGAATGTTGATCCAGGACCGCGATGGCGATCCGGAACAGCGCGAAATGATGGAGGTCGTAACCAAGACTCAGCCGTCAGAAGCTGCCTGGAACGACATGCTCTTCGCCTGGACCGTCTGCCGGCACGTTCGCTCCAACGCGATCATCCTGGTCAAGGACGGCGTCACCCTGGGTATCGGGGCCGGCCAGATGAGCCGGGTCGACTCAACCCGGCTGGCCATTCAGAAATGCCAGGACGCCCACGGTGACGAAGCAACCGACCTGCTCACCGGCAGCGTGGTCGCTTCGGATGCGTTCTTCCCCTTCGCTGACGGTCCCGCAGCGGCAATTGAGGCCGGGGCGACTTCGGTAATCCAGCCGGGCGGATCAAAGCGCGACGGCGAAGTGATCGAAGCCTGTGACGAATCGGAGACCGCAATGGTCTTCACCAAGCACCGCCACTTCCGGCACTAGGACTTCGGGTGGGGACGATCCGCACGCCTCGAGCGTCGATCGTCCCCTCCGCGTTCACGGCCGGAACTACCCGGCCTTTTTCACCTTCAGGATCCGGATCTTCTTCTTGCCCGGCTCACCGATCGCGATCCTTGCGACGCCGTTCTTTCGGGCGAGCGGACCGTAGTAGAGATATGCCTGCTGCTTGCCGCGGATGCTGTATCTGCGCACGAACTTGCTATTGCCCCTGGCCGTGAAACGGCTTATCTGAATGGCGTAACGCTGTCTGGCTTTAGTTTTCTCTCCAATTCGCAGCAGGCCCAGTTTCGGCTTCTTCGCGAAGAAGACCTTGGTTTTTGGCCTGGCTCCCAAAGCGGCGACCGTAATCCGGTAGGCAGCCTCGTCGCTCTCGGCACCGAAAGTAACCTGGGGTGTTGATTTGACCTTTGTGCTGGTGAAGGACAGGGTCCGTTTCTTCGGGGACAGCGTCAACCGGGCGTTCCGGCGCGGACCGACCTTGATGTCTTCCACCGTGGCGTCGAAGGTCGGGCCGACAACGCTGACGGCTTCGCGGTCGTTGTAGCTCAGGTTCGAACCCTGGACCTTGATCCGGAGGCTGGTTTTCTTCGGCACCCGGTAGATCGGTTCCAGCGAGTTCGGCGACCCGTCGATGTCACCGTTGGAGTCAAGGCTGGGACCACCTGCCGTTCGCGGCAGTACTTCTGCGCCCGGGATCCGGTTGACCAGCTTGCCTTTCAGATAGCCGGTCTTGCGGCCTTTCCCGTCAGTCAGGAGCAGGTGCGCGTGTTCATCTCCGGGATTGGAGAGGGAGACTTCATTGAATTTGGACTTGCCGCCCTGACGGCCAACGCAGAACGAACAGTCCTGGATCTGAAACCCGGGCCTGGTCGGCCAAAGCTGCAGGGTTTCCGTCTTGGCATTTCCGCGGTAGACGGAACCAGGCTCGTCCGGGTTGATCGCGGCGAGGTAGGACCAGGTGTTCGCCGTCTTGTCAATAGTCAGGACCCGTCCGGAGTCTCCGGGCCAGTTGTTGTCATAGACGTGGACCCCGTACTTGCCACCACCGAGGTCCTCCACCGACGTCGGGGTGATCGCGTGTCCGCCTTCGAATCCCGGCTGGAAGATCGTGATCGTGAAGGTCTCCTGGTTCTCCGGGGTCAGCTCCGTGAGCAGATTCTTCAGCACGTTGGCGGGAGTTCCGGCGATCGCATTGTCGGTCACCGACTCGAAAGTCTGGAAAGCCCAGGCTCTGGCGATCGTTGACTGGAGTTTCCGGTTCGACTCGATATCAAGACCGAAGGCCGTTGTTCCTGAACCGAAAGGTGCGAGTGACGAGTAGCCGAAGGCGGGCAACTGGCCGCGCTGAATTACCCAGGCAAGTACCGAGAACCCGTAACAGTGACCGCCTGCCATCGCTTCGTTCGTGCTTTCCATCCAGGCACGAGCGGGAGCGGTCAGAACGCAATCTCCACCTTTGCCGCTGAGGCAGACCACGTTGCCGAAAAGGCGCCGCATCTGGCCCGCATCCAGATCCTTGTAGCCCTCCCTGTCCCCGTAGTTCGGGAACGAGAAGCCATCCGACTCGACCTCAAAGCCGGAGTCGGCGACGATCGGTCCGGCCAGAGCCGTCGAAACGGCGGCTCCCGTCAGGACGATGGCCGAGATGAAAGCGATCAGGATGCCGCGCAAGACGGGCCGGCTGGAGTTTCTCATGCGCGAAAGATAGTTCTAAAGCGAATGAGAAGCTCCCTCAAGTTAGTGCCCCCTCTCGGATTCGAACCGAGGACTCACAGGTTAAAAGCCTGCAGCTCTAACCACCTGAGCTAAGGGGGCCCGACAAGGATATGAAGAAACCGGGCGACTGTGCCCCGTCGCTTCATCCGAGTCCGGGCAGACCCTCTTCAGGAGTGGACGCTTCAGCGTGAAGTCGCTTCGGTATTCGGCCGGCCTTGAACGCGGCGCGCCCGGCTTCAACCCCGTGCCGCATGGCCGCTGCCATCAGGTCCGGATCTTTGGCGCGAGAGATCGCCGAAGCCAGCAAAACCGCGTCGCAACCCAGTTCCATGGCGAGCGCCGCATCAGAAGCCGTGCCGATCCCGGCATCAAGAATCACCGGAACTTCGGCATTCTCGACGATTATCGAAATGTTGTACGGGTTACGAATGCCGGCACCGGAACCGATTGGTGAGCCCAGCGGCATCACCGCGGCGCAGCCGGTCGCTTCGAGGCGCTTCGCGAGGATCGGATCATCATTCGTGTAGGGCAACACGGTGAATCCATCACCGACCAGTTCTTCGGCGGCCCGCAGCAACTCGACCGAATCGGGAAGCAAAGTGCGATCGTCACCGATCACTTCCAGCTTCACCCAGTCGGTGCCGAACGCCTCCCGGGCCAGTTTCGCTGTCTTCACGGCATCGCGGGCGGTGTAACAGCCAGCGGTGTTCGGCAGAACGAACAGCCCAAGTTCATCGACCACCTCCATCACCGAACCCTGTGCCGCCGGATCAAGCCGTCTCAAGGCGACCGTGATGATCTCGGTCCGGGATTGCCGCAGGGCGCTGGACATCGCCTCAAGCGACCTGAAACCACCGCTGCCGGCGATCAGCCTTGAGCCCCATTCACGGCCGCCAAGCTGCCAGGTTTCAGCGCCACCCTGAATCGCCGACACAACCTCGACTTCATCCTGGTCACGGACCACGGTTTCCGACCAGGTTGACCTGGGCACAATCTCACCACCGAGTGCCACCGCTACCCCCCGCCTGGCCGGATCAGCACCAGCGAGTTCGATCAGCCGCTCCAGGGTGATTCCGTCTTCCACCTGCCTCGGCGAGCCGTTCAGTTCGATCTTCATCAGGCCACTCCCGCCCGGGCCGAATCGAATCTCGACGGTGAGGCTTCCGACATCGGCCCGCTGAGCTCACCACCATCTACGAGGTCACTGATCGCCCTTGCGGTTATCGGCGCCAGCAGAATTCCGTTCCGGTAATGACCGGTCGCCATCAGCAAACCGTCGATGCCGGTTTTACCTACCACCGGCCGGTTGTCAGGGGTGCCCGGCCGCAAACCGGCGACCGCCCCGACGAACTCCAGTTCGGCAACTTCGGGCAGCAGACGATACGCCTCGCGTAGAAGTTCATGGACGCCGCCAGCCGTGACCGCTTTGTCGAAGCCAAGTTCCTCAACGGTCGCCCCGACGATCAGGCGCCCGTCCCTCCGTGGCACCAGATACACCCGCTCGGACGCGAGTATCCGGTCACAGATCGGGTCCTGTGGATCACCACGGAGCTCGAGGATCTGCCCTTTCACCGGCCGTACCGGCGGCCGTACTTCTGCCGGGAGCCATTCTGCCCGGCCGGAATCGGCACCGGTCGCAACGATCACCGATCCAGCCTGGATCCGGTCGCCATTGTCGAACTCAACTGATTCGACCCGGCCCTGCCTGACCCGCAGGTTCGTCACCTCAACCCCGCTGCGAACTTCGACCTGCTCGGCCGCCAGCGCTTCCAGCAAACCGGTCACCAGCACTCTCGGATCAAGGGCTCCGTCATCGGCGACGTAGACGGCACCGGTGAGGCTCGGGGTGATTCCGGGTTCCATCTCACGCGCAGCGCCCGGACCAACCCATTCAGCCTGCAGGCCCATCCCGAGCTGGAGTTCATGAACCCGCTTCAGCTCGGCCGCTTCATCGCGGTCGAGCGCCACGTGAATGCCACCGGTCCGCCGGTAACCAAGGGTGCCACCGCAGACCCGTTCGATCGATGCCACAAATTCGGGATAAAGACCGGCCGAAACCATGTTCATTTCAAGCAAAGCCGGCTCTCCGAAATCGAGTTCCCCAACCGGTGCCAGCATGCCGGCCGCAACGCTGGTTGTCCCGGAGCCCGGCTGGTCCCGGTCGACCACAAGGACATTGATGCCGAGCGTGTTGAGCTCCCAGGCGATTGCGAGACCGATGACCCCGGCGCCGATAACGACGGCGTCGTAGTTTTTCGTTTCGTTCTGTTCGGTTTCGATCGAGTCCATAGCTGCCCGCGTTTCGAACCGTCCACTTCCTCGCGCCGGAATTGTCCGGATCAGGTTCAGACGGTCGATGGCCACTTCGCCACCCTCTCAGCCCTCAATGAACGGGCTCCCGCAGGTCCCGTCGATCCTACCGTTACCACCGCCCGCCGCACGCTGGGATACTTGCACCATGAGCTTTTCTCCTTCAGATGGAATCGGCGCCCTGCGCCGTGAGCGCCTGCGCACCGCCCGGCTCTACTTCGTCTGTGATGCGCGGCCGGATGGCAACGATCCCGAGCCGCTGTTGAAAGCCGCGCTCGATGGTGGCGTTGACATCGTCCAGTTGCGCGAGAAAAGCGGCAACCTGCGAACCATCGAACGCGCCGCCCAGACCTTCCGCCGGGTCTGCGACACGTACGGCGTGCCATTCATTGTGAACGACGACCCCGAGCTGGCGGTATCGGTCCGTGCCGACGGTGTCCATATCGGACAGGACGACATCAGCCTCGAAGAAGCCCGTCGAATCGTTGGCAGCGACGGCCTGATCGGATTGTCCACCCATTCGGAGCAACAGATCTCTGACGCTGCCCGTGGCGATGCGCTCCCGGATCACATCAGTGTCGGGCCGATCTGGGAAACGCCGACCAAAGCCGGCCGCGCGGCAGTCGGCCTGGATCTCGTCAGCCATGCCGCCCGGACAACCACCCTGCCTTTCTTTGCGATCGGCGGTATCGACAGCTCGAACGTGGGCGAAGTCCTCGCGGCGGGCGCCCGCCGGATCTGTGTGGTCAGGGCCCTGCGCAATGCGGCCGACCCAACCGCGGTTGCCGAGCATTTGCGCAGCGCCTTCGCTGCGGTCGGAGAGGAGATCGCGCCCGGTGGCTGATTCATCCGATTCTCCGCGCCGTTCAGGCCGCCGCAAAAGTCGGCCGGGCACCGAACGACCCTCCCTCAACGGGAACGCTCCAGGGGAAGCCAACGAGTCCGGTGACGGCGCCGACCGGATGAAGGCCGGTTACGCCAAAGCGGAAGTCAAGAACCAGAAAGTGCGTGAATCGCTCGAGCCCCTGGCTGAAGGGCAGCGCCCAACTGTGGTCACGGTCGGGGCGGTCTGCGCCCTGGTGGTGTCACTACTCCTCTGGGGATCGTCCCTGGTCGCCCTCGTCACCGGCGCGAAAGTCAATGGTGAAGACGTGAACATCGCGCAATGGGTCAGCCTCGCAGCCGTTTTCACGCTGATGGCCTGGGGCATGTGGAAAGCGAAGTACTGGGCTGTGCTCGGATTCCAGATGCTGCTGGTGCTGCTGATCCTGGCCGGAATCCTCGGACTCGTTGTCGCTGGCAGCCTGCTGCAGATGGTCAGCACCGCACTCCTGACCATCGGGCTTTGCCTGCTTTTCTGGTTCATGGTCAAAGCCATGGCCCGGATCCAGATGCCTGACGGCCCGAAGCGCAACTGAAGGCCCAACGCAACTTAGCTCCTTCCCGGTAGTTTCAGTTTCATATGACTACCTTCCGATTCTTCCGCCTGCTGCCAGTTGGCCTGCTGGCCGCAATCACGCTCCTGTTTGGTGCCGTCGCCCCGGCGAACGCCGAATACACCCCGGAGCAGCGCCAGCAGTACTTCGATTCCGGCAAGTACACCCAGGACCTCGACTATGTGACTGCCCGGGCCCGCAAGTTCATCATCCAGCGCACCCAGCCGACGATCAAGATCGTCAGGAAATGCAACGCGAAAGGTTTTCGTCTCGGCAAGGCTGACCCAGGCCCCGATCTCGCGGCCGACTACACCATTCCCGTAACCGTGCCGAAACGCCAGCTGCCGGACAAGATCGTGAAAGCCCCGAAGGCGGGCCTCGGACCGGTAACTGATCCGAAGACACCGAAGTTCAGGTATCCCAAAGCGAAAAAGGCGAAGCGCATCACCAAGAAACGCTGCAAGAACATGCCGAAGCTCGCGATCGCGATGGACATGGATGAAACCGCCGCGTCGAGTTACCTGTACGGGTCGTCCACACCGGACTACGGCGCCCATGAGCTCGATCACCTGCTGGCCGGCGACCAGACCGCGATTCCGCAGATGCGCAAGATCTACCGGCTCGCCCAGAGGCGTGGTGTCGCTGCTTTCGTCATCACTGCCCGCCCCGACACCGAGCAGCTTCGGGCCGGCGCTGAAGCCAACCTGAACGCCATCGGCTACACCGCCCTCTCCGGCCTTTACATGAAGCCGCCGACCGCCCCGGACAAAGGAACCGTGAAGAACTCGCAGCGCGCCGAAATCGTCAAACGCCGCGGCTACAAGCTGATCGCGATGTTCGGTGACCAGAACTCCGACCTGAGCACCGGTTTCTTCGAGCGGGGTTTCAAGTTCCAGAGCGCAGTCAAGCCTGAACAGGACTAGTCCGTCCGTTTCATCCCACATGGTTCCGCACAGTCGGCCCACCGATATCGCGGAACCATGTGGAGGCAGTTCGGTAGTCTCGGCTGACAATGGCTGAGAACTCTTTTGACGTAATCGTAATCGGGGGTGGACCGGGCGGATACGTTGCCGCAATCAGGGCCGCTCAACTGGGCAAGACCACCGCTGTGGTCGAGAAGGACAAGGCTGGCGGACGCTGTCTGAACTATGCGTGCATACCGGCGAAGACGATGCTGCACACCGCTGAGGTTTTCGAGCATGCGACCAGCAGTGCCGACATCGGGGTCAAGGTTTCCGGGGCCGAGCTCGACTGGGAAGCCCTCGGTCAGCGCCGCACCGACGTTTCCGCCAGCCTCGAGGGCGGCGTCAGTGGCCTTTTCAAGAAGAACAAGATCGAGTTCATCGAAGGTGAAGGCAGCCTGACCGAGGACGGCAACGTGAAAGTTGGCGACACGACTTATGAAGCCGGCAAGGTGATCATCGCGACCGGTTCCGTTGCCCAGTCGATTCCCGGGGTTGAGTTTTCAGACCGGGTGGTTGACACCTGGGGTGCCTGGTCATTGCCCGAGCAGCCGAAGTCAATTGCCGTGGTCGGTGCCGGTGCTTCGGGGGCGGAGATAGCTTCCGCGTACATCCGTTTCGGCACCGAGGTGAAACTGATCGAGATGCTCGACCAGATCCTGCCGGCCGAGGACAAGGATGTCGTTCGGGTAGTGGAACGCACCTTCAAGAAGCAGGGCATCGAAGTTTCGACCGGCACCCCGGTTGAGAACGTTGAGGTGACCGACAGCTCCGTCAAGTTCACCTATGGCGACAACTCGGCAGAGGTTGACTATCTGGCGATCGCCGGTGGCCGCAAGCCCGACGTCGAAGCTCTCGGTCTCGATGCCGCAAAGGTCGAGCTCGACGAGAACGGCAAGGTCAAGGTCGACGAGTTCCAGAAGACCTCGAACGAGAAGATCTACGCGATCGGTGACATTGTTCCCGGTGCTGCCCTCGCCCACAAAGCGATGGAAGAAGGCGTGGTCGCTGCCGAAGCTATCGCCGGCGCGGAAACCGAACCGGTCAACCTCGACCTGGTTCCCGGAGCCACTTTCTGCCATCCGCAGGTCGCGAGTGTCGGCCTGACCGAAGCCCAGGCCAAAGAAGCCGGTCACGACGTGAAGGTCGGCAAGTTCAAGCTCGGTGGTGTCGGCGCCGGAACGGTCTATGACGACCGTGACGGCATGGTCAAACTTGTCGTCGACAAGAAATACGGTGAAATCGTCGGTGCCCACATCGTTGGCAACCGGGCCTGCGACATGATCGCTGAACTGGTCGCCGTGATCGCGCTCGAAGGTGGCATCCAGGAACTCCAGCGCATCATGCACCCCCACCCGACCATCTCCGAAGCAGTCCTCGAAGGCGCCCGCGCGGTCGACGGCTGGGCAACCCACGCCTGAGCGGATCCGCTCAGGCGACGAACTGCTTCATTTCACGCTCAACGCGTGACGTCTCCAGGTCATATTCGGACAGGCACGCTGTAACGGATTCAGCGTCGCCGGCCTTGGCGGCGGCCTCAAGCTCCGCCAGGATTTCGGCCAGCCGGATGGCGCCAAGCATCGCTGTGCTTGATTTCATCCGGTGCGATTGTTCGGACAGCCCGGCCATGTCTCCACTGTCAGCCAGTTCATGAAGCCTGAGTGATTCTTTCGGCAATTTGCCGAGGTACATGGTCATGATCCTGGCGACAGCTTCCGGCCCGCCCATGTCCCGGTCGAGACCACCAAGGACCTGCTG
>JBAUOE010000076.1:0-23868 GCA_049579585.1 Solirubrobacterales bacterium | reverse complement strand
GCCGGCTTCTCATCGCCCAGCAGGAAAGGTTCGCGGCTGAATGCTTCCGCGCGTTTCAGATCTGTTGCTGAAGGAACCGTCGCTTTGACGGGTGTTGCTGTACTCGGGGCCATTAAGCCTTTGGGGTAGTCCGGACCATGGACTTGGGTCCAGCCCGGACGAGTTGGATAAATGAAAGCTCCCGACGGCGACAAGGTAAAGTCGGCCACGGTCACCTCCGTGATTCGCTCCTACGCGAACCAGATGCGATCATTTAATCACTTATGAGCATAGAGAAGCCTTCACACACCCGGATTCACATCAGCGCATTCGCAATTCTCGCTGTATTTTTGGCTCTGTTCCTGACCGCGTGCGGGGAAGACGCGTCAAATGGCGAGGGTGGTACTCCACCCGACTATTCCCGGCTGACTGAGGATTCGCCACCAGCACTCACCGCGCTCTACGAGCAGGGAAACGAACTGCTGGACGGTGGCCTTGACGCTTTTGAATCCCGAATGGGTGAGCTGGAAGGCCACCCCGCGGTGGTTAATGTCTGGGCTTCGTGGTGCGGTCCGTGCCGGGCCGAGTTCCCTCACCTCCAGGATGTAGCGGCCGAGATGGGAAGCGAAGTCGCTTTCCTCGGGGTCGATTCGGACGACTCGGCGGATGCGGCCGCCACCTTCCTGAAGGACAACCCGGTGCCCTACCCGAGCTTCTCCGATCCGGACAAACAAATAAGCAAATTCCTGGATGTAACCCACGGCTTTCCCGGCACCGTGTTCTTCAACGCCGATGGTGAACGTACCTACGCCAGGTTCGGGCCTTACACCAGCCAGGAAGAGCTCGTGGCGGATGTGAATACGTACGCCATTGGCGGCGGCGAAGGCTGAGTCGTTACGCTCGACTTGTGGAGATAACCGACCCAACACTCGTATTCCTCCTGATCACCCTCGGGCTGTTCGGCGTGGGTATTGAAATTCTCACCCCCGGTGGCATCTTTCCCGCACTCATCGGCGTGATCGCCCTGGTGCTTGGTGTGGTCGGAGCTTTCGACATCGGGGCAACGGCGGGGGGCATCGGCCTGCTCATCCTCGCGATTGCGTTCTTCATCGCCGCCGTAGCGCTGAAGATGTACCGGCCACTTTCGATACTCGGGGTCATCGCCCTGATCCTGTCCGGTGTTTTCATGTTCGATCGCAATGAAGACCCGACTTCGATCCCGGCAGTGGTGATCGGCAGCGTCGTGCTCGGCGCTTTCCTCGTGTTCGTCATCGAGCGGGTCAGCCGGGTCAAGGCATCACCGATCCGTTACGGCCCGGAAGAACTGGTCGGACTGACCGGCGATGTGCGCCAGAGCCTCAGCCCGACCGGGCAGGTATTCATCGACGGCGCGCTCTGGCAGGCCGAAGCGACCGACCTCGCGACCACCCCGATCGCTTATGGCGAGCAGATCCGGGTAGATGCAGTAAACGGACTGACCCTCGCGGTCAGCCGGATTGAGACTTCAGATAACCCCGTTTCAGTAACAGACACCGAAGGAGCTGGTCAGTAATGGAAGTACTCGGCGCACTTGTAGTGATTCTCGCGATCTTCGTGCTGATCGTCCTCTTCTCGGCGATCAAGATCCTGCGTGAATACGAACGCGGTGTGATCTTCCGGCTCGGCCGCCTGATCGACCAGAAGGGTCCGGGACTCATCCTGCTGATCCCTTTCATCGACCGCATGGTGAAGATCGACCTGCGAACCGTGACCTTGAACATTCCGCCGCAGGAAGTGATCACCCGCGACAACGTTCCGACTTCGGTCAACGCAGTTTGTTACTTCCGGGTAATCGATCCGAACAAAGCGATCACTGACGTCGAGAACTACCTGATCGCAACCTCGCAGATCTCCCAGACTTCGCTGCGTGCCGTTCTCGGCAAAGCTGAACTCGACGAGATCCTGGCCGAGCGCGAGCGGCTCAACGAATCGCTGCAGAAGATCATCGACGAGCAGACCGAGCCGTGGGGTGTCAAGGTCACCACCGTCGAAATCAAGGACGTGGAGATCCCCGAGCAGATGCAGCGCGCGATGGCGCGTCAGGCTGAAGCTGAGCGTGAACGCCGCGCCAAGATCATCAACTCCGAAGGCGAATACCAGGCCGCCGAGAAGCTGACCCAGGCAGCGGACATCATCAGCCGCAACCCGGCATCACTGCAGCTGCGTTATCTCCAGACCCTGCTCGAGATCAGTGGCAACCAGAACTCGACCGTGATCTTCCCGTTGCCAATGGACCTGATCTCCGCTTTCCAGGACGGCATGAAGAACCTGCCGAGTGTGGTCGGACGAAGCGACAACCCGGCGAACCCCGAGTACGTGAAGCCCAGCCTGGAAGACATCGAGACCCCGGACACCCCCGCCGAGGATCCGCCCCCGCCGCCTTCCGGCCTTTAGACGTTGGCCCAACCTGAAATCCGGATAGACCAGCTCACCGGGGCGAGGGTAATCCTCGCTCCCGGGCGGGCCGAACGACCCGACCAGTTCCAGGTCAAGCCGTGGCAACCGCACGGTCCGGACGGATGTCCGTTCTGCGAAGGGTCGGAGGATCTCACCCCGCCCGAAGTGGACGCCGGGCGGTCCGACGGCTCGGCCGCTGATGGCCCCGGCTGGTCTACCCGTACGGTGCCGAATCTCTATCCGGCATTGGTGCCGGAGGCTGAAGCGGGTCAGTCGCAGGGCAACGATCCGTCGGCCGCCTTCGCCAGCACCGCGGACCCGCTGCTGGCTTCGGCCCGGTCAGCGGAACCGGACATGTTCGCATCCCGGCCGGCTTACGGTGCCCATGAGGTGATTATCAATTCACCCCGGCACATCGCCTCGATCACCGAACTGGGTGAAGCGGAACTGGCGACGGCAGTCGCCGCCTGGCGTCGCCGCATGCTCGCCCACGAGGACGCCGCTTACGTCCAGCTCGTGCTGAACCAGGGCCCTGAATCAGGGGCCTCGATCGAGCACAGCCACACCCAGGTCGGTGCGGCCAACTTCGTTCCTGCAGCGATCGCGAGGGAACGGGAAAGATTCAATTCTTACCGTGAACGCACCGCCGGAGCCAGCCTGCTCGGCGAGGTTCTGAGAGAGGAAATCCGGCGTGGCGAACGCTTGATAGCGATCGACGACGAGGTCGCTCTGATCTGCCCGTGGGCGTCACGGCATCCCTTCGAGATGCGAATCATTCCGCGCCGGCCGCAGGCCAGGTTCGAAGTCGGTGAAGGTGGCGCATCGATGTTGTTCAGGGCCTGCGCCGCCCTGACTGACCTGTTCGGCGATCCGCCCCAACTGAACCTGTGGGTAAAAACAGCCCCTCGTGGAGTTGAGCATTTCCATTGGCACCTCGACCTGATGCCCCGGCTTGAAGCAGCTTCGGCGTTCGAATTCGCAACCGGGGTGAATATCAACATCACCAGCCCCGAAAGTGCCGCTGCGGCTCTGCGCGAAGCGATCACCCCGTAGGCTCCATCCATGCCTCTCGATAACCGTCCCATCCCGCACTTCGTCGCCGACGCTTCGCAGCACGGCATTCCTCACGGTCGTTTCGCCGAACGGCTCTCCGCCGTGTTCAAGGAAGCGTGTTCCGAGATCGAGGATCTTCCGGCCGGAACCGACCTGCCGGACGAGGTCGTCTGGTTCCCGGAGCGTGCCTGGAGCGGACGGGTCTGGATCCCGGCCAGTGCCAATGGCGTGGCAGTCCTGAATGAGGGTGAAGAAGCGGTCAACATCGAGTTCTTCGGATTTGTGTCTTTTGTCCAGCATGAAGGTGAAGATCCCACCGACTTTCGGGCATCGGTCGATTTCACCGATGTCGTCGCCGCGGACAATCCGGACTGGGCGATCGATCTCGGCGATGAAGTGATCGGCAAGTGGCTTGGAGAGAACGGACGCGAAGCCGATATCACCTTGATCTGGGGACGGTCTCTGGTCAAGGACGCTTTCGCCGCCACCGCCGAACTCGAAGGGGTGGCCGTCGATCAGGACCCGCTTTTCACCGACCGGTTCACGCTGATTGCCCCGGATGCCCTCAGGAATTATGGCGATGAGGCTTACCTCGACATCTACCTCTGGAATTCCCGCGGCAAGCAGATCGCCCGCGAGAGCCTTTACGACATCGAAGAGATCGAGCCTGAAGGTGAGAGCGCCGAGGCGGAGATTGACCAGAATTCGAAGTAGCTGATTGAAGTTTTGGGCCTCGGGGTAAACTTGGTCCAAGGTTGTTGCGGTGTTCAGGGATGGATGAGTCGTCAAGGAGGAATCTCGTGAGGTATCTGGGCATGGTTCTGGCAGTTTTCGTGGGAATGACTTTCGCGTCGGTCGCCAGCGCGGCGACTGTCGAAGGGCTTGAGCGCTGCAATATCGCTGACGGGGTCGCCGGCCTCCCGGACGAATCGGTTCTGGTGCTCGGGCACACCTACCCGTGTGACATCACGCCTCCTGCCAACCCGCAGATGTTCGTGGCCAAGCTGCAACCCGATGGTGCGCTCGACACCTCGTTTGCGGATGGCGGCATCGCCATGCTCCCGAGATCAATCAGGCTCGGAGCTGGTCTCCAGGCGGATGGCAGTGGTCGCGCGGTCGTCTTTCAGAACTACCAACTGGTCAGATTGACAGCGAATGGAAGCTTCGACCCGACATTCGGCGATGGCGGAATAGTGGAGTTCAGTTTTCAGACCCAACCCTCGGAGCGGTTCGACGATATCTCGATCAATTCGTCTAACCAGATCCTTCTCGTCGGCACTTCGAAAACGAACGAGGCTCCCGTAGTGGCGCGCCTCCTGGACAACGGTCAACCCGATCCGGCTTTCGGCACGGGCGGAGAAACAGCCGTGAACCTCAACTCCCTTCTGCCAGGCCTCACTGGCACCGGCCAAAAGGTCCTCACCCGCAGTGATGGATCCGTCCTGGTGCTGGGAGGTTCGGGGGTCGATGCATTCGTAGTCAAGCTCGACGCGAACGGCGCGCTCGACCCATCGTGGGCTTCCGGGGCTGGATTTTTCAAGGTCCCAGGTGAGGTGGGCGAAGCTCCTGCTTACGCTAGGAGCCTGACCCAGCAGGGATCTCTTTTCCGGCTCGCGTTCACGAACCAAAACGTAATATCAACCACCCCGAACGCGTTTGCGGCGAACTTTGATCTGGCCGGTAATGCAGTTGGTTTGCGGGCGCCAGCAGCCAACGGGTTCAGCCTGGTGGATTTCCCTGATGAGCGGTACCTGGCTGCCGTGGGTAACGCAGACTCGGGGAGCATCGAACCGAGATACCTGCAGTTCGCAGCAAGCCCGGAGCTGCTTCCAGCCGGACTGTCCGAGCTCATGACTGCGAAGGTCGGCTCGGACGAAAGTTACTCGAGCGAGGTGTCGCTAGGCCAGACCGGCCCGGGGTTCGGAGTCGGGACGGCATCAGCGGACCCCTGTGTGTACCTGCGGCCAAGTGTTTTCGTCGACAAGCCGTATAACACCCAGGATTGCGCGAAGTCGATCGTCGTCAGGAAGTTCGGCGGCAGCGTTCCTTTCGGTCAGAACGGAATGACCGCGTTTCCCGCAATTGTCTGTGAGCACGGGCAGGAACCGAACAGCATCACTACTTACCAGCGATGCAAGCCACCGACCAAAAAAATCAAGGCCAAGGTAAAAGGCAAGGTCCGGTTCACCAGTCCGCGTAGTAGACGGCCCGGAATCAAAGCCAACCTGACGATCAAGCCGCAGCCAGTCACCATCCAACTGAGGATTCCGGGGCTGCTTCCTGGCCAGGAAAAGAGGCTCACATCCCGCCTCAAGGTGACCCAGAATTCAGAACCGACCGGCACGGTTTACGTCCGGAAATCCTATATCTACATCGGCCTCAATCCGGACGCAAAAGCCAAGCCCCTTCGAATTTCGATTGCGAAGGGCGGAATCAATCCGATTCCGAGGAAAGCCAAAACCCGCCGCTTCAAGTTCGTGTTCAAAATCCTGGGTAGGCAGATCAACTACGAAATGCAGAAAAAGGTTCTTCGGGCCAGGCCATTGCCGCGACGCTGACGCGACGCTCTTCACTGCTCTGAAGCTTCTTGAGCCTGGCCGCTGCGGGGAACGCACCGTGCCGACGCAAGATTCCCGGATCGTGACCATTCCAAACCAGTCTGAGAAACTTTCAGTTGGGGTTACTCCGGTCTGATTTGATTGAGGAATGAGCATCCAGCAGATCGACGAGTTGCGAGACCTCATCAACCGCGAAACCGAAGGTCCGGTGCTTTCGGTCTTTTGCCGCACGGACCCGCGGGACCCATCCAGCCGCAGTGAAACGCCGGGCTGGCTGGTTGCCCTCAGGAACGGCCTGAAAGAGGCCGCAGCCGCGTATGAGGGCGATCACGAAACGGTTCAGCAGGTCGCAAGGCTCACTGCTGCCGCCGAGCGCAAGATGACCGAAGCCTCCGCGGTTGAACGCGGACGCAGCGCCGCCTATTTCCTCAGTGCCTGCGGGGCCATTGATTCCTTCCACTCATTTCAAATCCCGGTGCGCGACAACTTCGTCGGCCTGGATGGTGGGGCTGTGGTCTGGCCGATGGTTGATGTGCTTGATCGTGGACAGCGAACCGGACTCGTACTGATCAGCCACGACCACATTCGTGTGCTCGAATGGCGTGACGGCCATGCAGATGACCTTGAGGCCTCCACCTTCGACCTCGAACTGGGTGACTGGCGCGACTACCGTGGTACCGCCCGGCCGAGCCTGTCCCGTGGCGGGCAGGCCGTAAACAACCAGTCGGCCTACGAAGAACGGGTAGAGGAGTGGCGCGCCCGGTTCGTCAAGGCAGCCTCGAAAGCGGTGGCGGAAACCGCGGTCGATCTCAAGTTCGACCGCCTGGTCATTGCCGCCGAAGTCGACCTTTGCCGAGAGTTCGTTGCTTCGTTGCCGAGCGGCACCAGGGACATGGTGGCAACCACTGTTGCCACCAAC
Organism: Solirubrobacterales bacterium; assembly: GCA_049579585.1. Taxonomy (GTDB): domain Bacteria; phylum Actinomycetota; class Thermoleophilia; order Solirubrobacterales; family 70-9; genus 67-14. Next base: position 16,923 of record JBAUOE010000076.1, on the reverse strand, counting down.
CTGATTGACATGAGTGCGGCCGATGTGTCGGCCCACCTCGATCCGCATCTGCGGGATGCGTGGCGCGAACAGGTCAACGAGGTCGCCAACCTCGCCATGGAAAGGGTCCATGCCGCGGACCGCGGAGCCGGCGGTCCGGATGAAGTCCTGCTCGCCCTGACCGAGGGCCGGGTCGAGCATCTCGTGATCGACCCCTATCTCGAAGCCAAGGATGAGACTCTTTCCGACGGGGCTCGCCAGGCGATAAAGGACGCGGGGGAATCGACCCTTCAGGAAGCGCTGGTTGAGATGGCGATCCGTACCGACGCGCGGGTCAGTTCAGCTTCGGCCGATGAGGTCCCGGCCCTGGGTGAAGCCGGTGGCGCGCTGGCACTGCTTCGATACTGAGCGGACTGGATAAAGTCCCTGCCCGCGCCCCGATAGCTCAGCTGGATAGAGCGACTCCCTCCTAAGGAGTAGGCCGGTGGTTCGAATCCACCTCGGGGTACTCCGTTTTTGCGGAGCGGTTTCGGTTGCAGCGTGTTTGGAAAAGTTGTTCAGGGGGCATTTCAGTCCTCATGAGCGAATGGTCAGACGAATTCTTCCGGAACTGGCGAGTGGCCTGGAACACCAGTACCGAAGACATCATGGACCTGGTCACTGATGACATCGAGTACTGGGACCCCACTCTGGCGGCCCCGGTAACCAACATCCAGGACTACGCGGTTCGACTTGATCGTTTCTTCAATTCCGTGTCCGAGGCGAACTGGACCCAGCGAACCCCGGTCATCTTCGAAGAGCTCGAAGACGGCATCGCGCGAGCGAGTGAATCCTGGACCTTCACCGGAATCAATACCGGTGCGCTCTGGACCGGTGACTCCGCGTCACATAAACCGATCGAAACGATCGGCGCCGATGTCTACGAGTTCCGTGACGGACTCGTCTGCAGGCAGTACTCGTATTTCGATGTGCTTGAGACCCTGCACCAGCTCGGCGTCGCGCCGAAAGGCAGCGTCCGCCGTGAAATCGTCACGGCTGACTTCGCCAGCACCCGAAGCTCGGGCGGAGGGCAGGGCAAGTCGGACCTCGCGGGCGATCTTGTGAGCCGCGGGCGCCGGGCCATCGGCCGGGCTTCGCTATTCGGCCACACCGTCCCCGGGCTCTGAACATCAGGCAGGTGGAACACCGGCCTCGTAGGGTGTGGCAATGAGCGAATGGGCAGACGGATTCTTCAAGGAATGGCAGGAGGCATGGAACACCGGGACCGAAGCTGTGCTCGAACTGGTTACCGACGACATCGAGTACTGGGACGTAACCCTTGACCAGCCTTTAAGGGGGATTCAGGAATACGCCGGCCATTGCGACAATTTCTTCGCTGCTTTCAGCGAGTGCCAATGGTCGATGCGTGAACCGGTGATCCATGAACCGGAGACGGACCGGGTCACCGAACCCTGGGCTTTCACCGGGGTCAACAGCGGTCCGCTCTGGATCGGCCTGCCGGCAACCGGCCGGCAGTTGAACACGATCGGAACCGACATATTCGAGTTCCGGGACGGCAAGGTATGCCGGGAGCATTCCTTCTATGACGTGGTCAGTTCATTGCGTCAGCTGGGACTCTGGCCAGGGATCGGAAGCCAGACCGAGTCGTTTGTCATGTCACTCGGAAGCGCTGCCCTGAATGGTCGCAAGGCACTTTCCAGATTGCCGATCCCAGGGAACTGAACCGCGCTTCCCGGCACGGTTCTGGACTCAGCTGAAGATGGAGCTTCAGCCGGACCATGTTCATGCCCCCTCGGCTCCGGTCCGTACAAAAAAGCCGACACGATTTCCCCGGACGCCCTGCTACCGGACTACCATGAATCCATGATCAACGATGCCGCAGCTCAACTCGGAAATCTGGATCAGTGTCTCGACCGGGAACTGGCCCGATTCGTTGAATCCAACCCCACCTCAAAGGAGCTGCACGAGCGCAGCCAGAAATCCCTGATCGGTGGCGTGCCAATGCCCTGGATGATGCGTTGGGCCGGCGGCTTTCCGATCTACTCGAAAATGGCGCTGGGCACGAGGATCATCGATGTGGACGATCACACCTACGTCGATTTCTGTCTCGGTGACACCGGGGCGATGCCCGGCCACGGACCGGCCGCGGTGGTTGCCGCCATTCACGAACAGGCTTCGGCCCATGGCATCACGACCATGCTGCCCACCGAAAACGCAGCCTGGGTCGGTGAAGAAATGCAGCGCCGCTTCGGGCTCGAACGCTGGATGTTCACCCTCACCGCTACCGACGCCAACCGGGCCGCCCTGAGGATCTGCCGGCAGGTGACCGGCCGTCCGAAAGTCCTGGTTTTCAGTTACAGCTACCACGGCTCAGTCGACGAATCCTTCGCCGTAGCGGGTCCGGACGGCACGACTGTCTCCCGGGCCGGCAACGTCGGTGCCCCGGTCGATCCTTCAGTCACAACCAGCGCCGTCGAATTCAACGACATCGACGCCCTGGAAGCCGCCCTTGCCACTGGCGAAATCGCCTGCGTGCTGGCCGAACCCGCGATGACAAACATGGGGATCGTCCTGCCCGAACCCGGCTACCTCGAAGCCCTGCGCGACCTGACCCGCAAGCACGGCACCTTGCTGATCATCGACGAAACCCACACTTTCAGCGCCGGGCCGGGCGGCTGCACCGCCGAGTGGAACCTGGACCCCGACCTCTTCACGATCGGCAAAGCGATCGGATCCGGGATCCCCGCCGGTGCCCTGGGCATGACCGCCGACATGAACGAGCGCCTGTTCAGCCAGGAAGATGCCGACTACGAAGACACCGGTGGTGTCGGAGGAACCCTCGCCGGTAACCCGTTCACCATGGCCGCGATCCGAGCGACCCTGAGCGAAGTGCTCACCGAAGAAGCCTTCGGCCGCATGATTCCCCTCGCGGCCCGGTTCGCGGATGGAGTCATGTCGGTCGTCGAAGAACACGGCCTGCCGTGGAACGTGAGCCAGCTCGGTGCCCGGGCCGAATACCGGTTCGAAAGCGAACCGGCCCGGAACGGAACCCAGGCCCACGAAGCTTCGCTGCCGGACCTCGAACGCTACCTCCACCTGCACGCCCTGAACCGGGGGGTCCTGATTACTCCCTTCCACAACATGGCCCTGATGTCGCCCGAAACACGGGCGGCAGACGTCGATCGCCACACCGAAGTCTTCGGCGAAGCGGTGCGGGACCTGCTCGCATAGTCGAATAAGGTTCGGTCATGGAAAAAAGGCCGATCACTGCGCTGATAACCGGAGCATCGAGTGGCATCGGGGAGGGGGCCGCCTGGCGTCTCTCTCAGGAACCGGGTACCCGGCTGATCCTGGTCGCGCGACGCGAAGACCGCCTGCGTGAACTCGCAAAGAAGCTTCCGGTTCCCACCACCTACATCGCGGCTGATCTCACCGAGACTGACGCGCCAGGCCGCGTACTCGCCCACGTCCAGGAGCACCACGAGCAGCTGACCCTGCTGGTCAATAACGCCGGGGCCTCCTGGCGCGGAACCTTCGAAGAAGGTGGCTACGACAACGTGCGCCGCACAATGGAACTGAACTTCGACGCGGTGGTGCGACTCACCGAAGCCCTGCTGCCCGTATTGCGTGAATCGGCACCCAGCTCGATCGTCAACATCGCCAGCACCGCCAGCCGCATCGCGCGTGGTGGCGCCGGAGCCTACTCAGCATCAAAGTTCGCGATCGCCGGCTGGACAGATGCGCTTCACCACGAAGAAAAGGCAAACGGCGTTCATGTTGGCATGGTGCTGCCCGGCTTCATCAAAACCGAAGGTTTCCCCGCCGATGAACTGACCGCTAAAGCGGCAACCCGCTGGATGGTTTCCGATACGGCCAAAGTCGCCGAAGCGATAATCGAAACCGGTCCGGGCGGCAAAGCCGAACGGTACGTTCCGCGGGCCTACGCGCTGGCTGGCGCGATGCGCATTGTCTCCCCGAGCCTCACCCGCCGGGTGCTAGGTGGCGGGGTCGGCAAGATGGCGGTAACCAAAACCGGCGCTGACGCCGCCGACCGCACCGGGCAGAAACAGGACTAGATCGTCAGCGCGACCGCGGCTTCCGGTGTTGCCACCCGGAAACTGAAGCTCTCTTCGATGTAAAGGTTCACCTGGTCGGCATCATGGCTTTCGTATCCAACCGAAAGATCCTGTCCCGATTCGAAAAGGAAGTCGCCGCCCCGCAGGCTGGCCACAACCACGCCTTCGAGGCCGGGCGCCCAGACCAGCGGACCGCCGTCGAGGATCTTCCGCATGTGCTGAAGCAGCGGATAACCACCTTCGTTAGTTTCGACCACCCCGGTGTAGGAGTCAGGGCTGAGCGCAACTCCGTACGGGCCTTCGATGCCGGAGGTAAGCAGCATCTCGATCGCTTTGGCGATGTGTTCCGGGTACCGGTCGAAGTTGTTGGCAGTCAACGGAATCGGGTCGTGGCTGCTCATCGCGGCAATGCCATCAATTCCGGACGACTCGATGCCGTGGAAGACAGCCACGTTCTCGGCGATCGCTGTCTGCTGCGCCGCTTTGTCGAGCGCTTCGAAATCGGCATCGACCGCACCGCGATCAAGGTCCTCCAGCTCAGCCCGGGAAAGCGAGAAAGGTGTTTTCAGTTCGGCCAGCGGCAGGACCTTGCGCGTAGTCAGGAAAACCCCCTTGGTCGGGGCTTTCGCTTCCTTGTCGGTTCGACCAAGGTTGGTCGATGAATGCTGCCAGCCGTGCGGGCCGTCGAAATCAACAAGTTTGCGTGCACCGAGAGCCGGTAGCAGCCGCTCCTTGGCTTCCGCATCGATCTGGCGCCAGGCCTCGTCAGTGATCGGGGCGTGGCCCCTCATCAGATGATTCAAAGTCCCGCTCCTTTCAATCCGTTGATTCCCAGGGAAGACGTGGTTGATTCATCGGCAGCCGTCTCGCCGCCGCCATCACCGGAGGCTGCTTCGGCGGCTTCGCCGTGTTCGACGATGTCACCCTCACGGAACAGAACCCCTTCCGCGATCTGGCGCCAACGGGGCATCCGTCTCAGCAGAAACTCGAGGTCCATGCAGAAATGTTTGAACTCTTCGCCCTGCGCGTCCTCCATGATCGCCCTTGCTTCGGCATCCGGTTCGAGGGACATGCGCTGGTCGTACCAGCCGATCGCTTCAGCTTCTTCGGTCAGCGAAGCGAACATCCGGGCCCGGGTGCGGATCTCGGACGAAAGTTCTTCTGGCGGTTCGTGGTACTGGTCGAATCCCATGGGTCTCCTCTTTCGGGGGCTAGGTCATTCTTACCCGATTCAGGTCCGAACGAACATCCGAACTACTTCAGCGGTCGGGTCGCTCCGGGTAAACGTCATCGATTGTGGTCAGGGCGGTAAACGGGGCTCCGGCTGCCGCGGAGATCTTTTCGGCGCCCCCGGCCAGGCGGTCAACCACACCGAGCACGCCGGCGATCTCGAAACCTTCGTCCTTGAGGCGCTCGATCGCGGAAACGGTCGAACCGCCGGTGGTGACTGTGTCTTCGACGACCAGCACGCGGTCGCCCGGCTCAGCGGCACCTTCGACCCAGCGCTGCAGCCCGTGTTCCTTACGTTCCTTACGGACGAAAAACCCGTTCAGCCCGCGCCCTTCCGGCACCGAAATCGCGGCGGCAGCCAGGGGGATCGCGGCCATGACCGGGCCGCCGACCGCGCTGGCGCCCAGTTCGTCGGCATGGTTCGCGATCAGCTTGCCAACCGCCGACAGACCGGCCGGACGCATGACTGTGCGGCGGACGTCGACGTAATAGGAAGCGGTCGCTCCGCTGGAAAGGGTCACGTCACCGAGAACCAGTGAGTGCTCCCGCAGGAGTTCGATCAAACGGTCACGGGTCACGTCGGAGTTGTCCATGGGGTGATCCTATGGATTCAGGTCAAATTGAGGAAAAGCAGGGCCAGTCCATTGTTGAAGGCATGCATCAGGATCGTTGCCCAGACCGAACCGGTCTTTTCATAGACGACAGCGAAGATCGCGCCAAGGGCGATCAACGGCACAACCGCGGAAGGGCCGGTGGAGTAATGGAGCAGCCCGAACACGGCGCCAGCGGCAAGCGCGGCGGCCCATAGCGGCAACCGGTTCCGGATACCACCGAAAAGCATGCCGCGGAAGCAAACCTCTTCCGTGACCGGGGCGACGATCACGATCAGCAGGATCTGGAGTCCGATCGGCCCGAAGTCCCCGGCGATGTCGTCCTGTTCCGGGGTGCCGAAGATCGCGGAGTACACCGCGGCGAACGCGAAATAGCTGAAAATTCCGATGGCGGACCACTTGAGGGCATTGCCGGGCCGGAAGCTGCGGAAGCCAAGACGACGAAGAACCACCTTGAACGAGCCGCCACCGGAAAGGTACGAAAGTCCGAACGGAACCAGCAGGAAAGCTGCCCCGGCACAGAGCTGGGCGGCGACCTTGGTGCTGAGACCCAGCTGATCCGGATCGAAGCTGCCGCTGAGGATATAAACCGGAAAACTCAGCAGAATGCCAATGATCAAGGCAAGAACGGTCGCACCGATGGCTTCCCACGGACCCCAGGTTGCCCACGGGAAGGTCGGTTTCTCCGGTGCTTCCGGGGGGAGTGGCAAGGGGGGTACGTTCGGCATCGAGCTTGGCATTGTCACAGCTTGGCCTGCCCGAGGTCCCGCAACCGGCCGTGCATATCCGAACCCTGAAGCCCACGTTTATCTAATGCAAAGGGCCGGGTAGCTACTCTTTAACCAATGACTAGGCGCCAGAGACGAGTGCGCCGGCATCAGGCTGGTCCGCGAAAGAAGTTGATTGCGGCGGCAGCGGTGGCCGGTGGTTTGATCCTTACCGCAGCTTTTGCTGCCGGTGGATGGATTGTCAGCATCGCCAGCGATGCTCCCGATGTCGCTGCGCTCAAGCCAATCGACAAGGGCCAGAACTCGGTCATCTATGCCGGCGACGGCAGCAGGCTGGGGTTGATCAACTCCGACGAAGTTCGCACCCCGGTGCCGCTTTCGGTGGTACCGAAGAGCCTTCAGCAGGCCACGATCTCGATCGAGGACGAACGGTTCTACGACCACAACGGCATCGATATCGAAGGCGGATTGCGCGCCCTCGTGAAAAACATCGAGTCCGGCAAGATTTCCGAAGGTGCATCAACCCTGACCATGCAGCTGATGCGCAACCTCTACATCACGAATCCCAAACGTGACTACCAGCGCAAGATCGTGGAAGCCAAGATGGCGCTCGACTACGAAGAGATCCACAGCAAGAACGACATCCTTCAGTCGTACCTGAACACCGCCCCCTACGGCACCAACGAAGGCCGGACCGCGATCGGCGTAGCCGCTGCGGCAAGGGTCTACTTCTCGAAATCCGTGAAGAAGCTGACCGTGGGCCAGTCCGCGCTGATCGCCGGTTTGCCCCAGGCACCTACCGATTACAACCCCTTCCAGAATCCGCGCGGAGCGACGCAGCGTCGCAACGAAGTCCTCGGGTCGATGGCCGACAACGGCTACATCAGTGAAGCCCGCGCAGTGGCTGAACAGAACAAAAACCTCAATCTCGATCCGGCCAACGCCCTTTTCGATCGTGAGGAACCGTTCTTCTTCGATTACGTCGTCAACGAACTGAACCAGAAATACGGCGTGAACACGGTTCGGCGCGGAGGCCTCAAGGTCTATACGACGATCGAACCCTCGATGCAGGAAGCCGGGCTCGCCGCCCTTTCGTCGAACCTTTACGCCGGTGGCCCATCGGGCGCGCTGGTCGCAATCGATCCCCAGAACGGTGAAGTCAAGGCGATGGTTTCCACAGCCTCTTACGCCGATGACCAGTACAACCTTGCCGCCCAGGGCAAACGCCAGCCCGGCTCAACCTTCAAAACGTTCGCGTTGGCGGCCGCAATCGACGAAGGCATCAACCCGGCAACCACCTACTACGTGTCGAAACCGCTCAAGTTCGTCGACCCGATTTACGGTCCGATCGACGTTTCGACCTACTCCAACACCTATTCCGGAACCGAAAACCTGGTTGCCGCGACCCTCGCTTCCGACAACTCCGTTTTCACTCAGCTGGCGCTCGATGTCGGTCCGGACAAAGTCGCTGAAATGGCGAAAAGGCTTGGCATCAAGACCCAGCTCGACGGTTATCCCGCCGAAACCCTCGGCGGTCTCAAAATTGGCGTCTCGCCACTGGAAATGGCAGGCGCCTACGCGACGCTGGCCGCCGGCGGAGTGAGACGCAACCCGACCGCGATTCGCAAAGTGGTCTTCCCCAACGGTGATGAGGACCGTCCCGGCCGCGGCAAGAGCGAACGCGTGATGAGCGAGCCCGCCGCTTACGAGGTCACCAAGATCCTCAACGGAAACATCACCGGAGGCACCGGCACCGGTGCTTACACCGGATGCTCGGGCCAGGCCGGCAAGACCGGTACCACCGACAACTTCATCGATGCCTGGTTCGTTGGTTACCAGCCCAACCTCGCGACCGCAGCCTGGGTTGGATATCCCGAATCGAACAACATCAGCACCGGCATCTCCGGTGGCGAGACCCCGGCCAGTATCTGGCACAGTTTCTACGTCAACGCTGCCGTGCCCTGTGAATCCTTCGCCGTTCCGGACGAAGCCATGGTCTGGAACAGCGGTTTCAGCGGCGGTTACACAGTTTCGGCTGACACCAAGAGCTCGTACGGCGACGATGACGAAAAGGACTCCGACTCGACTGACGATGAAGAGAGCACCGACGAAGATTCGGATCTCGCCGATCCGGATAACCCGGATGCTTACGAAAACGGTGCCGGCACCCAGGAGCCTTCGAACCCGGCACCGACGCCCACACCCACACCACCCTCAACCGGTGGTGGGGGAACATCGCCGCCGACTACCGGCGGCGCATCACCCGGCTGATCAGTCGGCCGCGGACTCCGCTGCTTCTTCGGCCTGGACTTCGTGGAGCAGTTCGACCACGTCTTCATCACCAGCGTTTTCGCTGCGTCGGGCCAACAGGGTGACGATGCCCACGTAGATCAGTTCGACCACCGTCTGCGTTGCCCGGACGGCGATCGCGATCGCGGCCCCGACCCCGAAGCTGCCGCTGGGCAAAGCAACCTTGACCGCCCACGCGAATGCGGCGTCACGCACGCCGAGGCCGGCCGGGGTAACCGCCGAGACGACTGCGGCCAGAAAACCGATCATCTGCGAAGCGGCGACGGTCGCGATTTCGCTGATGTCAAGGAAATGAACCGACCGGGCGGCGAAATAAACGCCGAGGCCCATCAACGACCAGAGGGCCAGGTAAGACAGGAAGATCTTGAGAACCCCGGAGAACGCCATCGTGTTCGGCAAAGGTGCCCGACCGAGTGCGGTCAGGACTCTCCGGGAAACGGGCTCGAAGATCCGGGGGTGGAGGAACCCGACCAGCAGCGGGGTGACCAGCAGTGGCACCCAGCGCAGCGGGTTGTCCTGGAGGTCAGGATGAGCGATCAGGAAATAACAGGCGATGGTCATTGCCGCCGCGATCGAAACCGCCTGCTCGTAAACGATGCCGGCGGTGGAGATGCGGCGTGGCACACCAACCTTTTCGGCCATCAGAACCCGGGCCAGGACGAACAGCACGCTGCCCGGGATGTACCGGACCAGGAGGGGCTGGGCCCAGATCTTTTGCGCTTCACCCGGTGCGACCGGGGTTCCCATCAACCTGAGGATCAGACCCCATACCGACGCGCTCAACGTGTAATAGATGAGCATCGTCGCGATGGCCGGCAGCAGCCAGAGCAGGTTGAACTCAACCCCCTTCTCGCGCAACTCAGACCACTGGCTGACCACTGTGAAAACGAGAAAAGCGAAGATCAGGAAAGCGAAACCACCCTGGATGATCCACTTGGTCGACTTCTTCTTCGGACCCTTCTTGCCGATCGTCGAGCCCAGATTGCCCAGACGGTGCAGAAGGCTCGGAGAGTCTTTCTCTTGTGCCTTGGTGGTTTCCTCGCCCATTCGACGGTCATAGTGTCAGACAACAATGGCCCAAGGCTTTACTGAATTCGAACTGATCGCCCGGTTGAAGGCCGCGTCGCGGTCCTCCGCCCGCATTCGCACAGGCATCGGCGACGACGCCGCGGTCACCGTTGCGGGTGGCGCCACAGCAACCTCGGTAGACGCGGTGGTTGAAGGGACCCACTTCCGGCGGGAGTTCAGCACCCCCCGGCAGATAGCCACGAAAGCGGTAGCAGCCGCACTCTCCGACCTGGCAGCAATGGCGGCTGAACCGGGTGAGGTGTACGTGACCCTTGGGGTGCCGCCCGAAACACCATCCGGATTCCTTGCCGAACTATCCGAAGGCTTTCTCGCGGCGTCCGATCTTTTTTGCGCAACGCTCGCCGGCGGAGACATGGTTGCCTCGCCGGTCCTCTTTGCCAGCGTCACCGTGGTCGGCCACGCAGAATCCGAGCATGATCTGATCCTTCGTTCCGGCGCCAGCGACGGTGATCTGGTGGTGGTCACCGGGAGCCTCGGAGGCGCGGCCGCCGGTCTCTGGCTGCTCGAGAACCAGTCCGACCAGGCCGACGCGGCCCAGCGGGAAATGGTTCGGCGGCAACTCGAACCGTCCCCCCGGCTGGAAGCCGGACAGCGGCTGGGTTCGGCCGGGGCCCGCGCGATGATCGATGTAAGTGACGGGCTGGTCGCCGATCTCGGTCACGTCGCCGAAATGTCGGGTGTGTCAATCGAAATCGATTCCGGGCTGATTCCGGTTCAGCCCGGGGTGGCCGAACTATGTGCAGCTTCCGGCCTCGACGAAGTTGGATTCGCCCTCGCCGGTGGAGAAGACTATGAACTGGCCGCAACCCTGCCGCCGGGCAGATTCGAAGAGGTCCGGGATGCGCTCGGCAAAGCCGGAATCCCGCTCACCAGAATCGGTTCGGTCACTTCCGGGCAAGGCGTGAAAGTGACCGGCAAGGACGGTCCAGTCAACGTTGCCCGAGGTTTCGATCACTTCAACCGTTAGATCGGCAGGTGCACTTCCCTATTCTGGGTCGTCATGCCACGCCGCCTGATTCTCATCGCCTGCCTGACCACCCTGCTTGGAGTTTTCGCAGCCGCATGCGGCTCCGATGACGGAATCCCCGATGCGTCCGGACCCAGCGGGCAGGCCTTGTCGGCCGACCCGCCAGCGGCCGAAAGTGACGGTCCGGCCATCACCGACACTGACGGCAAGGCATTCAATGCCGCCGAGGTTTACCGGGAAGCGGTACCCGGGGTGATTTCCGTTCGTTCGATCTTCGAGGGTGGTGCGGGCGAAGGCTCCGGTTTCGTCCTGACCGATGAGGGCGAGATCGTCACCAACGCCCACGTGATCACCGACGGCGAGGGTGAAGACCGCACCGAAGCGCAGCAGGTGTTCGTCGAGTTCTACGACCAGAACGTGGTCTCCGCCGAGATCATCGGTTTTGATCCCTTCAACGACGTTGGCCTGCTCAAGGTCGATCCCGATGAGGTTGATCTCACCCCGCTGCCGATTACCGACAGCGAGAACGCGATTGTGGGTCAGCCGATCGCGGTTATCGGCAGCCCTTTCAGCGAGGACTATTCGCTCTCCACCGGGGTTGTTTCACAGGTCGGACGTTCAGTTCGTTCGCTCACCGACTTTCAGATCGAAGGCGCGATCCAGACTGACGCATCGATCAATCCCGGCAACTCCGGCGGACCGATGCTGGACGGCAACGGCAACGTTCTCGGAATCAGCCAGCAGATCAAAGGATCGTCAGGGTCCAGTGACGGGGTTGGTTTCGGGGTGCCTTCGAACGCGATCGTCGGTTCGGTCGACCAGCTGCGGGAAAACGGCGAGGCCAGTTACGCATACATCGGGGTCAGCACCCAGCCGATCTATCCCCAGCTGGCGGAAAAGCTCGGACTCGGTGTTGAAAATGGCGCCCTGGTCGGGGAGGTCGTCGAAGGCGGCCCGGCCGAGAAGGCCGGTATCCGCGGTGGTGACGACTCGATCACTTTCCAGGCTGGCCGGTACCAGACTGGCGGTGACGTGATCGTCTCAGCGAACGGCGAATCGATCGAAAGGGCCGAAGACCTCGGACGCATAATCGGGGCGCTCCAGCCGGGCGACACAGTCAAACTCGGTGTGGTCCGGGACGGCAAGAAAGCCACGGTCGAGATCGACCTCGAGGAACGTCCGACCGCCCTCAGCGCCGGCTGAACGAAAAGTTTTCACCGGGACGTTCCCGGGAGAAACTAGACTTGCTTCTGTGAGCGACGCCGACCAAGAGACTGAACAGCCGCTGATCATCGTCTCGAATCGCGGTCCGGCTTCATTCGACCGTGACGAAAAAGGCAACCGTGTCCTTCGGCGGGGCGGCGGCGGGCTTGTCACCGCGCTTTCCAACCTGGTGGCTGACCGCAACGCATTGTGGATCGCTTCGGCAATGACCGACGAAGACATCGCGGTCACCGAAGAGAACGATTTCGAGCCACTCGACGTCGAATTCGATGAACTCGCGTACAAAGTCCTGCTGGTCGAAAGCGAAAAATGGGCTTACGACCGTTTCTACAGTGTGATCGCCAACCCGATCCTGTGGTTCATCCAGCATTACCTCTGGGATCTTTCGAACGCGCCGGACATCCGCGAATCTGAACTCCAGGCCTGGGATGAGGGCTATCAGGTGGTCAATCGCGACATCGCGGATGCGGTAGTCCGCCAGATCGAGGGTCGTGAACAGCCTTTGGTGATGCTCCACGACTACCACCTCTACACGGCCCCGGCGATCATTCGTGCCGCCCGGCCTGACGCGTTTCTCTACCACTTCGTGCATATCCCCTGGTCGCAACCAGACAGCTGGCGGGTGCTTCCCCGGCGAATCAGGGAAGAGCTGTTCGCCGGCATGCTCGGCAACGACATCATTGGCTTTCACACCTCCACCTACTGCCACAATTTCCTTTCCTGCTGCAGGCGTCTGATGGGTTACGAAGTTGATTACGACGAGCTCAGCGTCACCCATCCCGGAGGCAAAACCATCGCCCGGGCCTATCCGCTGCCGATCGACGCCAAACGGCTCGCCCACTCGGCCGAATCGCCCGATGTCGCGATCGCCGAAAAGGAAGTCATCGCCCGCCGGCGTGAACACCTGATCCTCCGGGTCGACCGGGCTGACCTCTCAAAGAACATCCTGCGTGGATTCACTGCCTTCGATACTTTTCTCGCCCAGCACCCGGAGTTCCGCGAAAAAGTCACCTTTGTCGCCCACCTCCAGCCCTCACGGCAGGATGTGCCCGAATACGCGGAGTACCTCGAGCGCATCGAGGCGCTGGTCGCGGTGGTCAACCATCGGCACGGCACCACCGACTGGATGCCAATCGATCTGCGTGTCTACGAAAACTTCGATGAAGCCCTCGCCCGGTACCGGCACTTCGACCTGCTGATGGTCAACGCGATCTTCGACGGCATGAATCTGGTGGCGAAAGAAGCCCCGGCGATCAACCTGCGTGACGGGGTGGTCATGCTTTCCGAGAACACCGGGTCGCACGAAGAACTGAAAGAGCATGTGCTCACTGTCAACCCGTTCGACATCCAGGAACAGGCCGACGCGATCCACACGGCGCTCACCATGTCGCCCGAGGAGCGCCGCACCCGGGCCGACGGTTTGCGTGAAGTGATCGTGTCGCGCACCCCCGGGGACTGGATCGACGAGCAGGTGGCTGATATCGATGAGTACCGGAAATTGCTGGGAGCGAAGCGGACAGTCGAATGAAACGGCTGCTGATCCTCGGGTTGGCCGCTCTCGCTGTAACCACAGTGATGCCTGCACCGGCATCGGCTGCCCGCCCTGCCCTGAAGAAGTGCGACATCGGGGCGAACAGGTCATTCAGGTGCGGCCACATCAAAGTACCGGCCGTCCGGGGATTGCCGGAACTGGGCAGGCAGAAGATCGGTTTCGCGATCCGGCCGCGCGGTGATCGATCCCGGCCGTCGAAAGGCGCGATCGTTTTCATCGAGGGTGGGCCGGGGTTCGCGGCAACGAACTTCGATTCGATCAAGCCAATGGGCGCCGTATTCGCGCCGTTCCTCAAACGGCATGAGCTGATCGCGATCGACCAGCGCGGTACCGGCCTTTCCGATCCACTCAACTGCCGACAGCTTCAGCGCGGACGGGTGCGGCAGGGCAAGGCGCTCAAGGCCTGCGCCAGGCAGCTCGGTCCGAAGTACCAGGGCTATACGACGGCGGAATCGGCGGCCGATGTTGAAGCGGTGCGCCGGTCCCTCGGGCTGCCAAAGCGCAAGATGCTGCTTTACGGGGATTCATATGGCACCTATCTCGGCCAGTCCTACGCTGCCCGCTACGGCCAGGGGCTGAAGGGCCTCATTCTTTCTTCCGCGTATCCGGGGAACGATCCTTTCTGGCGAACTCTCTATCCGGCAGCGGAGAACGCGATTCGCCTTTCCTGCAAACGGTTCACCGGGTGTTCCGGCAACGCTCTCGGTCGCTACAAACGGACCTTGAAACGCGTTGGTCCATCTTCGAAGTTCAGTAGCGAGATCATTGGGTACCTGATGGGTACCGCCCCGAGTTACGCGCCGGATGGCTATCGCAAGTTGAATTCCGCGGTCTCGAAGTTCCTCAGGGGCAATCGCAAGGCCCTTCGGAAACTGACCGACCCGGGCCCGCCTGGCTCTGGATCGCCCCGGTATTTCTCGGAAGGGATGTACGACGCGGTCATATGTAACGACTATCCGACGCCATGGAACCGCCTGTCAGGAATCGAGGAGCGGCGCCGGCAGATGAGCCAGGCGATCGCAGACTTTCGTCCGGGCAGCCTTTTCGCACCGCTGAAAAAGTCGTTCTGGTTCAACGACTCTGCGAGCGATGTCGCCAACTGCCTCACCTGGCCGGCCCCGACTGACCTGATGCAACCTCCGATCCCGGAGGGAAAGACGATGCCGAATCAGCTCAAGACCCTGGTGCTGGCTGGTGAGTTCGATGCGATCACTTCGGTGAAGGAAGCCCGCCAGGTGACTAGAAGATTCCCCGGTGGCCGTCTCTATGTCGTGCCCAACCGGGGCCATGCGTCCGAGCTCTATTACCCGTTCAAGTCATCTGCCACTGGCCGTATCCGGCATTTCGTTCGCGGTCTCGGCTGATCGTTCCTTTCCTGTTTCAGTGGGGAGCGAACTCTTCTGAACCATCGCCGGGCAGTGCCGGTTCGGGATCTGGTGGTGGCGGGGACGGAGCCACGGGAAGCGTCGGCGGAGGGGGAGCGGGTGCCGGCATCGCCGGAGCGGGAGCGGGTACAGGATCCGGCACTTCGGGTGCTTCAATCGGCTGGTTCGGGGCCCTGGAAACCGCTTTGTGGTTACTTTGACGCCGATCCGGGGCGTTTCGGGGCTGCTTTTCTTTCGTTTCACGGTGGGAACTTCCGGGAGTGGTCCGGCCACGGTCAGTCGGGGCTTCTGGCTTGTCCGAAGGAACCACAAAATCAGGCTTAGCGACACCGTGAGGTGAGGGCTGAGACACAACTTCGGAGGGCCGGAAACCTACGTCTGGAGGCAAATCGGGGGGTTCCGGTGCCCGCAGCAGACCAGGCAGGATGCTGATCGCAAGGATCAGCAGGCCAACGATTGCAGCGACCTTGATGGCCTGTTCCCGGTCGATTCTGAGGTCCTTCATAATGACCTCAGAAGGGGGCGGCAGAGTCTCTCCCCCCAAAGCTCGTTATAGTCCCGCGTCGATTTTGTCTGAAGAAACCCGCCAATACGAACTGGTCCTCATGCTCGACCCCGCGGTCGAGGAGGAAAACCGCGAGAAACTGGTCACCCAGACCAAGTCCTCGATCGATGCTGCCGGGTCGCTCCTGCACGAAGATAACTGGGGCGTCCGTGAAATGGCCTACGAAATTGATCGTAAGTCAGAGTCGGATTACCGCTGGTTCCGCTTCGAAGGATCGCGCCAGCTGCTGGTCGATCTCGATCACACGCTGAAGATTCAGGATGAAGTAATGCGCTTCCGGATCTTCAAGGTTGATCCCGACGCACCGGTACTCCCGGCACCGCCGGCTACCTCGGTCATCATGCAGCCCACGGGCGACGATGACGAGCGTCGCGGCCGCGGCCGTTACCGCGAAGACTGAAATCACTTTTCAGTAAGGTTTCGAAAGGGCGTCCGACGGGGCGCCCTTTCTTTTGCAGGGACCCGGGAGGACATGCCAGGCCTCAGGGAAGAATCGTTCCGGGTCGGTTTCGCTGCGAATGCGACGGCAAAGTCGACCCGGACCTGTGGGGACCCTCGGGAAGAATCGTTCTGGGTCGGTTTCGCCGCGGATGCGACGGCAAAGTCGACCCGGACCTTTGGGGGCTTTCGGAACCTTTTGGGCTTCTTGATTTCCGGGCGACGATCAGCCGGACCGGGATTCCTCCCAAATTGCTGGCTTTCTGCGCGGAGGGGGTGAGATTTCGGCGCTTCGCCCTTTTGGGGTCATCCGGTCTCGGTATTTTCTTTGAGCGGTCTGTCAGGTTCTCGAATTCCCGCCCGACTGCTGCACTGACTACTGAGATGCACGTAAAGAACGATAAGGAGCGAACACACAATGGCTGAGAACATCAACAGGGTCACTGTCACCGGCAATCTGACTGCCGATCCCGAACTTCGACACACCGGCAGCGGAACCGCTGTCTGTCAGCTGCGCATTGCCGTCAACGGCCGTCGTAAGGATGGCGACCAGTGGGTCGACAAGCCCAACTACTTCAACGTGACGGTCTGGGGAGCACAGGGCCAGAACTGCGCCAACTACCTCTCCAAGGGCCGGCCGGTCGCGGTCGACGGACGCCTCGACTGGCGTGAATGGGAAGCCAAGGACGGGTCGGGCAAACGCCAGACCGTCGAGATCGTCGCCGAGACGGTCCAGTTCCTCGGTTCCCGCGACGGCTCCGCACCAGGC
>JBAUOE010000075.1:0-7396 GCA_049579585.1 Solirubrobacterales bacterium | reverse complement strand
TCTCGCCCCACTTTTCGTCCTGCACCCCGACCACCGCGACCTCACGCACCGAATCGACGCGGTGGATCACGTCCTCGATCTCCCGCGGGTACACATTCAAACCGCCGGAAATGATCATGTCTTTCTTCCGTCCGGTCACGGTCAGGTATCCGTCTTCATCGATCGTTCCGAGGTCACCGGTGTGGAGCCAGCCGTCCTTCAGTGATTCGGCTGATTCTTCGGGACGGTTCAGGTAGCCGCTCATCGTTGCCGGGCTGCGCAGGATGATCTCGCCTTCTCCGGCCAGCACGATTTCGCCTTCGAAGGTGCGGATCGCCATGGTCACGATCGACATTGGCCGGCCCGCTTTGCCGAGATGGGTCATCGCTTCATGCGGCTGGAGCAGGGTGGACATGGTCGGAAACTCGGAAAGCCCGTAACCCTGGACCACGCCGCAGTCGGGCAGGGCATCGTTCAGCGCGCCGATCACGACGGCCGAAACCGGTTCGGAACCGGTGACGATCCAGCGCAGGTTTGACCCCCGCACCCGTTCCAGCAGTTCCGGGTTGGTTGCCAGCTGCTTGAGCAGGGTCGGCACCAGGAAAGTGTGGGTGATTTCCTCTTCTTCGACCAGTCGCACGATGTTCTCGATGCCGGTGCTGCCGGTCGGCACGATCGCGGTGTAACCGCCGATCATCATCAAGGCAAGCATCACGTCATGGAACCCTGCTGCCCATGAAAGCGACGGGATACAGAGGTAGCGGTCATCCCGGGTCAGGCTCAGGTCGGGAATCTGGGTGTACGAGTTCCAGAGGGTGCCGTTGTGGGTGTGGACCGCGGCTTTGGGCAGCCCGGTGGTGCCGGACGTGTAGTAGTGGATGAAGGTGTCGCCGGGGGCAGGGCGGTGCTCCGGCATCGAACTGCCGGCCGCAGCTTTGATCGTTTCGTAATCGATCGTCCCGACTCCTGCCGGTACGGGAAAGTCACCCACCGTGATCAGTTTGTCCGGCATCTGGTCAAGTTCGGTGAGGGCCCTTTCGGCGGCCTTGTCGGCAATCAGCACCGAAACCTCGCTGTCGTTGATCACGTGGCGCACTTCGGGTCCGCGCAGCAGGACATTCACCGGAACGCAGATCGCGCCGATCGCGGCCAGGCCGAAAAGCACTTCCGGCCATTCATGGCCGTTGCTCATCAGGACAGCAACCCGGTCGCCGGGCTTCACGCCTTCGTTGATCAGGGCATTGCCGGTAGCGAGGCTCTGTTCCCGGATCTCACGGAAGGTGCGCCGGTCGCCGTCAAAACCGAGGGCTGGACGGTCGGCATCTGACGAGAGCGCACGACGGTCAAGCAGGTCGAAGAAGTTGTAGTTGATGTCCATCGGTCAGATGATGGCCTTCGTTCCGCGAAACCTGAACTCAGGTTCGCGGGACGTTTGTCGGTGATTCCAGAGCGAAGCTAGGAAGAGGCCGGGCCATCGGCGTCGGCCGCTTCTCCGGCCAGGACGTCTTCCGCAGGCAAACGTCCCTGGAGGCGAAGCACCAGCAATGCCATCTGCCCGGCAAGCTGATCGTCGGAATTTGCCGCGAGGTCTAGGCCGGTTACTTCCTCGATCCTGCCGAGGCGATACCGGATCGTGTTCTCATGAACCTCAAGGCATGCAGCTGACTGGCGAATGCTGCGGGCGTGCTGGTAGAAGGCGCCCATTGTGGCCAGCAGGGTGACCATGGCCGGATCGTCAACGTTGGTCAGCGGGCCGAGGGTTTCGTCGGCGAAACGTTTGGTTTCTTCGCCATCGGGCGCGGCCAGAAGCAAACGGCCAGCACCGAGATCATCGGCAGCCAGGAGCGGTGAGCTCTCGTTGGAAAGGGTCGAAGCGCACTTCGATACCTGCTGGGCTTCATTGAAAGCGCCAGCGTAGGAATTGACATCCCGGCAAACGGACGAGATCGCGATCGAAATGTTCTCACCGGCATCGGACTCGCCGGCGGCACGAGTCAGCCGCTTCTTTGCCGACTTCACCATGAGTTTCGTCGACATGCCTTCGGGCACCTCGACCACGGCGGCGACGCCGTTGGTGACACTGCTGACGCAGGACTGCAGGTTCGGGTCGGAGTCCCGCAGGGCCAGGGCGAAACGCCGGGCCGACGGCGGCCGGCGGCGACCTTCGCGGCCCCGGGTGATCAGACAGACCACATGCGGACGATTCAGGTCCATCCCGTGGAAGTTCGCCCGTTTGGTCAGTGACACGGCACCATCGGTACCGAAGATCAGGTCGCGGGCAAGGGCGCCACGCGAATGGACTTCGGCGTCGGCGGCCCGCTGCTCCGCGGTCAGTTCGAGGGCGATGATCGTAGAAGCCCGACGGGCAACGATCGTGTCCATCGCGCTGAACTGTGATTTCTGAGCGGTGATCACCAGGTATCCCCAGTTGTCGTCATGCAGGGTCACCGGGGTGACCATGAAACGGTGGGAAAGTCCGGCGGCCGGGAGTGGCCCGATCACGCTGGGACGTTTCGCTTTGAGTCCGGCGATCGCTTCGGCTACAGCCGGTTTGCGCCTCCGGTCCTCATCGAAGACCTGGGGTGGGGGGCTGTCGCCTTCCGGGGTCTTCATTGCGAGACGGGTGAACTTGTTGTCGTAAATGGCGCAGGGTTTCGCGGTCAGTTCGGAAACGGTCGAAGCGACTTCGCCCATGTCGGCGCCGTCCAGCACCAGGTTGGTCAGGCGATCCTCAACTGCCGAGCTACGGCGCAGCAGCTTGTTCTGTCGCGCGACCGTGTTGAACGATGAAGCGAGGTGAGCGGTGCGTTTGCTCTGGGTGATCGCGATCGCTGCAAGGTTGGCGAAGGTCTGGACCAGTTCCTGCTCGTCGGTCCCGTACTCATGCGGCTTGTCTTCGTTATCGAGGAAGAGCAGGCCGATCACGTCGTGGTTGTGCACCATTGGAACGCCAAGCATCGTGTTGATGTCCCATTCACGCATGACTGAACGCACCGGTCGTGGATCTGATTTCGCGTTGCGGATCAGTACCGGTTCTTTCTTCGCGAGGATCTCGCGGGTGAAGCCATCGGACTCGATGCCGGCGGTCAGCCGTTTGATCGCGGCATCGACCTTGCGGCCCGTCTCGGCGACCTGTCCGTGGAACAGTCCGGTTTCGGAATCTTTCAGGTAGACGCTGCAGCGTTTGATCGAAAGCAATGAGCAGACTCGTTCCGCGATCAGGTGAAGCAGGGCGTCGGGTTCGATTTCGTCACTGATTGCTCCTGCAACCTGACGAAACGCTTCGACTACCTCCCGGTATCCGGGTGAGCTTTCATTTACACGCTGATCTCCGTTGACGACCGGTTCAATCTGCTCAAGCAGTTTTGTCATGCGGATTTACCCTTCTCCACGACCCGGCGACCACCACCGAGTACATGCATCACACTAGTTGATGCCGACAAACACTCCGTACCTGAAGGGGGGCATTTTGTAGCTAATTACAAAAGGCTCAGCGATACTCGAATTTGGCTTCGCGTTTTTCCTTGAAAGCAGCCACGGCTTCTTTCATGTCTTCGGTCTGGACCGCGATCACCTGGGTGCGGTTCTCCATCTCCACGGCCGCTTCGATCGATGGTGCGTCGACCGAGAACGCCAGAACTTCCTTGGTCATGCGGACACCGAATGGTGAGTTGCGGGTGATTTCCCCGGCGAACTCGATGGCTGAATCGAGCAGATCCTCATTCGGGACCACCCGGCTGACCAGTCCGATCCGTTCCGCCTGTTCTGCCCCGACCAGTTTGCCGGTGAGCATGATTTCTGACGCGACCCCATGCCCGACGATCCGCGGCAGCATGTAAGAAACACCGACGTCGCAGGCTGAGATTCCAATTCGAACGAAAGCTGCGCTGAATTTCGCTTCCGGGGTGCAGATCCTGATGTCGGCGGCGAGGGCGAGGGCGATTCCGGCTCCGGCGGCCGGACCGTTGACCGCGGCGATTACCGGGATTGGCAGCTTTCGCAGCTTGATCGCCAGATTGGCCACCAGTTCCTGACGTTCGAGCACCTGCAGGATGCTGTCGTTGCCGCCAAGCGGGTCGCCGCGCTGGAGGTCGAGGCCACTGCAGAATCCGCGTCCGGCCCCGGTCACGATCAACAGTCGGATTGACGGGTCGGCCTTGATTTCATCCAGTTGCGCGTGCAGCTCACGCATCAGATCCCAATGAAGGGCGTTCAGCCGCGCCGGGCGATTCAGGGTGAGCACGGCGATACCGTCCTCCCGCTTCTCGAAGAGGAACTCGTCGCTGGGGTTGGGTTCGGCGTTCATGGAATGAACATATGCGGCGAGCGTGAGCTTTACCCGGAAAATCCCGGTTGTTCTTGTGGGGTTCGCCATCTGCGGCCGGACATTCGTTTGGCAGGCCGGATCTTTTGGGTGAGGATGAATCCATGAGTGAAACGAGCGGAGGCAGCACCGCAACAGAGATCAGAACGGTCGCCGTGGTCGGCGGCGGATTTATGGGCTCGGGCATTACCGAGTCCTCCGCAGTCGCCGGCGTGCCGGTAACCGTGTTCGAGGCTGACCCGGAGCGTCGCCCTGGCGTAACCGACCGGATCGCGAAATCCCTTGGCCGGGCAGTCAAGGGCGGCAAGATGGATCAGGAGGCAATGGATGCGGCGATCGGCCGGATCGTTGTCGCCAACGACATTTCCGAGATCAAGGACGCCGACCTGGTGATCGAAGTGGTCCCGGAGGATCTCGACCTGAAGCTTCAGGTGATGCGTGCCATCGAAGGAGAAGTAAGAGATGACGCGATCGTTGCTTCGAATACCTCTTCGATCCCGATCGCGGAACTCGCCGGCTCGTTCAAGCATCCCGAAAGGGTTTGTGGGCTTCATTTCTTTGCGCCGGTGCCAGTGATGAAACTGGTTGAGATCGTGGTCGCTCTCGATTCGTCGGAATCGACGATCCAGACAGCGCGTGATTTCTGCAAGACGATCGGCAAACGTCCGATTGAAACGAAGGACCGTTCTGGCTTCGTGGTCAACATGCTGCTGGTGCCGTATCTGATGGCCGGGGTCCGCATGTACGAAGAAGAATTCGCGACCCCCGAAGACATCGATGAAGGCATGCGGCTCGGCTGCGGCCATCCGATGGGGCCGCTCGAGCTTTGCGACTTCATTGGCCTTGACGTTCTTTACAGCGTGTGCGACTCGCTCTACGAAGAGTTCAAACGCAACGAATACGCACCCCCGCCAATCCTCAAGCGCATGGTCGCTTCCGGCCGCTTTGGCCGCAAATCAGGACGGGGCTTCTACACCTACGAAAACGGAGCGAAAGTTTGAATCTCGACGGCACAGTTGCATTGATTGGTGGCGGCGCCTCCGGCCTCGGACGGGCCACCGCCGAACTCCTGAAGGAGAAGGGGGTGGAGGTTGTGATCCTCGACCTTCCCGCGGCTGCCGACAAGGCCGGTGACTTCCAGTTCGTTGCGGCCGATGTTCGTGACCCGGACCAGGTCGCTGAAGCGGTGGCGGTGGCGACCGGGCTGGGCGAGTTGCGGGTCTGCGTGAACTGCGCTGGTATCGGTGACCCCGGCAAGGTGGTGCGAAAAGGCGAAGCACTCGAGCTTGAGCGCTTCCGCCGGGTGATCGAAATCAACCTGATAGGAACCTTCAACGTGTTGCGGCTGGCCGCGGCGTCGATGGTGAACAACGAACCGCTGGAGGATGGCGGACGTGGCGTGATCATCAACACATCTTCGGTCGCTGCTTTCGACGGTCAGATGGGCCAGGCGTCCTATGCCGCATCGAAGGGCGGGATTGCTTCATTGACGCTGCCGATCGCGCGTGACCTGTCGGACAAGCTGATCCGCTGCGTGACGATCGCCCCGGGGCTATTCGACACGCCGTTGCTTGGCGAACTGCCGCAGGAAGTACGTGATGCGCTTGGGGCTTCGGTCCCGCATCCGGCCCGTCTTGGCCGGCCCGATGAATTCGCTTCCCTTGCGATCCAGATCGCCGAGAACGAGATGTTGAACGGCGAAGTGATTCGCCTTGATGGCGCGATCCGCATGGCCCCGCGTTGAACCCCAAATTAAGCCGTAACCCAGAGAGGTCCCGATAACCATGAGCCTGAATCCGGAAGATGTCGTAATCGTCGAAGCTGCCCGCACCGCCGTTGGTCGCGGACACCCCGAGAAGGGTGACTTCAGAAATACCCATGCCAACGAGATGCTTGGTGCCGTTTACGAAAGCATCATCGAAAGGGCCGACATCAAGGCCGGTGAAGTTGACGAAACGATCACCGGTTGTGTGCAGCAGTTCGGTGAGCAGAGCCTCAATGTTGGTCGTACCGCCTGGCTTCAGGCTGGCCTGCCACTGGAGACCGCTGGCACCACCATCGACTTTCAGTGCGGTTCTTCCCAGCAGGCGGTGAACATGGCCTCCGGCCTGGTTGGTTCGGGCGCGAGAGAACTGGTGATCGGGGCCGGGGTTGAACACATGGGCCATGTGCCGATGGGGGTCGGAACCGGCCTCTGGGACAAGACGGGAACGCCTTTCCCTGAACCGTTGATGGATCGTTACGCCTTGGTGTCCCAGGGGATTTCGGCGGGGATGATTGCCCGGCAGTGGGACATCCCGCGTGAGGAACTGGATGACTGGGCTCTGAAGTCCCACCAGAATGCTGCCCGGGCGATCGACGAAGGTCGTTTCGAACGGGAGATAGTGCCGGTGATGACGCCTGATGGCGAGGTGAAAGTGGACCAGGGCGTGCGTCGCGACACCAGCGCCGAGCGTCTCGCTTCCCTGAAACCAGCTTTCGAAGATGACGGCGTGATCACGGCCGGCAATTCCTCGCAGATCTCTGACGGGGCGGCGGCGGTTCTGGTCGGAAGGGCCGACCGGGTCAGCGAAAGGGCTCTGACTGCCCGCGCGAAGATCGTTGACCACGTAGTGATCGGGGTCGATCCCGTCCTGATGCTGACCGGGCCGATCGATGCCACCCGGATGCTGCTTCAGCGCACCGGCATGTCGATCGACGACATCGACCTTTACGAAATCAATGAAGCTTTCGCCCCCGTGGTGGCCGCCTGGGTTCGGGAGCTGGATCCGTCGGACACCGAGAAGATCAACCCGAACGGAGGGGCGATGGCTCTTGGGCACCCACTGGGTTGTTCCGGCGCCCGCCTGCTGACCAGCGCCCTGCATGAGCTTGAAAGGGCCGATCAGGAATTCGGGCTGGTCACGATGTGCTGCGCTGGCGGTCTTGGCACGGCCACCTTGATCCAGCGGGTCTGAGCGACTGCCGGAGTCAGTCCGGTTGCGGCCTGACTCTGGTTTCAAGTCGATGGGTATCTCCTCGCTTCCATGCGAAGAGATACCCATCGGCTCAAATCGGTCAGAAAAGTACCAAGACGTACGTGACTATGACACT
>JBAUOE010000074.1:0-1802 GCA_049579585.1 Solirubrobacterales bacterium | reverse complement strand
CATTGAGGTTGCCGGTAAGGGTTGAGGAGAGAGATTTCATGAAACTGCGTGCATTCGCTGCCGCTATGGCCACCGCTACCGTTGCTTTGCTTTCGGCGGCACCGGCGTCGGCGGCCCTGTCTGACGTACCAACCCCGGCCGTATCGGGCCCGGTGCCCGTCACTGCTGACTCCTACCCGTTCCTCTCCACGGACAAGGATCTCAACAAGTACGGCTACGTCGAAGAAGAATTCTTCATCGAGGGCAACGGCTACACCTACGACACTTCCGGCGATTTCGAAACGACCGCCACCAGGAATGACGGCGATGGCACCTACCCCTTCAAGACCCGGATCGTGGTCCGACGCCCGGCCGCAGCGGCTGATGCGAACGGCACGGTAGTTGCCGAATGGAACAACGTAACCGCCACCCAGGACATCGAATGGAACTGGTTCGGCGACCCGGAATTCCTGATGGACAACGGCTACACCTTCGTCGGTGTGACCGCTCAGAACGTGGGTGTGAATTCTCTACTGAACTTCAACCCGACCCGGTACGCCGGCTTGAGCGTGAACGGCAACGGCACCGTGCCGACCGGTCCCGGGCTCGACTCTGACGCACTCTCCTACGAAGTCTTCTCTTCAGCCCTGAAGGCCATACGTGGTGCAGGAACCGGGGCGGACCCGCTGGGCGGAATCAACGCCGACACGATCATCTCCTCGGGAGAGTCCCAGTCCTGTGGGCGTCTCGCCACCCATCACAACGAGATCAATCCGATCCACGAAATTTCCGATGCTTATCTGCTGACAGTCTGTGGATCGAGCGTTCGCACCGATCGCCCCGAGAAGGTAATCCGAGTACTTACCGAAACCGAGAACCGGTCCGAACGGACCCCGGCTGACTTTCCCGACACTTCGTCGATCAGGCACTGGGAAGTTGCTGGTGCCTCACATCTGCCGCGCATGGCTTTCGACAACATCAACGGAGTGCTCACCCGCGACTTCCTTGAACTCACCGTTCAATGTCAGAAGTTCCCGCTCTCCCTGGTCGAGCAGCCGTTCACGGTGAACCGGGCGACCGATGCGCTGCGCAAGTGGGTCAATTCAGGTGAAGCACCACCGATCGCACCGCGTGGTCAGTACGTGCCGAACCCGGACTACGATCCGCTGGCACCCCCGCAGAACAATCCGGAGACGATTCTCGATCGTGACGAATTCGGGATCGCCAAGGGCGGCATCCGTTACCCGGCGATGGATGTGCCGACCGCGCTCAACGATGGATCGAATTCGTCGGCACCGGGCGGCTCTTTGTTCTCGGCCTTCTGCGGGCTGCTCGGATCGAGCACGCCGTTCAGCGAAGAACAGCTCAGCTCCCTCTACACCGATTTCGCGGACTACCTCGGCAAGTACGACGTTGCGGCCGACGCGATGATCCCGGACGGGTTCATCCTGCCGGAAGACGTAGAGCGACTGAAGGAATCCGCCCGCCAATTCGCGGAAATCCGTCCCACGGCACCGCTGCTGGTCGGCAACGCCAAGAACAAAGGCAATTTCGGTCTGACCTGGGTTGGCACCGAAGCGCCCGATACAACGTTCGAAGTACAGCGTGGTGACAGCTCAGGTTCCAACTGGACCGACGTCAGCCCGAGCGTGGCCGACAGAACTGCTTCCTTCAGCAAGGAAACGCAGGGTACATTCAGCTACCGGGTTCGCAATACGACAATCCTGCCGGGAACCAACATCTCGGAACCACGCACGGTTGTGACCCCGTATTCAGAAGCGGTCACCGGCGTCAAGGTTGACCGTTCCGGACCGAAGAAGCCC
>JBAUOE010000073.1:0-21862 GCA_049579585.1 Solirubrobacterales bacterium | reverse complement strand
GGCAATGAATTGACGCTTATATAGCGTCAATTCATTGCCAGTCCGGTTGGTGGTGGCTGGGCGATTGGTTTTGCTCGAGTGCGTAGGATCGCTTCATGTTGTTTCGGAGGTTCTCTTTCGTTTTGCTGATCGCGGGTTTCTTTGCGTTCTGCCTGCCGGTTGGCGCTTCCGCGGAAGTTGCGGGGGCCGATGTCTGTCCCGGATACGCCGAACCCGCGTCAATGGGTGACTCAGTGGCCGAGGCGGTTGAATTTCCATACTTTCCGGCAACCACTCCCCAGCGTTATTCCAGCGGTGCGGTCCTGCGTCCGGCTGATCAGGTCACCTACCCCGGACGGCGTCCGGTAGTGATCCTCCAGCACGGACTGGGGCAGGACAGCTGCACACTCTGGTGGGCCGCTCAGTACCTGGCCGGGCATGGATTCGTCGCGGCGGTCTTCGACACGCTGGAAGATCCGGTACTGCCCGAAGACCCCGACTTTCCCTACCTGGTCAACTGGGCGACAGTGGCAATCCAGGCCGAAGTGTCGGTCGTTCACTTCCTCGAGACCGATCCGGTTGCGTCTACCTACGCGAACACGGACCAGCTTGGCCTCGCTGCCTACGACGAAGGCGCGGTGGTGGCGAGCGCGATCGATACCGGCATCCACGAAACGCCGGTCTACGGCCTCGGCATCGACGCAATCGTCAGCATGAGCAACCTGCGGAGCCGCCTCACCGGCGATCCCGGCGGCACCGGCATGCAGTGTTTCGGCGAGCCCCAGGGATACTTCGTGCCGGTTACGCCCGCCCTCGGATTCGCTGAAGATGAACCATGCAGCGGCCTCGCTTCCGTTTTCGATCCCGACATCAAACTCGGCGGGTGGCGCACCTGGCGAAGCTACGGCTTCCCGACCGCGGAAATAGTGCTGCGCGGCGCCAGGCACATTGACTTCGCCGACCAGAACGGTGACGAAACCTTCTGGAAAGACGCGGGCCACTACACAACCGCCTGGTTCCGCCGCTGGCTGGACCTCGACCCGAGCCAGGACCAGGTGCTGCTGTCCCCGACCCTCAACGGACGACCAACAGTCGATGCGCTGAGCGAAACGTTCCAGTCGGCCGCATTCCTGCCGCCCGTGACCGACACCGACGATTTGACCTGCGACCTGGGAGGCAGCTGCCTGAAGGCCGTGCTGCCGGACCCGAAACCCGACCCCGAGCCCGACCCTGATCCAGAGCCGGTTCCGGCCGGGCCGGCAAAGCTCCGTACATGGCTGAAACTGGACCGCAGGAAAGTCAAGCCGGGAGGCATTGTCCGGGCAGTCCTGACGGTCCGCAACCGGGGCGAATCCGCTGGCACCGGCCGTCTTTGCCTCAAGCCAGGGCCGTTGAAGACAAACAAAAGACGATGCCGAAAGCTCAGCCCGGTCAAGCCCGGTGGAAGCAGAAAGTTCCACTATCGGATGCGGGCCGCAAACAGCCTCAAACCGGGGCACAGATTCGCAATCGGCCACACCCTGAAAGCCGACGGGGTGTCCGCAGGCTCCAATTCGAGCATCAAGGTGATCCGCGCACACCGCGCCCGGCGTTCCTGAGCGGCTTTCCGCCCGTTTGCTACGGTACCTCCTTACATAAGCGCCACATCTAGAGGGGTGGAGGGACTTGGCCCAATGAAACCCCGGCAACCACATCAGACGAGAGTCCGTTGAAGGTGCCAAATCCAGCGGCTTAACGGCCGGGAGATGTGGGGAGAAGTCCGATCGGACCTTCGCCCCACAGGCGAAGGTTTTTTCATTTGACTGAAAGGTGATCGGATGGCAGCGAACAATTTGAAATGCAAGGAATGCGGAGCTGAATACGAGCTCAACGCAAACTTTTTCTGCGCGGAGTGTTTTGGGCCGCTTGAAGTGCGTTACGACTACTCCGGAATGGACGCGGAAGAAGCCCGACGCAGGATTCAGGCAGGATCACAGGGCATCTGGCGCTACTCGGACTTCCTGCCCTTCGACGGCAAAGCATCCGATCCGCTCGAACCGGGGATGACCCCGCTGATCAAGGCGGATCGCCTGGCGGAACGGATCGGAACCGACGCCGAGATCTGGGTCAAGAACGATGCCGCCAACCCGACCCACTCCTTCAAGGACAGGGTAGTCGCGGTGGCGATCGCCAAAGCGAAAGAACTTGGATTCGAAACCGTAGCCTGCGCCTCAACCGGCAATCTCGCCAACGCTGTTGCCGCACACGCTGCCGCAGCCGGCCTTGATTCCTACGTGTTCGTTCCGGCCAACCTCGAAGAACAGAAGCTGCTGGCGACCGACATTTACGGCACCAAACTGGTCGGGGTAAACGGCAACTACGACGATGTCAACCGGCTCTGCACGCAGCTCGCGGATGAAAAGCCCTGGGCTTTCGTCAACGTAAACCTGCGTCCTTACTACGCGGAAGGATCGAAGACACTCGCTTTTGAGACCGTCGAACAGCTCGGCTGGACGTTGCCGGACAGGGTCGTTTCCCCGATTGCTTCCGGATCGCTCTTCACCAAGATCAACCGTGGCTTCCAGGAATGGCTGGACATCGGCCTGGTTGACGGTGAGATGCCGGTATTTCACGGTTCGCAGGCAGAAGGCTGCTCCCCGGTGGCGACCGCTTTCGCTGACGGATCGAACATATGCCGTCCGCAGAAGCCGGACACGATTGCCAAAAGCCTCGCAATCGGCGATCCGGCAGACGGCCCGTATGCAGTGGAACAGGCCCGTCGTACCGGCGGTTCCATTGACATGGTCAACGACGATCAGATCCGCGAAGGTATCCGGCTGCTGGCCGAAACCACCGGGATTTTCACCGAGACCGCCGGAGGCGTTACCGTCGGCGTGCTGAAAAAGCTGGCCGAACGCGGTGAGCTGAAATCCGGCGAGAAGGTAGTTGTTTACATCACCGGTGAAGGCCTCAAGACCCTTGACGCCAACCGCGCCAGTTTCAAATTCACGACGATCGATCCCGATCCGGCAAGCTTCGAATCCAAATTCGGCCAGGAGGTCGCAGCCTGATGGCAGTAACAGTCAAAATCCCGAGTCAGCTCCGTGCTGCAACGAACGGCCAGGCGGAACTTGAAGGCGACGGCAGCACCGTCGGCGAAGTTCTCGACCAGGTCTTTGCCGAACATTCCGACCTGAAGGAACGCATCACCGAAGAAGGTGAACTGCGCCGCTTCGTCAACGTTTACGTTGGCGGCGAAGACATCCGTTACGGCGAGGGTCTGGCGACGGCCGTGAGCGAAGGCAACGAGATCACGATTCTTCCTGCGGTGGCCGGAGGCTGAAGCCACCAGTCCTGATTCTGAGCGGGGGCCGCGGCACCCGCTTGCGTGAGAAGACAGAGACCCTGCCGAAAGCGCTGGTCGAGGTCGGTGGACGCCCCCTGCTCTGGCATGTGATTTCGATCTATGCCAGCCAGGGCTTCACCCGGTTCTTCCCGCTCACCGGCTATCTCGGCGAGATGGTCGATGAATTCGCGAAAAGCCAGGCGTGGCCGGAAGGTGTTTCGGTTGAATGCGTCGATACCGGTCTCGACACGCCGACCGGCGGGCGGATCAAACGCGCGGCGGATGCTGCTGGAGACTCGACCTTTTGCGTCACCTACGCCGATGGTGTGGCCGACATCAACCTTGACGCGGAACTCGAGTTCCATGCCAGCCACGGCAAACTTGCGACGATGACCACGGTTCGTCCGCACATCCAGTGGGGAGTCGTCGATGTCGGCCAAGATGGCGAAGTCGGCGGATTCACCGAAAAGCCGCGATCCGAGCACTGGATCAACGGCGGTTTCTTCTGCTTCGAACCGGCAGTGGTGGATCGCATCAGCGAAGACAGCGTTCTTGAACGCCGGCCCCTGGAAGAGCTCGCCGTCGACGGCGAACTGAGAGCTTTCCAGCATGATGGATTCTGGGACTGCATGGATACCTACAAGGATCTGGTCACCCTCAATGACCTCTGGGAGAAGAATGAAGCACCGTGGCTAAGTCGTTAGTGACAGGAGGACAGGGATTCATCGGTGGGCACCTGGTGAAGGCGCTGCTTGAACGCGGGGATGAAGTGGTGGTGCTTGACCTGCCTGATGCGCCGGGCCGGGCACTGGAACTCCACGGGCTCGCCGGACAGGTTGAACTGATCGAAGGCGACGTTGCCGACCGGGCCGCGGTTGACCGAGCTACTGCGGGAATCCAATCCGTATTCCACCTCGCAGCCCAGACCCTGGTCGGGCCGGCTGCGGCTGATCCGGTGGGGACCTTCAGGTCGAATGTCGAAGGCACCTGGACAGTGCTTGAAGCGGCCCGCGAAAACGAAGTCTCGGCTGTAGTCGTTGCGTCTTCCGACAAAGCGTATGGCCCGAGTGATTCCCTGCCATACCGCGAGGGAGACGAACTGAAGCCGGCCGCGCCATACGAAGGAAGCAAGGCGGCGGCCGATGTGATCAGCCGCAGCTACTGGAAGTCCTGGGCGCTGCCGGTCGGGGTAACCCGCCTCGCGAACGTCTACGGCGGCGGTGACCTCAACGAATCCCGGCTGATCCCGGAAGTGGTTACCGCATACCTGAACGACCGTCAGCCGCAGATCCGCTCCGACGGGTCACCGCAACGGGACTTCCTTCATGTCAGCGATGCC
Organism: Solirubrobacterales bacterium; assembly: GCA_049579585.1. Lineage (GTDB taxonomy): Bacteria > Actinomycetota > Thermoleophilia > Solirubrobacterales > 70-9 > 67-14. Next base: position 17,219 of record JBAUOE010000073.1, on the reverse strand, counting down.
GTTTCCGGATACCTGGCGATCGAGTCAGCGGTGAAACTTGGTCCGGGCAGGGGAGAGGCCCTGAATGCGGGAACGGGCGAGCCGCGTTCGGTCCGGCAGGTGATCGAAGAGATCAAAGCGGCCACCGGATCCGGTCAGGAACCCGACTATCTGCTCGACCGTAATCCTGACGGCGAAATCGACCGCCAGTTCGTCGATGCTTCCCGGCTGGAAGAAATCACTGGTTGGCAGCCGGTGATGAGTTTCAGTGACGGAATCGCCGAGGCGGTTTCGTGGTACCAGGAGCACCCTTAGGCCCACCGCCGGGTTTTTCCGGATCCGGCTTGACGATGCAGCTAATCTGAAGCCATGTGCGGACGATTCACACTTACCTCATCCGATGAGCGGCGGCTGGGCAGCCGCTTCCAGATCTCCCTCGATGACCAGATGGAGAACGCGCTCAGCCGCTACAACGTGGCGCCCACCCAGGAAGTCCTGACCGTCCACAATGATGAGGACGGCAGCGGCAAGCATGCTCAGCTCGCACGCTGGGGGCTGGTGCCTTTCTGGGCGAAGGACCTGAAGGTCGGCTACAAGATGATCAACGCCCGCTCGGAAGGACTGCTGAAGAGCCGTGCGTATGCACCGCTTGTCAAGAAATCAAGCAGCCGCTGCCTGATCCTCGCTGACGGTTTCTACGAATGGATGAAGGCTGAGAACCCGAAGGAATCGAAGCAGCCGTTCCACTTCACCGTTGATGGCGGGGAGCCTTTCGCTTTCGCCGGCCTCGCCACTACCAGGGAGTGGGAAGGCGAACAGATGACGAGCTGCACGATCATCACGACCGAAGCGAACGAGGACGTCGAACCGGTCCACAACCGGATGCCGGTGATCCTGCCTGACGCCGAGGCGGAAGCTGCCTGGATGAGCGACAGGCTGGACCCTGAAGAAGCGGTCTCTTTCTGCAAACCGCTCGAATCAGGGCGGATTACGTCGAAGGCGGCAAACAAATCGATGAGCAAAGTCGGGGGAACCAAAGAAGGCCCCGAAATGCTCGTTGCGGATCCCGAAGCCTGAGGACTACTCGACGTCCGGAGCGTTCTCAGCTTCGGTTGCCGCGTTCAGGTCGGGCTCGGGCAGCGGCCATTCTTCCTGACGGGCCAGGGCGCTCTGGTTGACCGTGTTGCCGTCAATGGTGGCGCCGCACTTCAGGGTGGCCTCGGGACGCACGTCCGTCTTGAAAATCACCACATAGCCGAGGCTGGCCGGGCTGGGGCCGGTGCCGTTCGGCATTTTCCAGATCCAGCCTTGCTCACGTTCTTTGAACGGGACCCATTCGACCGTGGTGCGAACTGCCGAATTCGTGTAGTTGCGGACCACATCGCGGATCTCAAGGCCGAGGATGTCGTTGCCGACCGCATTGAATTTGACCACCGACAGATCGGGAACCGCCTGCTTCTGGAGGTCGAGTTCGTTGCTCGGTCGCGGCCATGAAGCGCGTTTCTTGTTGGTCCGGGCGATCGATGAATCGTCGTCGACTACTTCGATCCGGCAGGTGGCTTCAGCGGGAATGCTCTTGCCGTTGGTATCAACCCGGAGCACACCGGAAATACGGAACACGGACGAATCGCCGCCGTTTTGCCCGATCGCTGAAATCGCCGTCCGGGCCATTTCGAAAGTGCCGTCAGGGCCGACCTTGGTTTTTGGCGGGGTCTTGACCGCAGTGATCGTGGTCCAGGGAAGCTCCGCCGACGTTCCGCCGCCGCGCCAATCGAGAGCCAGGACCCCGAGGGTTCCGATCAGGCCGACGATCACAACCGCGATTGCGCCGCGCGGGATTCGGTCGGATTTCTTGTCTGCGGTGGAATCAGTCATGGGAATGAGCAATTGCTTCTTATACGCCCGGCAAGATTCGAACTTGCGACCTTCCGCTCCGGAGGCGGACGCTCTATCCAGCTGAGCTACGGGCGCTCAAGGTGGGCAGTCTACGGAACCGGCAACCAACGCCGGGCGCCGTCCATCTACGCTAGTGGTCATGGATCTGTCAGTCGCATTCCTTGGCACCGGGGGACCGGTGCCAACCGCCCTGCGTGGAACCGCCAGTGTGCTGGTCACCCGCGGCGGCGAACGGCTGATGTTCGATTGTGGGGAGGGCACCCAGCGGCAGCTGCGCAGCTCGGTTGGCCTGGTTCAGGTCGATGAGCTTTATCTCACCCATTTTCACCTTGATCACTGCCTTGGCCTGCCGGGACTGCTCAAGACATACGACCTGAACGATCGCAGCGAGCCTCTCCAGTTGTTCGGTCCGGTCGGCATGCACAAACTGATGGATGACTTTTCTCCGTTGATCGGGCGCCTCGGATTCCACGTCGAGGTAGAAGAACTCGAGCCGGGGGACATCGTTGGCCACGACCAGTACGAGATCGAGGCGTTCAAGGTCGAGCATCGAACCCGGGCACTTGGTTATGCGCTGCTCGAAGATGACCGGCCTGGCGAACTCGACCCGGTGCGTGCCGGGGAACTCGGGGTTGGTTTCGGACCCGACCTGGGCGCCCTGCAGCGCGGCGAATCGGTCGAAGGATCAAAAGGAACCGTGACCCCGGACCAGGTAATGGGCGACGAGCGGCAAGGGAGGGCGATTGCGTTGACCGGGGACACCGGGCCCTGCCAGGCCACGATTGCGGCCGCCGCCGATGCGGATCTGCTGATCCACGACGCCAGTTTCATGGTCGAGGACCAGGAACGGGCAGTTGAGACGGGTCATTCAACTTCGACCGAAGCGGCAGAAGTCGCTGCGGCAGCGAACGTGAAGATGCTTGCCCTGGTTCACATCTCCGCCCGATACCACGTGAAGGCTTCACTCGATGAAGCGAAGCTCAGTTTCAACAATGCGGTGGCGCCCCGGGACTTCGACCTGATCGAACTTCCTTTCCCGGAACGCGGTGAACCCCGACTGGTGAAACAAGGCGCAAAACGCGACATGACCGACGAAGGGTCCGGGGCTGGATCCTGACCCCATGCTAGGCTCACTTTCGTTCCTTTAAACCGGTCCAGAGAGACCAAGAAGGGTCGTTTTGAACAAGAAGGTTGTGCTGGAAAGCAATGATGTCGAGCGCACGCTGCGCCGCATCGCTCATGAAATCGTCGAGAAGAATCCCGACATGGCCGAAGTCGCCGTGGTCGGTATTCACACTCGTGGAGCCGTCCTCGCCGGTCGCCTTCACCGCATGCTCGCTGAACTGACCGGGGTCGAAGTCCCGTTGGGTGAGATCGACATTTCCTTCTACCGGGATGACCTGAAGGGCCGCCCGGCTGATCGCCAGCCGGTGGTTCACGCGTCACGGATCGACTTCCCGCTGGAAGAACGCACGATCGTGCTGGTCGACGACGTCCTTTTCACAGGTCGCACTGTACGCGCCGGGATCGACGCACTTTTCGACTACGGTCGGCCTGCCCGCATCCAGCTGGCGGTTCTCTGTGACCGTGGGCATCGCGAACTTCCGATTCGGCCCGATTACGTCGGCAAGAACCTGCCGACTTCGCGCGGGGAACGGGTATCGGTCGAGCTGGCCGAAACCGACGGTTCTGACGGGGTCTCGATCCTGAGCTCAGTGGAGGCGGTCCAGTGAAACACCTGCTGACCATCGGCGACCTTGACCGTGAACAGGTGGAAACACTGCTCGAAAGGGCAGAAAGCTTCGCCGAAGTGACCCGGCGTGACATCAAGAAAGTGCCGACCCTGCGCGGACGGACCATAGTCACGCTCTTTTACGAGTCGAGTACACGAACCTCAAGCTCCTTCGAGCTTGCCGCGAAACGACTCTCGGCCGATGTGGTTTCGGTCAAGGCCAGTGGATCGTCGGTCGACAAAGGTGAATCACTGAAGGACACGGTTGAAACCCTTTCGGCCTATGACCCGGCGGCGATCGTGATCCGCCACCCGTATGCGGGTGCGGCGCAGATGCTGACCGAATGGGTCGGCGCATCGGTGATCAACGCCGGCGATGGCATGCATCAGCATCCGAGCCAGGCACTGCTTGACGTTTTCACTTTGCGCAATCGTCTCGGCAGCCTGGAAGGACGCAACATCTGGATTGTCGGTGACGTGCTCCACAGCCGGGTTGCCCGCTCAAACATCGAGGCATTCCAGCTGATGGGCGCAAATGTCACAGTCTGCGGGCCACCTACCCTGATCCCACGAGGCATCGAATCCAGTGGCTGCGAGGTCCGGTATTCGCTCGATGACCTCGATGAAGCAGACGTGATTTATCTCCTGAGGATGCAGCACGAACGGATGAGCGAAAACTTCGTGCCTTCGATCCGCGAATACGCCCGACTTTTCCAGGTCAATGAACGCAGGCTTGGCCCGCGCCAGCTGGTGATGCATCCGGGGCCGGTGAATCGTGGGGTCGAGATCGGCAGCCGGGTGATCGACTCCGGGCAGTCCTTGATCTCCGAACAGGTCGCATCCGGACTGGCGGTACGCATGGCGATCCTTTACGAACTTCTCACCAGCAACGACGAAGATGCCGGCCAGGCACCATCCGGCCCGGTATCGATTGGAGAGCCGGCATGAACCGCGGACCCGAAGAAGTAATTGAACGCCTGCCGGAACCACTGGTTCAGCGCCCTGGACCGGATGCCACCCTGCTGATTCGCGAAGCAAGTCTGCTTGATCCGGTAGCTGGGGTCGATGGCCGCTACGACATCCTGGTCGAAAATGGACGGGTCACCGAACTGGCTGAGGCCGCCACCCTGACCGCAGCTACCGGCACCGAAGTGATCGAAGCGGACGGACTCCATGTCTTCCCGGCGTTTTTCGACCCTCACGTACACCTGCGCACGCCGGGGCAGGAGCACAAAGAAGACCTCGAAACCGGTACCCGGTCGGCTGCGGCCGGCGGTTACGCCGGGTTGCTGCTGATGGCCAACACCTCACCTCCAGTTTCGAATCCGGCTGACATCAGTGCGCTCCGTCATCAGGCCGAATCGGACGCATCGGTGCCGGTCGGTTTCATGGCCACCGTGACCCGGAACATGGCCGGGACGGAACTGACCGACATGGCCGAGTTGCGGGAAGCGGGGGCGGTCGGTTTCACTGACGACGGCCTGCCGATCAAAGATCCCGGCATCATGAGAAAAGCCCTCCAGTACCAGCGTATGTGCGGCGGAACGATCGCCCTTCACGAAGAGGACCCCGACCTTTCAGCCGGTGGTGTGATGCATGAAGGAGAGGTTTCCCTGGCGCTCGGCCTCCGCGGCGTGCCATCGATCTCCGAGTCAGTGATGATCAGCCGTGACGCAGCGATCGCCGGGTATGAAGGCGGAAAGATCCAGATTCAGCACCTTTCGGCGATCGAGTCGATTGAAGCGGTACGCCAGGCGAAAGCCAATGGCGTTGAAATCACTTGCGAAGTGACGCCGCACCATCTCTGCCTGAACGACGAAGCCGTACGTGACCTGGATGCCAGCCGGCACAAAATGAACCCGCCGCTCAGGACCGAGAATGACCGGCAGGCCCTGATCGAAGCCCTTCTCGACGGCACCATCGACTGCATCGCGACCGATCATGCGCCGCACGCGCCGCACGAAAAAGAAGTCCCGTACGAAGCGGCGATGATGGGAGTCACCGGCCTCGAAACCGCTTTCTCATCGATCTACACCGATCTGGTCAAACCCGGTGTGATCCCACTGTCCCTGCTGATCGAAAAGCTCGGTTCGGGTGGAACGCCGTTCGACATCGAACCGTTCAGCCTGATCGAGGGATCCACCGCCAACCTCTGCCTTGTTGATCTGGAGGCGGAATGGGTGGTCGGTGAAGACGGCTACGAAAGTCGCTCCCGTAACTCCTGGTGTGAAGGAAAGACATTGAATGGACGAGTACTGATGACCGTGGCAAACGGACAGATCGCGTATCGACTTCGCAGTTTCAGCATGGGCGTGGCATGAGCGCTTTCAGCGCCGGTTACGTGCTGCTTGAAGACGGCACCCGTTTCGAAGGTTCGATCTGCGGATCGCTCGAAGGCGGGGTGGGAGAGGTCGTGTTCAACACGGCGATGTCCGGCTATCAGGAAGCGGTTACCGATCCTTCATACGCCGGACAGATAATCACTTTCACCTACACCATGATCGGCAATTACGGGGTGTCTCCCTCGGCGATGGAATCGGGCAAACCGCACGCCCGTGGCGTGATCATGCGGGAAGCCCGCAACGGGGATGATGCCGCCACCGCCGAAGGCGGCTGGCTCGACTGGCTCGAAGCGAACGGGGTCTGGGCGATTACCGGGGTGAACACCCGGGCGCTGGTCCGTCACATCCGTGATCAGGGCGCGATGCGCGGCGGGATCTTCCCGGCCGGGGTGCCCACCGAAGAAGCGGCGGCCAGGATTCAGGCCGAACCGGCGATGGCCGGAGCTGACTTCGCGAGCACCGTGACGCCGCAGGAACCGGTCGAGTTCGCTGGCGACGGTCCGCATGTGGTCGCGATCGACACCGGAATAAAATCGAGCATCGTCGAGCAGCTCGTTCAGCGTGGCTGTCGGGTGACCCTGCTGCCATGTGACGTGGGACCTCAGGACGTACTTGACCGCGATCCGGACCTGATCTTCCTGGCCAACGGCCCGGGCGACCCGGCCGCAGTTGAACAGGTAGTCGCAACCGTCCGTGAACTCGTGGGCAAACGGCCAATGGTCGGGATCTGTCTCGGCCATCAGTTGCTCTGCCGCGCAGTCGGCCTCGAAACCTTCAAGTTGCCTTTCGGGCATCGCGGATCCAATCACCCGGTGAAAGACCTCGAAACCGGGGTCATCGAAATCACTTCACAGAACCACGGGTTCGCCGTGCGCGGGCCGGGGGGCAGCGAGACGATCGATTCCGACGAGCCGGTCCGCTGGCAGACCGACTTCGGTCCCGCCGTGCTTTCACACATCAACCTCTACGACCGCACGGTCGAGGGACTTCGCCTTCCGGAGGCCAAAGCAATGACCGTCCAGCATCACCCAGAGGCGGGCCCGGGTCCGCGTGACTCCCGCCACCTCTTTGACCGCTTCCTCGAGTTGGCCCGCTGATGCCCCGCCGCGACGACATCAAGAAGATCATGCTGGTTGGCTCCGGCCCGATCGTGATTGGCCAGGCTGCCGAATTCGACTATTCCGGTGTCCAGGCCTGCAAGGTTCTGCTGGAAGAGGGCTACGAAGTGGTGCTGGTCAACTCGAATCCGGCGACGATCATGACCGACCCGGAATTCGCGACCAGTACCTACGTCGAACCGCTGGTCCCGGAATCAGTGGCTGCGATCATCGAGAAGGAACGCCCCGACGCGCTGCTGCCGACCCTTGGTGGCCAGACCGCCCTCAACCTGGCGATGGATCTATCTGCCGACGGCACCCTCGAGAAGTACGGGGTTGAACTGATTGGCGCCAACCGTGACGCGATCATCAGGGGTGAAGACCGCGAGGTTTTCCGACAGGTGATGACCGACGCTGACATCAGGATCCCCTGGTCGATCACCGTCGAGAGCGTCGAAGAAGCCTTCAAGTCGCTTGATGAGGGTGGGGCTTCGCTGCCAGCCATCATCCGGCCCGCATTCACGATGGGTGGCCAGGGTGGTGGAGTGGCCGAGACCCGCGAGGAACTGGCCGAGGTGGTTTCGAAAGGAATCGCCGCGAGCCCGATCGGCCAGGTACTGGTCGAGGAGTCAGTGATCGGCTGGGGCGAATTCGAGCTCGAAGTGATGCGTGACCGCAACGACAACGTCGTGATCATCTGCTCAATCGAAAACGTCGACCCGATGGGCGTCCATACCGGCGATTCGATCACTGTGGCACCGGCTCAATCCCTGACCGACCCGGTCTACCAGTCATTGCGTGACATCGCGATCAAGGTGATTCGAGAGGTCGGCGTCGAGACCGGCGGCTCCAACGTCCAGTTCGCCGTGAACCCGGCCGACGGCGAAATCGTGGTCATCGAAATGAACCCGCGGGTTTCACGTTCGTCAGCGCTGGCATCGAAAGCGACTGGTTTCCCGATCGCGAAGATGGCCGCCAAGCTGGCGGTCGGATACGCCCTGGAAGAAATCCCGAACGACATCACCCGGGCGACCCCGGCCTCGTTCGAGCCCACAATCGATTACGTCGTCACCAAGATCCCCCGTTTCGCTTTCGAGAAGTTCCCGGGCGCCGACGACAAGCTCTCGACCTACATGCAGAGCGTCGGCGAAGTGATGTCGATCGGACGCACCTTCCGCGAATCGTTCGCCAAGGCGATGGCTTCCCGTGAGCTCGATTCGGAGTGCGAAGTGCCCACGGACGACGCCGAACTGCTCGAACAGATCGCGATCCCGACACCGGGACGGATCGACCTGGTCCTGGCTGGTCTCGGCCGCGGCATTTCGGTCGAGAAGGTCGGCGAGCAGACGAAGATCGACCCCTGGTTCCTGCGGGAGCTCAGCCTGCTGGCAAACGAAGGCGACGGCACCGAAGGCCTCGAGCGAATCTACAACTCGGTTGATACCTGTGGCGCCGAATTCGAAGCGGCAACACCTTATTACTACTCATCTCATGAGCAGCCGGGATCACCGTCGGAAGTGCGTCGGGGAGACAATCCCTCGGTCGTGATCCTCGGGGCTGGCCCCAACCGGATCGGTCAGGGCATCGAGTTCGACTACTGCTGCGTCCACGCGGCGATGACCGTGCGTGAATGCGGTCGTGATGCCGTGATGATCAACTGCAACCCGGAAACGGTTTCCACCGACTACGACACCTCGGATCGGCTCTATTTCGAGCCGCTGACCCTCGAACATGTACTTGCTGTCTGCGAAGTCGAGAAGCCCGAAGGGGTGATCGTCCAGTTTGGCGGGCAGACCCCCTTGAAGCTGGCGCAAGGCCTGAAAGACGCGGGCATACCGTTGCTTGGCACCCCGGTCGAAGCGATCGACCAGGCGGAAGACAGGGCCAAGTTCGGCGCGATGATCGACAAGCTCGGCATCAAACCGCCGCCCTACGGAACCGCGCTTTCGGCTGACGAAGCCGGCGTGATCGCCGAACGGGTCGGGTTTCCGTTGCTGGTCAGGCCATCCTTCGTTCTTGGCGGCCGTGCCATGGAGATCTGTTATTCGAAGGAAGACCTCGAGACATACCTCAAGAATCACGTAAAGGCATCGCCTGAGCATCCGCTTTTGCTTGACCGTTTTCTCGAGAACGCAATTGAAATTGATGTCGACGCGCTTTGCGACGGTGATGAGGTGTTCGTTGCGGGCATCATGCAGCACGTGGAGGAGGCCGGGGTACATTCCGGTGATTCCGCCTGCGTGCTTCCGCCGATGAGCATCGGTGACGAAATGCTCGACGAAATCAAGACGGCAACCAGTGCGATCGCGATGGAACTCGGGGTGATCGGCCTGATCAACATCCAGTTCGCGATCGCCGAAGGTGAGCTCTACGTGATCGAAGCGAACCCGAGGGCTTCCCGGACAGTGCCATTCGTATCGAAAGCCGTGGGCGCACCACTGGCCAAGATCGCATCAAGGATCATGCTCGGCCAGAAACTGGTTGATCAGGAGTTGCCGAAGGGCGATGGCAAGCATGTCAGCGTCAAAGAGGCTGTGCTGCCGTTCTCCAGGTTCCAGGGGGCGGATACCGTGCTCGGCCCGGAAATGAAGAGCACCGGTGAAGTGATCGGGATCGGGCCTGACTTCCCGACAGCATTCGGAAAGGCGCAGGCCGCGGCCGGTGTCGCTCTGCCCGACGAAGGCACCGTGTTCATTTCGGTTACCGACACCGACAAGGCATTCGCCACCCAACTGGCAACCAGGTTCCATGACCTCGGGTTCAAGGTGGTTGCGACCGGCGGAACCGCCCAGGCGATCAGCCGGATGGGGATACCGGTCGAATCGATCAAGAAAATTGCCGAAGGTTCACCGCACGTGGTCGACATGATCGAAAACCGTTCCTGCGACCTGGTGATCAACACACCGACGGGCTCCGGTGCCAGGGCAGATGGTTACGAGATCCGCTCGGCTGCGGTGACCCACGGCATCCCATGCATCACGACCACGACCGGCGCTTCGGCCGCGGTCAGGGCAATCGCCTCCCGGCTCCAGGGACCGGGGGAAGTGCTTTCACTGCAGGAACTGCATGGCAGCTGAGGGCAGCCGTCCGCTCGCGCCTTTCAATCGCCGCGGATGCCGCGTCGCCGAAAGCCATGCCGCGGGCGGCTACCGGGTTTTCACACTGATTGACGAAGAAGGCCCGGTCCCGGCCCCGGGGCAGTTCTACATGCTGGCGGTGAAGTCCGACTGGCATGACGAATCGGGGAAGCCTTACCTGCCCCGGGCGATCTCGGTTGCGCGAGTCCTGGGCGCCAAGGGGTCGCTCAGGCTCGAGTTCCTGATCGATGAAGTCGGGCCTGGCACTTCACGCATGGCGGCATTGGGGAGCGAAGACGAATGCTGGCTGGCGGGACCGTTCGGCAATCCGTTCTCGATGCCGAAAGAACTGAATCCCCGGGCTGCCGGGGCGATCCTTGTCGGTGGCGGGATCGGGATCGCTCCGATGGCGGTCCTGCGCCGCGAACTGGTCAAGCGGGGAGTGCCATCACGGACCCTGCTCGGGTTCCGTGATCAGGCCCATTCCGGCGGGGTCGATGAACTGTTCGGCTGCGAAGAGACCCGACTGGCTTTCGAAGATGGCAGCTCCGGCCATCGTGGTTATGTGACCGACCTGCTGGTCCGGATGCTTGAAGGTGACGATCCCGGTGGTGCTGTCGTTTACTCGTGCGGGCCGCCGGCCATGCTCGAAGCCGTGCGCCGGATCTGCGCCGACCGTGAAGTGCCGCTCGAACTGGCTCTCGAATCACCGATGGCCTGTGGTTTTGGTGCCTGCTACGGCTGTGCGGTGCCGAAAACCGACGGCGGTTACATGCGCCTCTGCGTCGACGGCCCGGTTGTTCGCGGTGACCAGATCACTACAGCCATGGCTGGCGAGGCTGCCTGATGGACCTCAGTACCGAGATCTGCGGCATCCCGCTGGCCAGTCCCGTGCTCAATGGTTCCGGAACCTACGACGCGCTGGCCGCCCAGCGAGCCTTTGGCAGTGCCGTGATCGACGACTTCCCTTTTGCGGGTTTCGTTTCCAAAACGATCACCCGCCATCCGCGGGCCGGCAATCCGCCTCACCGTCTCTGGGAGGCACCTTCGGGAATGATCAACTCGATTGGCCTGCCGAACCCGGGACTCGAACGTTTCGTCGAAGGTGACCTGCTCGAACTGGTCAAGCTGCCGGTGCCCTTGATCGTTTCGGTCATGGCGGACAGCGCCGAAGAATTCGGTGCCCTGGTCGAGGCGGTTTCCGGGGTTGAGGGTGTGGCCGGCATCGAACTGAACGTTTCGTGCCCGAACGTCCATTCGGGACTGATCGTCGGCGAACAGCCGAAAGAAACTGAAGCTCTGATGAAAGCTTTGCGTCCGTTGACCAAGCTGCCGATCATGATCAAACTGACGCCAAACGTCGCCAACCCGCACGAAGTCGCGGTTGCGGCCGAAGCCGGGGGAGCCGATGCGATCTCGTTGATTAACACGATCAAGGCGGCGGCAATCGACCGCAACCACAACCGGGCGTGGCTCGGGGTCGGCGGCGGCGGACTGTCCGGTCCGGCGATCCGGCCGATCGCCCTGGCCCAGGTCCGTGCGGTCTCCGCCGCGGTCGATCTGCCGGTGGTCGGAATGGGCGGGATCGAGGACGGTGAGACAGCCCTCGAGTTCATTCTGGCCGGTGCAAAAGTCATTGCGGTCGGAACAGAGAACTTTCGTGACCCGCGTGCCGGCATTTCAGTGCGGAATGGCCTGGTCAGCGCCCTTGAGCGCCGTGGGTTCTCGAACCTGGCCGAAGCTCAGGCTTCAACCTTGAGTTGAGGTTTAGGTGAATTTTCCGAAATCGGGCGTTTCGGCCGATGTCGGTTGAGGATCGTGGCTATACTCGCGCCCTTGATGCCTGCCTCTTCGAAGACCCTCTCCAGTCAGCCGGAAGCTCCGGAAAGGTCCCTTGATCAGCGGATGGACGCGCTCAAACGGGCGAACGACATCCGCACCGCGCGGGCTCAGCTCAAACGCGACCTCAAGGGTGGCCGGACGACCATTCAGGAACTGCTCGGTAATCCACCTGAGTACGTGATGACAGCGAAGGTTTTCGACATGCTGCTGGCCGTGCCCAAATACGGACGGGTCAAAGCGAACCGGGTCCTGAACCAGTGCCGCATCTCACCGGCAAAGACGATCGGCGGGCTGTCCGAAAGGCAGCGCAAAGAGCTCGTCACCCTGCTCCGCCGCTGAATTCATTCGCTCCTTCTGAGGTCCGAGCGGTCCTCTAGGCTGGCTTTCCGATGGCCCCTGCCAAGTCAAAAGTATTCGTGATCACCGGCCCGTCAGGGGTCGGCAAAGGCACGCTGATCAAACAGCTTCGTCGACGTGTCCCGGAATTGGAACTCTCGATTTCGGCGACCACCCGAAAGCCGCGTGAGGGCGAATCTCACGGCGACCATTACCACTTCCTTTCAGTTGAGGATTTCGAGAAGAAGGTCGCGGCAGGGGAGTTCCTCGAACATGCCGCATACAGCGGCAACCATTACGGCACCTTGATTTCCGAAGTTGAAGGCCGAATCGAGAACGGGCATCCCGTCGTCCTCGAAATCGAGATCCAGGGAGCGGAACAGATCCGCGAAACCATGCCGGAGGCGATCCAGCTTTTCATCACTCCACCCGAGCCGGCCCTGGAAACCCTGCTCTCCCGGCTGAGCGGACGTGGCACTGATTCGAGTGAGGCGATCAGCGGCAGAATGAAGGTGGCTGAACGTGAACTGGACGCCCGTCACGAGTTCCATCATCAGGTTGTGAACGATGATCTGGATCGTGCCGTGGACGAGCTGGAAGCCATTGTGCGCGGCAAGCTGTCAGAATTGCCTCAATGATCAAGCCACGCGTCGACCACCTTCTCCAGAACACGGACTCTCATTACGCAGCTGTAGTTGTCGCTGCCAGGCGCGCCCGGCAGATCAACAGCTACTACCAGAGCCTCAACGAAGGTGGTTACGGGGACTACCCGCCGCCGATGGTTCCGGCCGTTCCGGGCAAGGGTCCACTGACCCTCGCGCTCGAAGAAGTAGCTGAAGGCAAACTCAAGTACGAGTACCGCAGCTAAGAGGCAGCATGGCGAAGATCCTGCTCGGAGTCAGCGGCGGGATCGCGGCCTACAAGGCGGTCGAGTTCGTCCGCCTTGCAACGGGGGCCGGACACAGTGTCCGGGTCCTGATGACCGCGTCGGCGAGGAAGTTCGTCGGCCCGGACACATTCGAGGGCATTCTCGGGGCGCCGGTACTGACCTCCGAGTTCGAGCGCGACCCGATGCGCGGCACCTTCCCCGGTGACCCTCTGCCCGCACACGACCCGATTGGTCACCTCGCCGTAGTTGAGGCTGCTGACGTCTATCTGGTCGCACCCGCGTCGGCGAACACAGTTGCCAAGCTCGCTTCCGGACAGGCCGACTCGATCCTGACCACCAGCTTCCTCGCTTGCGAGGCGCCACGTCTGGTCGCCCCGGCGATGAATGACCGGATGTACAACGACGCCGCCACCCAGTCGAATCTCGAGATCCTGCGCGGGCGTGGCATCGACGTGATCGAGCCGGGGGAGGGCCGGCTGGCTTCCCGCGGTGAGTTCGGGGTCGGGCGCCTGCCGGAACCGGCGGATCTGATGACCAGGGTCGAGAACGCGCTTGGTGGCACAGCTGCCCGTGACCTCGCTGGCCTTCGGGTTCTGGTTACGGCCGGTGGCACCCGCGAAGCAATCGATCCGGTGCGCTACATCGGCAACCGTTCCAGCGGTCGGATGGGCTTCGCCCTCGCCGAGCGTGCCCGGGCGCGCGGGGCGGACGTAACGGTAATTGCTGCGAACGTCGCTTTGCCGACGCCGGACGGGGTAACCCGGCTGGATGTAGAAACTACAGCCGACCTCGCCCGGAGATGCGAGCAGCTGTTCCCCGATTCACGGATGCTGTTCATGGCAGCGGCCCCCGCCGACTTCACGGTTTCCGGCAGCTCGAACGAGAAGCTGTCCCGGTCCGGTGACGGAATTTCCCTGGATCTGGTCCCGACGGAAGACATTCTGGCCGGGCTCGGTTCCGTCCGGCAGGAAGGACAGACAATCGTCGGTTTCGCTGCCCAGTTTGGCGGGGATGCGATCGGCAAAGCACGGGAAAAGCTCAAGAACAAGGGCGCTGACCTGATCGTGCTGAACGATGTCTCCGACACCTCCATTGGTTTTGACTCGACTGAGAACGCAGTCACGCTGGTTTCCGCCGACAGCGAAATCGAAGTTTCCCGGGCAAGCAAAACCGAGGTCGCTGACCGGATCCTCGATCGTGCCCTCGGGCTCCGCAACAGCTGATGCGGGCAGTGGTCCAGCGGGTATCGTCAGCCGCGGTTTCGGTTGACGGGAAGGAAGTCAGCCGGATCGGTGAAGGCATGGCCGTGCTGCTAGGCATTACCCACAGCGACAGTTCAGCTGACGCGGAGAAGATGGCCGCGAGGCTGCGGAAAGTACGAATCTTTGAAGATGCGGATGGCCGCACCAACGACGCCCTGGGCGACCGTGAGATCCTCTGTGTCAGCCAGTTCACCCTTTACGCCGACACTTCCTCGGGGAACCGTCCCGGATTCAAGGATGCCGCCCCGGGCGATCTGGCCGAACCCCTGTATGACGAGGTCTGCGACCTGCTTGGAGCGAAGAAAGGTGTCTTCGGGGCCGACATGAACGTGGAAATCGCCGGAAACGGTCCGTTTACCGTCCTGATCGAGGTATGAAGGACTGATCCCGTGCTAGGGGCTTGGCTTGGGGGGACAATGGAGCTATACTGGTTAGAGCTTTTCCCCTCCAGTTGTGTCGAGAAGTGGGCCTTGCCCGCTTTTTTTTGGCCCTAAAGTCCCGAGAAACAGATGATTCCACCTTCCGAAGACATCGAAAAAAGACTCGCAGAACTCGATCAGCAGATCGAGTTTCTGGCTCTGGAACCGGCCGGTGGCGATGCCCTGCGCATTTTTATCGACCATCCGGACGGAGTCAACCTCGAGATCTGCCAGAAGGTGACTTCCGGACTCGGTGATCTACTCGCGGACCATTCACTGGAGGTCTCATCACCCGGACCTGAACGTCCTTTGACCAAACCCGAACACTTTTCGAGATTCGAAGGCCGTCGGGCAAAGGTCATGACCACCGAACTGATCGAAGAACGTCGCAAATTCACCGGGACGATCCTCGAAGCGGCCGAAGAGGAAGTCTCTCTCGATGTTGACAACTCGGTCGTCCGTATCCCATACCAGAGCGTTGAACGCTCTCATCTAGTGCCTGACATAGCAGGAGGAGCAACCAAGTGACCCAGGAGATCGTTGACGCAGTAAAGGTCCTTGAACAGGAGAAGGGTATCTCCGCAGATACCTTGATGGATGCGCTTGCCGATGCGCTTCTATCGGCCTATCGCAAGAGCCCAGGTTCAGCCAAGTACGCACGGGTTGACCTTGACCACGAAACCGGGGACTTCCGCGTCTTCGAACTGATCCTCCCGGCCGAACTGGAAGAGAAACTGCTCTCCGAGGCGATCGAGCAGCAGGAACGCACGATCGATCCCGAGACCGGCGAATTGCGCGAGCCGGAAGAGCCGGAACTCGACCCGGAGATGCTGGCACCGTACGAGGACGAGATCACGACCAAGGACGTAACCCCCGAAGATTTCGGTCGGATCGCCGCCCAGACCGCGAAGCAGGTCATTTACCAGCGGATCCGCGAAGCTGAGCGTCAGATGATGTTTGACGAGTACCGTGACCGTGTTGGTGAACTGATCACCGGACTGATCCAGCAGTCGGACAAGCGTTACACGCTGGTCCAGTTGCGCGAACGTGTCGAAGCCCTGCTACCGAAGTCGGAGCAGGTGTACAGCGAGCGTTACGACCACGGAATGCGGGTCAAAGCCGTGATCACCGATGTATCCGAATCCACGAAAGGACCAAGCATCGTGGTCTCCCGTCGCTCCCCGGAACTGATCAAGGGGCTGTTCGAACTCGAAGTACCGGAAATTGCCGACAAGCTGGTTGAAATCGTCGGAGTTGCCCGCGAGCCGGGCTATCGCTCGAAGATCGCCGTTGTTTCCCACGCTGACGGGGTTGACCCGGTCGGTGCCTGTGTTGGCCCCCGGGGTTCCCGGGTCCGCATGGTCGTCTCCGAGCTGCGTGGCGAGAAGATCGACATCATTCCGTATAACGAAGAACCGGCCCGATTTGTCGCCAAAGCACTCTCACCGGCCCGTGTCCGTGAAGTCCTGGTCGATGATGAAGAGATGCAGGCCACAGTCGTGGTGCCTGACGACCAGCTTTCGCTGGCGATCGGCCGTGACGGCCAGAACGCCCGTCTGGCTGCCCGCCTGACCGGCTGGCGTGTCGACATCAAGTCCGAAAGCGAGTTCGCGAAGGACGAAAGCCAGCACGATTACGAAGGCGAAGAAGAATTCGACGGTCGGTGCATGGCTGTCCTGTCTTCAGGACGCCGCTGCCCGAACGCCGCCATCGGCGGATCAACCTACTGCGGACTGCCGCAGCATCAGGCACTTTCGCGATTCGCGACCAGCCACGTTTCGGTACTTGCCGGTCTTGGCGATGACGTGATCAAGACCCTGGCTGATCCCGATTCCGACGACGCCGAAGTGACCGCGATCGTTTCCGGTGCCGAAGCTGATTTCGTTGAGCCGAGCGATGAGCCGGAAGTCGAAGCAGTTGCCGAAGAAGTCGCAGAAGAAGCAGATGAAGCTGAAGAAGCCGTCGAAGAAGCGGAAGAAGCGGAAGCCGCTCCTGTTGACGGAGAAAGCCAGGCCGAGTGAGCAAGAAACGCGTTCATGAAATAGCCAAGTCAGAAGGAATCACCAGCAAGGAACTGCTGGCGGCACTCAAGGCAGCCGGAATTGAAGCCAAAGCGGCTGCTTCCAGCGTCGAAGAAGCGGACGCCAGGAAGGCCCTCGCTGCCGCGAAGGCCCCTGCGACAAAACCCGCTGCTGCCAAAGCGCCCACGAAGAAAGCACCGGCGAAGAAGCCGGCTGCTAAAGCAGAAGCAAAGCCGGCAGCCAAAGCCGAAGCCAAGCCCGCTGCGAAGGCTGAAGCCAAGCCCGCCGCCAAAGCCGAAGCCAAGCCCGCCGCCAAAGCAGCAGCCA
>JBAUOE010000072.1:0-5032 GCA_049579585.1 Solirubrobacterales bacterium | reverse complement strand
CCTTAAACGTTCCATAAAACGAGCATAGACCCCTTACCTGAGAATGCCCTGAAATTCGGCTTCTGAAGCGGGAAGGAAACGCCGCTGAACCGGGGCGATTGGTTTTGAACCAACGAAGGTTTGATGTTCAGCTAAGCCCGTAAACGACAAAGCCCCGCGGGTGCGGGGCTTTGTCAGATTGAACTTCAGAGTCGGGGCGACTGGATTCGAACCAGCGACCCCCTCGCCCCAAACGAGGTGCGCTACCAGGCTGCGCTACGCCCCGAACGAGGTTGAGTCTACTTCCATTCCGCTTTGACTAGGTCCATCCATGCCTCGAGTTTCGACCTGAAGTAGGTGTCGCCGGCCGATATCGCGATCACCCCGTACCTCGACCTCCACTTTCGCCCGCTCAACTGTCCGCTGTTTGACTTTCTCTGAAACTTTATGGCCCCTCGTTCAATGTCCAACTGGCCGGACCAGAAGACCCGTAGATCCTCGATCGACTGATCAGCGTGGTGCTGGATCGAGTAATTCACTTTGTTTCGAGCAAGGCGAAGAATCCACCTGTTCGCCAGCCTCATCACGGCAGGATCCGAATTGCAGATCGAGACGCTGTTGCGACTCCGCTTTGATCCTTCGCCGATGTACATGCAGACGAAGGGAACAAAAGTCGAATCGCGGATCAGGGTCTGGAACTCAGCCGCTCCTTCGGCATAAGCGAGATCTCGTTTTAGTTTCGCGCGATCACGATTTGCGTCCGAGGCGCGCTGTCGGACGTCAGACTGCTTCCTGGTCTCCGGTATTTCAAGATGGCCAACCCAGTAGAAAACCGTTGTTCTTGAGACAGCCAGACACTCGGCGATCTCGTCGATTGTCATCTGGTTTTGAGTCCGAAGCTCAATCGCCTTTCGGCGGATGTAGTCGGGATGAGTCATGCGACCATCGTCCCGAATACAACCTCACATGTGGGTCACGAAAGTGCGAAATGCCCTGCTATTCAGGGGTTTTGATCAGAGCCCCTGCGAGGCCTGCCAGGCTTTGAACGCCTCGTGGCTCGTGTACTTCGGGGTGTAACCGAACTCTTCCTTGAGCCTGGTGTTGTCGAGCACCGGCCGGTACTGGAGAAAGTCGGTCTGGTCCGGTCCGTGGGGTGACTTGCCGAGCTTGTTCGCAACCTTCAGGCCTGCCTTGAGCGCGCCAACCGGAACCGGCAAAGTGCCTTTACCGAGCTCCTTCGCGATCTCGTCGACCGTCATCGAGCCATCGCCAGCCACGTTGAAAACGCCCGTCTTCTCGCCCAGCACCGCCTGGAGCATGATCGCCACCACGTCCTGATCCCAGATGAAAACGAATGGTGAATCGGAACCGCGGATCTTCAAAAGTCTTTTCGCCCGGAAAAGATCGGTGATCTGGTTGTCAACGCTCTCCCCCAGAATCGTGCCGATCCGCAGAACCACCTGCTCCAGGTACGGGTCGCTCTCCTTGTACTCAACCAGCATCTCCTCGACCAGCCTTTTGTGCAGGCTGTACGGGAAAGTATCGGTGCCGCGCACCGGATCCGATTCCTTGAGCCAGGCCGGACTGTCAGCGTGGTAGCCATAAGCGGCACCGCTCGATGAAACGACGATGCGTTTCACGCCGTGCCTGACGCATGCCTCAAGCACGTTCTTCGAACCAGTCACGTCAACCGCGTACTCCTGCTCAACCGTGGTCGCCTTTCCGGGATTGACGATCGAAGCCAGATGAACCACCGTGTCGATCTCGTTGTCGAGGATCTGGTCGGAGATCACCTGGGCATCGGTCACGTCCGCCTTGGCGTAAATCACCCCGTCGACCCGATGCTCCGGTGCCGGATCACGCAAATCGGCACTGACCACCAGGTCAACCTCGTCCCAGGCGCTGACCAGCCCTTTCACTACCGAATGCCCGAGAAAACCATTGCCACCGGTTACGTAAACCTTTTTCATATAGCCACCCTATTTCCCGGCCGCCGGGGCCGATCCTGCCGTCGGTTCCTCACGACCGGTCGGTCGCCTCGCCCACCAGCTCGAAAGTGCAAGGCCCGCGATCAGATCCCAGATGCCCCACCACCCGGCAACCAGGGCCATTCCACCAATGCCATTGAAAAAAGTGAAAACCATGCCGAGCCCCAGCCCCGCATATCTCACCCCGACCTCGAAAGTGATTGCCCGCCGGTTGAATTCCTCGAGCCGGAACGCCGAAGCGATGCCATACCCGAGGGCCAGGGCAAGGGTGTCGTGGAGAAAAACAACCAGGGCCACTATCGGGATGTACGCCCAGAAAACATCAATGTTGCCAGCCATCGCCGCGATGATGAATCCGATCAGCGCGTAAACGCTGAACCGCTTCACCCAGGGCTGAACCTTTGCCGTGAAATCCGGTTTCCGGCTGGCGATGGTCAAACCGATAATGAACGGCACCCCGATCACCAGAATCACATGCGCAAGCATCGCGAGGGCACTCAGATCGACGTCCTGGAGGATCTTCGATGCTTCCGGGTGCAGGCCACCCCACAAAGCGACGTTCAGCGGCATCACGAAAATTGCGATCAGGCTGGAGATGCCGGTCATCGACACCGAAAGGGCCACGTTGCCACCAGAGCGGTAAGTGAGGATGTTCGAGGTTCCGCCCGGCGGGCAGCAGGCGACCAGGATCATCCCCATGGCGATCGAACCCCGGACCCCGAGCAGCAGGGTCAGGCCAAACGTGATTGCTGGCAGGGCAATGAACTGGGCCGCGATCCCGACCCCCATCGCTTTCGGAAGTTTGCGGACCTCACGAAAGTCGGACACCTTGGTGTCCATCGCGATGCCAAGCATGATGATTGCCAGCACCACATTGAGGATGAGCAGCGAGGAGTCGCTGAAATCAAGCCGAACGTCGTCGATGTCGCCGATCGGCAACATCATTTATCGAACGAACCTCCGCTCAGGCATCAGGCAGCCGGGTCAAAGATCTCCATGTGCTTCTGGATCTCGCTGCGGTATGCGTCCTTGTTCACGTAGTAAGGAAGGCGGTCCATCTGACGGTATTTGTAACCGGCGAAAAGATCTGGACGCGGACCGTTGATTCGCCGCCACATCTCGTCGGCCCGGGCCGGATTACGCTGGCTCGCCTGGATGAACTCAGCCACCAGGTCCGCCTGGTTGTAGCGACCCTGCCAGCCGAGCCCGGTCGCTTCGACCATGCCGAGCACAAAGACATTCCGATGCTTCGGCGTGAAGATGTTGAGGTAAAGATCCGGATGGTTCTTCTTCCAGTTCAGGTGTTCCGGATCGATGAAGTCGTAATTCAACCGGTAGCCGGTGGCCAGCATGACCATGTCGTATTCCTGGCTGGACCCATCCTTGAAATGCACCGTCTTGCCGTCGAAACGGTCAATGTCTTTCTGGACCTTGATGTCACCGTGACCGGCGTGGTAGAGCACCAGGGTGTTCATCACCGGATGGGTTTCGTAGATCCTGCCGGTCGGTTCAGGGAATCCAAGCCGGGCCGGGTTGCCGGTGATCAGACGGATCGCCCGACCATCCACCCTGGTCTTGATCCAGGCCGGAAGGGCACGGCCTTCGTTCAGCGTGTCGGATGGCTTGCCGAGGATGTACTTGGGGAAAAACCAGTACCCGCTTCGCATGCTCATGTCGACAGATTCGGCGTAATGAACGGCGTCCACCGCGATGTCACAGCCAGAGTTGCCGGCGCCGACGATCAGAACACGTTTCCCTTTGAAAATCTCGGGATTCTTGTATGCGGACGTATGAAGCAGTTCGCCAGTGAACTCCCCTTCGAACTCGGGAATGCTCGGCTGGGAAAGGATGCCGTTGGCGATCACCAGACCGGCATACGGTTCGGTTACCTCCTCCCCGTCCTTGCCACGACTGGTGACCAGCCAGCCGTCGCCATCGGGCTCAGCCCGGATTACTTCCGTTTCGAAACGGAAGTGCTTGCGCAGATCAAAGTTGTCGGCGTATTCGTTGAAGTAGGTGTACATGTCCCGATGGCTCGGGAAATCAGCCACCTCATCGCGCATCGGAAACTCGTCGTAGGCGGTGGTTGTTTTCGAGGAGATCAGGTGCGCCGATTCATACATCGTGCTTTTCGGCGAATCGATGTCCCAGAGCCCACCGACCCCGGTGTGGATTTCGAAGCCGACGAAGTCGATGCCGCGGCGCGCAAGGGTCCTCGCCGCCGCCAGTCCGGTCGGCCCCGCCCCGATGACCGCATACGGCAACGGCTTACCCGATGAATCCTCTCCAGTACCCATGGGGCGTGATCCTAGCGGGGAGCGGGTAGCGTGTCGGCATGGCCGAAGTCAGAGCATTCAACGCGCTCCATTACAACCTCGCCACAGTGGGGGGTCTACCCGCGGTCACCGCGCCGCCATATGACGTGATCGATGAGGCCGCGCGATCGAAGCTGCTGCAGCACTCACCGTTCAACGTGGTTGAGATCGACCTTCCGGTCGCTACCGGCGAAGGTTCCGACCCTTACGTGCATGCTGCGGAAACCCTGGAGGAATGGACCCTCAACGGCATTCTGAAACAGGATCGCGAACCAACACTTTGGGCTCTCAGCCAGGACTACGCCGCTCCCGATGGCAGCCGGCGCACCCGAAACAGCATAATTGCCCGGGTTCGTGTAACCGATTACGGGCCCGGCCGGATCCGTCCCCACGAACGCACCCAACCCGGCCCCAAACAGGATCGGCTCGACCTGACCCGGGCCACCAGGTACAACCTTTCGCCGATCTTTTCGCTGACCAGTCGCGATGCCTGGCCTCAGGTTGCCGCTTCTGTCGAAAGTGAACCGTGGGGCGAGGCCACCGATGAGGACGGAACCACCCATCGGCTCTGGCCGATATCCGACCCGGAGGTCCATGCCGCGGTTGCCGAAGTCCTGGACGACGCCGAACTGCTGATCGCCGACGGACATCACCGATACGAAACTGCCCGCGCCTACGCAGCCGAGGTTCCCGGTGAAGGCGCCCAGTGCTTCACGCTGATGGCCCTGACCGGCCTTGATGACCCTGGAC
>JBAUOE010000071.1:0-5645 GCA_049579585.1 Solirubrobacterales bacterium | reverse complement strand
ACGCAGCGCCTCGGCTACGGCCGCCGGATGCCGATGGAGTTCGGCCCGCCCCTGGGCCAGCCGCATGATCGTTTCTTTCACTTCGTCCGGGCCATCAACCCTTTCGCCGATGACGCGGGCGAACCCGGCGGGACCGTCCTGTTCCAGGGCGTCCGCCCTTTCGTCCCAGCGATCAAGTTCAAGATCATCTTCGGTGCCGGTGTAGACCGGACCGATCAGGATCAGCGCTGCAACCTTTTGTGGATGGCGAAGAGCGTAGGTCAGGGCCGTGTGGCAGCCCATTGAGTGACCTCCGAGGACAAAGGGAGTTTCGGCCTTCCGGTCGGCGACTACATGTTCGAGGTCGTCGGCCAGCAGTTCGTAGCTGTAGTCGGAAGCGGGCCCGGATTCTCCGTGTCCGCGGGCGTCGAAGGTATGGAGCCTGTAACCGCGCCGCGGAAGGACCTTTGAGCCGTGGACCACATATCGCCTGGTTGCACTCAAGCCGTGGCAGAGAAAGACATCCGGCCCGTCACCAGCGGTTTCGCCGGCGATGAGCTGACCGCCTGCTTCCGTCTCGAATTGAACCGGCTCGAGTTCTGTCACCGGTCAGCCCTTCTCGAGCGTTGCCTTTTCGATCACGACTTCCTTGGTTGGCTGCTGGTCGGCTCCGCCGAGCTCACCGATCGCCTGCACTACATCCATGCCTTCGCTCACCTGGCCAACGACGGCATAGTCAGGGGTCAGGGTCTGTCCCTGCGATCCAGTCACCACGAAGAACTGACTTCCCGAAGTGCCCGCTGCTTCAGTCGCGGTCTTGGCCATCGCCACGACGCCGACGTCATAGGTGGTGTCCTCTGGCGGGGCCTCAACGACTTTGTAGCCGGGGCCACCATTTCCGGTCCCGGTCGGGTCCCCTCCCTGAATCACGAAATCCGGCACGATCCGGTGAAAGCCAAGGCCGTCATAGAACCCTTCCTCTGTGAGGTAGGCGAAGTTATTCGCCGTGACCGGGTCCTCCTCGGTGTTCAGGTCGATCCTGAAAGTTCCTTCGGAAGTTTCCATGGTCACGCTGGCCGCTTCTCCTTCGGCGACAACCTGCCCGTCTTCCGGTTCAGTCAGGTTTCCT
Organism: Solirubrobacterales bacterium; assembly: GCA_049579585.1. GTDB lineage: Bacteria > Actinomycetota > Thermoleophilia > Solirubrobacterales > 70-9 > 67-14. The sequence continues at coordinate 4,537 of JBAUOE010000071.1, read as the reverse complement.
TCTTTCGTGACCAGTTCGGCAGTTTGTGTTTCATCATCACCGCCACCCCGCGCGATGAGGATGCCCGCGACGGCCACCACCAGGATGACGAGCGCTACCAACAGTCCGATTACCTTCTCCCGATTCTTCATGGGGCCAGATTAGTTGATCGACGACTTTTGTCTGCTGGCCCTCTGACCACCCGAGTTGGCATGATCCACAGGTGGCGACTCAACCTTCGGGACCCCCCAGAAAGACAGTTTTCATCGGCCGGATGATCTGCCGGATCGTCGCCCATACCCCCTGGCTCTGGCCGGTTCTGAGCAGGCAGGTAATGCGCTTCTTCGATGCTTCGGCCAAGAACTGGGATAGCCGGACCGGCGCCGGTTCGCCGGATCACCTGGCCGCCCTCGCCGCAGCAACCCTGAAGGTGCCGGTCCGCCCGGAGCGCCTGCTGGATATTGGCTGCGGGACCGGTACCGCCACTCTCTTCCTCGCCCGGGAATTCCCGCAGGCCCGGGTCCGCGGGGTTGACCTGTCACCCGCAATGATCAGGGAAGCAAACGGGAAGATCGGTCTCGACCCGGAGGCAAGGGTCGCGTTCCGGGTTGGGGATGCCAGCAAGCTGCCTTACCCGGACACCAACTTCGATCTGGTCAGTCAGACCAACATGCCGATCTTCTTTGGTGAGATCGACCGTGTGCTGAGGCCCGGCGGCACGGTAATCATCACCTCCAGCAGTGGGCAGAAAACACCCTTCTCCACCCCGGACAAGACAGTTGTCAGAAAATTCGCCAGACTCGGTATTTCCGAGGTCGAGACCGGAGCGGCCGGCAACGGAACCTACTTCGTCGGCAGAAAACGAGAGCACCCTGAATGACGCTGTCCCTGGAGAAAAACTATGCCCTGATCGTCAATCCGAGCGCGGGCGGCGGACGGGCACTCAAACTCCTGCCAGCAGTCGAACGGGCGCTTGATTCCCGCCGCATGATCTTCCGGGTCGAAAAGACCAGGTCCACCACCCATGGCGTTGACATCGCCCTCGACGCCAGTGACGCCGGAGAAATTCCGGTCGTGATGAGCGGCGACGGCCTTCTTGGTGCGGTCGGTGGCGCGCTGGCCGGATCCAGATCTCCACTGGGACTCATCCCGGCCGGGCGTGGCAACGACCTTGCCCGCTCACTGGGTATCCCGACCAGCCCGGATGCAGCCGTGCGTTGCCTCGATGAAGGTCACCTGCGGTCGATTGATGTCGGTGAGGCCAACGGCAACCCTTTCCTCGGAATCGCTTCGCTGGGCCTTGACTCGGACGCGAATCGCATCGCCAACGACGCCAAGCTGTTCAAAGGCACGATGGTCTACGCCTATGCCGCCCTGCGGGCCCTGGCCCGGTGGAAGCCCGCTCGCTTTGCCCTCCGGGAAAAGGGCATCCAGACCCGCTACACCGGCTACACCGTCGTCGTCGCCAACAACAACTTTTACGGCGGCGGGATGAACATCGCACCCGACGCCGATCTTGCCGATGGCGAACTGAACGTGGTTGTAATCACCGAAGTCGGCAAGCTCAAGTTTCTGGCCAACCTGCCGAAGGTATTCCGGGGCAGCCACATCAAACTCGATGAAGTTGAGACCTGGACCACACATTCGATCGAGATCAAAGCCAGCCGGCCCTTCACCGTTTACGCCGACGGCGATCCGCTGACCGAACTGCCGGCCACCATCCGGGTACTGCCATCAGCACTCGAAATGATCGTGCCCGGCCCCGCATCGTGAAAGGTGTGCGCGCGGAACTGGCCAGGACGGTCGGCCGTCTCAGCCGGGCCACCGGCAAAGGCGGAGGCACCACCCTGCCTGGTCGCCTGCTGCTGAAACTCGAACCGAACGCGATCGACCGGCTTGGCTCCAAGCTCAGTCACGGATCGACCCTGATCAGTGCCACGAACGGCAAGACGACCACCGCGTCGATGCTCGCTTCAATTCTCGTCGCCGAAGGGCGCCATCCGGTGCACAACCGGTCAGGCTCGAATATGACCTGGGGTGTCGCCACCGCCCTGCTTGAACAGAACGGTGATGAAGGCCTGTTCGAGGTCGACGAAGCCTGGCTGCCCGAGACCGCCTCTCGGCTCCATCCGAACACGATCCTGCTCGGCAACCTCTTCCGCGACCAGCTTGATCGATATGGCGAAACCGAAGCGCTGGCTGACGCCTGGGTGAAGCTGGCCGGAGATCTGGGCGATGGCACAGCGTTCGTCCTGAACGCCGACGATCCCCTGGTCGCTGACATCGGCCGCCATGCCGGTGAAGGAACCACCTATTTCGGCATCGATGACAACCAGCAGGCTCTGGCTGAGCTGCAGCACGCCCACGACGCCAAGCAGTGTCGAATCTGTGGCCATGAACTCGAGTACCAGCGTGCCTTCGTCGGTCATCTCGGTCATTACTCATGTCCCGGCTGCGGCATGAAGCGGCCAGATCCGGAAGTGTCCGCCCGTGACATAAAGCTGAAAGGGATGAGTGGCATCGAAGCCCGCATCGTCACACCGGAAGGCGATGCGATGCTCAGCCTGCCCCTGCCCGGCCTGTACAACCTTTACAACGCCCTTGGAGCAATAGCCACCGCCAGAAAGCTCGGAATACCTGCGCAGCGGTCGGTCGCAAGCCTCGCTTCGATGAAAGCCGTTTTCGGCAGGGTCGAGCGGGTCCAGATCGAGGCAACCGAACTCTCGATCCTGCTGATCAAGAACCCGGCCGGCGCTAACGAGGTACTGAGGACCCTGGAACTCGAACCGGGACGACTGAACCTGTGGATTGCCCTGAATGACAACATCGCCGACGGTCGTGATGTCTCCTGGATATGGGACGCGGATTTCGAGGTCCTCGCCGGGAAGATTGACAGCATCGTGTGCACTGGAACCAGAGCCCCGGAAATGGCACTGAGACTGAAATATGCGGGATGGGACAGTGACCGCATCGAAGTTGACGAAGAACTGGACGAGGCCCTGCGGAAAGCCCTTCTGGACCGCCCCGAAAAGGTTTTTGCGATGCCGACGTATACCGCCCTGCTGGAACTGAAGCGGCTGCTCGCCAAGCAGGGCGAAGCCGGGAAATACTGGGAAGCTTGATCCTCGCTGATCGAGCATCGTGCGAGGCCTCGATCTGGCAACTGGTCGAATCCTGTGCTTATAACGCGGACCTTCCCGACTGGACAGAGATCACATCCGGTCGGCACTCCCTGCTCGATCTCGGCTGTGGAATCGGACGGGTCGCCCGCCACCTCGCCGAAGATGAGCGGACGGTCGTCGGCGTTGACCGCGATCCCGACATGGTCGATGACCTGAACCGACTGGCCTCGGAGCCCGGGGTTTCCGCAGTAACCGGGGACGTCACGGAACTCGCGTCGGTTGACCTGGGACCTTCCGATTTTGACGCGATCATCGCCCCGCAGCAACTGCTTCACATAGTCGGCGGTAAAAGCATGCGAAAGCGGCTCCTTGAAGGCGTCAAAGGCCATCTGGCACCCGGTGGAATCGCTGCTTTCGCGATTTCGGAAATCATCGCACCCGAAAGCCAGGCGGTTGATCTCCTGCCCGACGTTCGCGAAATCGATGACTGGGTCTATGCCAGCCGGCCGGTGGCGGTTGAATCCGACCCGGGTGCACTTACGGTCGTCCGTCTGCGCCAGACGGTGGACCCGGCCGGAGCGCTCACAGAAGCCCATGACCGGATCGCCCTTGACCTGATCGATCGCCGATCGCTCACCACCGAACTGGCCGCCGCCGGGCTGCAGGTGACCGGAACGGTTGAACTGCCGGAGACTGACCGTCACATCGCTTCGGTAATTCTGGTCTCTCGTCACGCTGCCGGCAAGGCATGACCCCTAAGGTTCTTCCGATGAAGCTCCGTTTGCTCAGCCTCTACCCCGACCAGATGAATATCTATGCCGACCGGGGCAACATCATCTTTCTGCAGCAGCGCTGCCGTTGGCGCGGAATCGAAGTCGAGGTGACCCGCTGCGGGCTCGGCGAGACGTTCGATCCGGCTGATTTCGACCTGGTCTACATGGGTGGCGGCCAGGATCGCGACCAGAAAGTTGTGGCGTCTGACCTGGTGAAAACCAAGCGGGAAAGCCTGCGGATCGCCAAGGACCGGGGCGTGGCGATCCTCGCCGTCTGCGGCGGGTACCAGCTGCTTGGCAGCTCCTACCAGCTCGCCGACGAAGAAATCGAAGGACTTGGCCTGGTTGATCTCCGGACAGTGCGTGAGCCCGGCCCCCGGCTGATCGGTGCCGTCGCCATCGAAGTCGAGCTTGATGGCACGAAACGTACGGTCGCCGGTTTCGAAAACCATGGCGGACGAACCTATCTGGGAGCTTCGGCAAAGCCCCTCGGCCGGGTCCTGTCGGGCCACGGGAACAATGGCAGCGACGGCTTCGAGGGCGTTACGGAAGACAACCTTTTCGGCACCTACCTGCACGGTCCCCTGCTGCCCAAGAACTCATGGCTGGCCGATCACCTGATCGGGCTGGGACTCGAACATCACCACGGCAACCCGGTGGAAC
>JBAUOE010000070.1:0-26461 GCA_049579585.1 Solirubrobacterales bacterium | reverse complement strand
GTCCGATTCCCTGCCACCCGTTCCCGGACCGTTGCCTGGACCCAACAGCGCAACCGAATTGGCGCGCCTCAGGGAACTGGTCTATCCCGGATCGTCCAATCATCTGGCCCCGTTCATAATCGAGTCGAAGGACCGGCATTTCGTCCACGACGTCGACGGCAACACCTTCATCGACCTTGTTTCATCGTCAGCCTCGGTGCCACTCGGCGCGGTGCGCGACGACCTGATCGACCCGCTTGTCGAAACGATGCGCACAGTCGGCAACGAAGACAGCCACGGCGTGGCGACCCGACAGATGCTGCCTCTGGCCGAGAAGCTGATTGAAATCACGCCGGCATCACTGACCAGGGTTGACCTGGGACTCAACGGAACCGAAGTCGTGGAAACCGCGGTCAAGATGATGCGCCGCGCCACCGGCAAACCGATGGTCATCGGGTTCCTCGGCGGATATCACGGTGAAACATCGCTGACCTCGGCCCTCGGGGCGGAAGAGAACGAGATCAGCCGCGGCATCCGGCCACTTTCTGCCGGTTTCACCCACCTGCCTTACCCGAATCCTTACCGATCCCCGTTCGGCCCACCAAGGCCCGGTGGCAGCGGCGATGCCACGATCGACTACCTGCGTGATCACCTGCTTTTCCATGCGGTGGATCCGAATGAGGTCGCCGGTGTGCTGATCGAACCGATCCTCGGATCAGGCGGCTGCGTGGCACCCTCCGAGGCCTTCTGGAACGCCCTGACCGCCGTCTGTGACGAGTTCGGCTGGTTGCTGGCCGTCGATGAAGTCAAAACCGGGTTCGGACGTTCGGGAGAAATGTTCGCGGTTGAGAAATGGGGAATCGAGCCCGACCTGATGTGCCTGGGCAAGGCGATGGGTGGAGGGGTTGCCCCGATCGCCGCGCTGCTCGGATCGGAAAGGGCCATGGGCACCTATGACGATGTGCCTACCGGATCTACCTGGTCATGGCTTCCGTGGGCTTGTGCTGCGTCGCTCGCGACTATCGAAGCATTCGAAAACGAGCCGGTCCTCGAAAACGTGCGTGAACTGGAGAAGATCGGTCGTCTGAAGCTCGGTGTGCTTGCCGACCGGTACCGGCAGATCGGCGAAGCAAGAGCATTCGGAGGATTCCAGGCCCTCGAGTTCGTCCACGACCGCGAAACCCGTGAGCGTGACCCGGAACTCCAGCATCTGGTCGCCGAACGATCCCTGGAGCTCGGCGTGATGATGGACTCGAGTTCGACGTCGTTGAACATCCAGCCATCGTTGAAGATGCCACCCGGGGAATTCGCTGCCTGCATCGACCGGATCGGTCAGGCAATCGAAAACTCGATTCAGGAGCTGGGTCGATGACCGCCGCCGGGAAGCTGCGCGAAGAACTGCAGGCCGAGCTCGACAGCATGTCCGAAGCGGGCACCTTGAAAGAACTGCGGGTGTATGAGTCGCCGCAAGGTCCGGAAGTAAAGCTGAAGGGCCTGGGGGAAGTCCTGGTGCTCTCGTCCAATGATTACCTTGGCATGGCGAACAATCCCGCCGTGGTTGCGGCGGGCCGCGAAGCACTCGAAACCTATGGGGCCGGCACGGCGTCAGTTCGATTCATCTGTGGCCTATTCGAGCCGCACCTGGCCCTGGAGGCGGAACTGGCGGATTTCCTGGACACAGAAGCAGCGATCACGTTCGTTTCCTGCTGGAACGCCAACCACGCGATCCTCGACGCACTCTGTGACAAAGAAACCCATGTCTTCTCGGATGAACTGAACCACGCGTCAATAATCGACGCGATGCGTCTGGCCCGGCCAGGTGGAAAAACCATCTATCCGCATTCCGACGTGGTGGCGCTGGAGGCCGCCCTGGTCGAAGTCGGTGACGTCAAACGCAAACTGATCGTGACCGACGGTGTGTTCAGCATGGAGGGCGACCTCGCCCCGCTGCCCGAACTGGTCAGGGTCGCGAAGCTTCACGATGCAGTTCTGATCGTCGACGACTCGCACGGACTCGGGGTTATGGGTGAAACGGGCCGTGGTACCGCCGAACACTTTGGGCTCGAAGGTCAAATCGACATCGTCACCGGCACGCTGGGCAAAGCCCTGGGCGGTGGGGCCGGGGGGTTCATCGCCGGCGACAAGGCCCTCTGTTCGATCCTCGAGCAACGCTCCCGGCCGCAGCTCTTCTCCAACGGCCTGCCACCAACCGTTGCCGCCAGTGCCCGCGAAGCCCTTTGCCAGCTCCGGAAGAACCCCGGGCTGATCGGGGACCTCCGGACCAACATCGCTCAGTACCGCCAGTTGCTCGGCGAAGCCGGCCTCGAACCGGTCGCCGGAGACAGTGCCATCGTGCCGCTGATCGTCGGCGAAACATCAAAGGCAATCGCGATTTCAGGACGCATGCTCGACCAGGGAATTTTCGTCACCGGATTCGGTTATCCGGTGGTGCCGGAAGGAACCGCCCGGATCCGGGCCCAGCTTTCGGCCGTAATGACCCCTGAGCAGATCAGGCGTGCCGTGGATGCCCTCGCCGGGGCAACTGCCTGAAAGCGCTCAGGCAGCGATCCAGAAGGCCTTGAGGATGGTTTCCTTGACCGTCCAGGTGGTCTTCTCTCCACCTTCGAAGGACACCGTTACGCCCGGCGCGAGATCGATCGTCCGCCCGTCTTCGAACTCAAGGGTGCCTTTGCCGGTGAGAACCAGGAAAGATTCATTTACCTCGGTGTCGGTAACCGTGCCGGGCGTGCACCGCCAGAGGCCGCTCTCGCTGCCCTCTTTGGTTTCGACCAGGGTCAGGGCGGAAGTTCTGGGATTGCCAAAAATGATCTGTTCAAGATCGAGCGGTTCTTCTTCAAGCTGGTCGGTGACCGGATGAAATTTCGTCAAAGTGAACTCTTTCGGTAGCGGGCGATGTCGTCCCGGGGTGGCGCCAGGGCCATCGAATCGATGTTTTCACGATCGATCAGTCTGGCAAATATACGGCTGCACTCCACGATCTGGGTCAGGTCGATCTGCTCCTCCGGGGTGTGGGCGGTCTCAAATGAGCCGGGGCCGAAGATCATCGCTTCCGACCCGCCGAAATCGACGAAGTTATGGGCATCGGTCCAGGCGGGTACCCCGACCGGATCAGGGGGCGCTCCGGCTACGTCGGCGACACAGGCTGTTATCCGCTCCAGAAGCGGTGAATCAGCCGGGAGTTCGAACGGTTCCGTGCCTTCGACCATCTGCAAAGTGGCGTTGAACTGCCTGGCGTAATCCTCCACCTGACGGATCGTTCCGAACAGATCCTGTCCGGGAACCAGCCGGATGCCGAGACTCATTGTGCAGCTGTCCGGAATTACGTTCATTCCTTCACCTGAACGGATCTCGTTCACATGGGCACCTGATTCCCCCAGCACAGGGTGATCGAAGGCGGAGAGTCCCAGCGACGGCAACCCCGCAATGAAAGCTGCCGCCGCGTGGACCGCATTGTCGCCCAGGTCGGTGAGCGATCCGTGAGCGGATCTGCCATGAACATGGACCAGCGCATCGATGTCACCGCATTCGACCGTGCCGGGACGGAGTTCCGTGCCTTCGAGAGCGATCATGAAACGCGGGGTGAGATCAATCGCCAACGACCTGGATCCGGCACCGCCGGTTTCTTCATCCACGGAAAACGCGAAAACGACACGTGAATCATCGAGGTTGCCGCCCGCCGAGCGGAAGAGACGTGCGGCCAACATGCAGGCTGCCACTCCACCTTTGTCATCGACGGCACCGAGTCCGTGGACGATGTTGCCTTCGTTTCTCGGAACGGTCGGGTCCGCCCAGAGGGCGGTAACCGTGTCGACATGGGCGACGATCGCCAGGACCGGGTTGCGGCAGGCACCCAGGACCAGGCTCTCGCGACCATTTTCGGCGGGTACCCGCCTCGAGCTGAAGCCTTCATCAGCCGCCCAGCCTTCGAGATGGTCGATGATCAGGCCTTCGCTTCCGGAAGGCGACGGGATCGAAATCAGGTCCGAAAGGATCTCCCGCGCCTCGTTCAGCTCGGATTCGAGGATCGGCTGGACCGGCATCGTTTGCCTCAGGCTCTGGCGGTACGCCTGAGCATTTTGCGAACCCTGCCGGCGGTGCCGGCTTTGGTGTCGCGAATCACTTCACGGGCACAATTGCGGCCGTTTGCCCCGGTGACCCCGCCGCCGGGGTGGGTGCCGGCCCCGCACAGGTAAAGGCCGGGAACCGGGGTTCGGTAATCGGACCAGCCGCGGACCGGACGAAGGGTGAAGAGCTGGTCGAAAGCCATGTCGCCGTGAAGCGCATGGCCACCGGTGATCCCAAGCAGGCGCTCGAGGTCAAGTGGACTGAGCACCTGACGGTGCAGGATGGAAGCGGTCAGTCCCGGAAAATAGGTCTCCAGTTTGGCGATGGCTTTGTCAGCGACGTCGTCCTTGATGTCATCCCATTCAGCATCGGCGAGGTTGTACGGCTGCGAGTTCACATCGATAGTCAGAACGTGATGTCCGGCGGGCGCGAGCGAAGGGTCGTGGACGGTCGGGATACACATCTCCACATGCGGATCCTCGCCGGACCGGCCGGCGCGGGCTTCGGCCTGTGCTCGATCCATGTCCCGCAGCGGCTGGTTGACTTCCATGATTCCGAGGTGGTAAGGCTGGACCCCGCTACCGGGCATGTTGGTGGCCACCGGCAATTCGTTTACCGCCAGGTTGATCTTCATGCTGGTGCCGTCACAGCGGTACGAACGGACGGACGCCGTGAATTCGGGGGGAAGTTCCGCTTCATCAACCAGTCCGAGGAAGGTCTTCTTGGGGTCGGCGTTGGAGAGCACGGTCCGGGAACGGATCTCGCTGCCATCGGCCAGCTTCAGGCCCCTGGCCTGGCCCCCTTCGATGATCACCCGGTCAACTACGGCTTCGGTGCGGATTTCGGCGCCGGCTTCGCGGGCGGCATCAGCCATTGCTTCGGTCACCTTGCCAATTCCGCCACGGACGAATCCCCAGGACCGGGCACCGCCTTCGATGTCCTCACCGGCGTGATCGTGAAGCAGGATGTAAGCGGTGCCGGGGGTGGAAGGGCCGGAAATGGAGTCGTTGATCGCATGCCAGCCGATCGCGGCTTTCACGTACTCGTTTTCGAACCGTTCGTCGAGGAACTGGGTGACCGAAGTGGTGAAGAGAAAAAGTGCTTCGTTGATCAGCTTGCGCTGGCGGGCAGCCATGCCACCGACCTTCAGCAGCGACACGACGTCGGCAGCGCTTCGTGGTGCCGTGTCAGGCGGGGTGGTGTCGATCAGGGGGGTGACCAGCCCGGCAAGTTCAGCGAGGTCGTCTTCGAATTTCGGCAGGGCTTCGGCGTCCCTCTCGGAGAACTCGCGCACGGCCGCCTGTGCGGTCGCCGTGTCGTCGGAAAGCTCCAGCCGGGTTCCATCGGCGAAGAGATGAAGTGACGGTCCGGCCGGATCAACCACGATTCCGCGTCCGAGCAGGTCCATGTCCTGCCAGATCGGTTCGCGCAGCATGCTCAATACATAAGCGCCAGTCGAAGCTTTGAAGCCTGGGGCAAACTCTTCGGTGACGCAACAGCCACCGACGATTTCACGACGCTCGCAGACAATCGTTTTCAGGCCGGCCTGCGCCAGGTAGTAGGCGGCGACCAGACCGTTGTGGCCACCACCGATGATCGCGGCGTCATACTCGGCGCCCGTGGCAGGCACTTGTGGCGGTGTCATTTTGCTCCCTGTTTGATTCGTGAAAGTTGATAGGCGACTAGTGAGAAGAGCGCGGCCGCGATCAGCATCAGGAAACTCATCGCCGCTCCGGCATTGAGGTTTCCGCTCTCGAGGACAAGGTCGCTGACCACGTTGCCGAGCATGTAACCGGTAGTGCCACCAACCAGGGTCGGTGCGGCGAAGTCAGTGAACAGCGGAACGTAGACGAGCAGCAGGGCGATGAAGATGCCAGGGGCAATCAGTGGCAGCAGGACTCTCCTGAAGGTGGTGAACCATCCGGCACCCATGTCGCGGGCCGCTTCGAACAGGCCCGCGTCGACTGCTTTCATCGAGGCGTAAATCGGGATCACCGTATAGGTCAGGTAGCTGGTCGACAGAACGACGATCACCGAAAACTTGTTGAAAAGCAGGGCATCGATCGGCACGTCGATCAGGCCGATCGACATCAGGGCCTCGTTGATCAGGCCTTCACGGCCGAGCAGCATGCGCCAGGCGTAAATACGCACCATCGGGTTGAGTTCGTCGGCAAGGACCAGGGCCAGCAGCAGCGGCAGCTCGAACTTTCCGGCTTTGAACGCAAGCACGTAGGCGAGAGGCAGGCCGACGATCAGCTGGGCGATCATCGCGATCGTCGCGATCTGGAAAGTTGTCCAGGCGATCTCGCGATACAGCGAGTCGGTCAGGATGTCGGTGAAATTCGATGTCGTGAAGCCGGACTGTCCGGTCAGGTCCCCGTACTGAAAGCTGAAGTAGGCGAGGATTCCCATCGGCAAAAGGAACAGCAGGACCAGCACTGCGGTTGGCAGGGACATGAACGCCAGGGGCTTGAGCATCCGGCGAAACGGGCCCGGCCTTTCGCCGACAACAACTGGAACCGGGGAGGCCGGTGGGGAGGATGCTTCCATTTTCTACTTCACCCCGCCCGTCATCATCTTGGCCATGTCCTGATCGGAACCGCCGCGACGTTTGTTCATCAGTTTCATGCCGTACCAGAGCGCGAAAACCAGGAGTACCTGGGCGACCGCGATAACGGTCGAAGCCGCGTTCACCACTGGCAGGTTGGAGGAATGGCGGAGCACACCGAACACCCATACCGGGAAGGTCTGCTCGAAGCCACCAGTGAAGAAACTGATTTCGAAGTTATTGAAGGACCAGGCGAAAGCGAAGATTGCGGCGGCCGCCAAAGAAGGTGCGATCTGGGGCAGCACCACGTACCGCATCATCTGGAACTGGTTTGCGCCCATGTCGATCGCTGCCTCTTCGATCGAACGGTCGAACCTGATCAGGCCGGCCGCAACGACGGCGACCACCAGCGGGAAGGTGACAACGATATGCATGAGCATGATCGTCTGGAGGGAAAGCGCGTAGTTGAGCTGGCTGAAATAGATCAGGCCGGCAACGCCGATGATCAGCCACGGCACCACCAGCACCGCACCATGGATTCCTGCAACCAGGGGGCGCCCGCGGAAATTGATGCGGGTCAGCCCCCAGGCTGCAAGGGTGCCGAGGACCAGTGAGACCACCATCACGATGCTGGCCACCAGCACGGAGTTGCCGATCGCGGTCACTGCGCCGTTGTCGTTGATCGCTGCCGTGTACCACTTGGTGGTGAATCCCTCCCAGGGCAGGGAGATCACGGTTGAGTCGTTGAACGAGAACAGCGCGAGCAGCAGGACCGGCCCGAACAGAATCAGCATCACCAGTACGACCAGCGTGGTGCTGAGAAAGTTCGGGAAGGCCCGTGCTATGCGACGCTGGATCGGCAAGGGATCAGCCGGTCCGGACTTCCTGCCAGGCGCGACGGTACGCCTCGACTTCTTCCGGTTCGGTCAGCGGAATCGAGCCTTCGATGCTGGCCGGGTCCGACGTTTCCTTGTACTTGGGCGGAACCAGTGGCTCCGCATCAGGGTTGGTTATGACGAAACCGTTGGCGGCCGAAATGGCCTGGGCTTCAGGGCCAGCGTAGAAGTTGAGCAGCTTGTAGGCCGCATCCGTGTTCTGCACTTTGGATGTCAGGCCAAGGCCGCAGATCCAGGACCAGGTCCCTTCTTCCGGGGCGACCCATTCCACCGGCACGCCGTCATCCTTCATGTCCTGCGCGGTGCCTCGTCCGGCGTTGGCAACCACGACTTCACCGGACTTGAAGAGGTTGACCATGTCCGAATCGGAGTCAGGGTAGCTCCTGATGTTGTCCTGGTTGTCGATCAGGAACTGCTTGGCCTGATCAAGTTCTTCGGTGCTCATGTCGAACGGCTTCTCGAAACCGAGAGCGAATGCTGCGACCGCGAGCGGGGTGACCGGATTGCCACCTTCAACGGCCATCTTGCCGCTGAACTCGTCGCTGAACATCTGCTCGTAAGAAGTGACTCCTTCAGGGACTTCTTCAGTGTTGTAGATGATCCCGTAGGGCCCGGCAGAAAGCGGCGCCATGATTACTTCTCCGTCCTGGCGCACATCCGGTTCGTCCCTGAACTCAAGCTTGTCCCAGTCGGTGATCCCCGATGTGTCCAGGGGCCGCAACTGGTTTCGGGCCAGCAGGGGCTCGGCTTCATCGAGGCAGACTTCGACCACGTCGGCTTCGAACCCGCCGGCCAGTTTTGCTGCCGCCTCTTCGTTCGAGTTGAAGGTCGCGATTTTCAGGTCAACGTCAGGGTTGGCCTTGCGGAACGGATCGAGCTGCTCGTCGGTAACGGTGTCGTCGTAGGCGAACAATCGAAGGGTGCCGGTGGCCGGTTCCTTGGCTGCCGTTTCACTCGGGGCGGTGGCTTCGCTCGTATCCGAGCTGTCCGATCCACAAGCAGCCACTGTCAAGCTGCCGACGAGTATGAAAAGGCCCGCGAAGACCCACTTCTTGATCTGATTCATCGCTTCCTCGCTGTTTTGATTTGCATGTCTTGAACTCTCAGCCAGCGGTCTGGAAATCCTGGAAGATCCGGATCCATTGGTCGTGCAGCGGTGGCTTGGCGTAAGGAATTACGTTTTCGAGGCTTGACGGGTCAGCGGTCTGGACGTCGTCTTCATCGACCAGCGGCATCGCCTCCGGGTTGGTCACCACATAACCATTGCCACCACGAATCGCCTGGGCCTCGGCGGATGCCTGCCAGTTGATCAGCCGGTATGCCGCCTGCAGGTTTTGCGCCTTTGACGAGATGCTGAACCCGCAGACCCAGGAGAGCGTCCCTTCTTCGGCCGCCACCCATTCGACCGGCACTCCAGCTTCCTGGATGCGCTTGGCCTGACCGCTGTTTCCGTCCGAGATCGCTATCTCGCCCGACTTGTAGAGGTTGACCAGGTCCGAATCGGAACGCCACAGTGCCCGGAACTGATCGCGGTTCTCGTCCAGGTAATCACTGACCTGATCGAGTTCTTCCTGGCTCAGGTCCATTGGGTCTTCCATCCCCATGGCCAACGCTGCGACGGCGATTGGTGTCAGGGAGAAATCAGCTCCTAGCGCGGACCTGCCGGCAAATTCCGGGTCGAAGACGTCCTTGAAGGAATCGATCTCCTGATCAATCTGCGTCGGGTCGTAGATGACTCCGTGGGGCCCTGCCGACAGCGGCACCATGATTACTTCTCCGTCCTGGCGAACTTCGGGTTCGTTACGGAAAGCGAGCTGGTCCCAGTCGGTGACTGCGGCTGTGTCGATCGGCCTGAGCTGCTTGCGTTGCAGAAGCGGTTCCGCTTCGTCGAGGCATATTTCGATCACGTCGGCTTCAAACCCGCCAGCAAGTTTGGCTGCTGCTTCAGCGTTCGAGTCAAAGGTCGCGGTCTTGATGTTCAGATCAGGGTTCTGTTCCTCGAAGGGCTTCATCATTTCCGGGGTGACTGAATCTTCATAAGCGAAGACACGCAGCTCGCCGGTGGATGGCTGGTCCAGATCTTCGGGGGCGGTTGCCACGTCGGTGGTGCCGCTGGAGCCGCCGCAGGCGGCCAGGACCACCGTCAGGCAAAGTGCGGCGGTGAGATTCAGAATCTTCATGCTGTGTCGTCCCTTTCGTGGTTTGCGGTCCCCGGAGCGGGGGTCTCGCTTTCAGCCTCGATCACAAAACTGTGCGCCGTGTCCCAGCCGAGAATGACCTCGGAACCGGGGGCAATCGGCTCCCGGCCGGTTTCGTCGTTCAACTGGTGCACGATCAGCCGCTCACCGGTCTGGATCCGGACGATCAGCTGGGTCATCGAGCCGAGGTAGACGTTCTCCACGACCTCGCCGCGGACCCTCGAGCCTTCACCCTCCTGGCTGTCAACCAGCTTGATCTTCTCGGGACGAACGGTGATCGTGACTTCGGCTGAATCGCTGCCGTTGTCGGTGCACGTGAGCCTCATGCCTTCGCCCAGCGAAGCTGAAGCAACTCCGCCATTGCGGTTGTCAATCGGCATGGTGAGCAGGTTTGAGGTCCCGATGAAGCCGGCGACGAAAGATGTCCGTGGTTCTTCGTAAAGCTGTCTCGGTTCAGCAACCTGTTCGACGTTGCCACCGTTCATGACGGCAACCCGGTCGGACATGGTGAGCGCCTCTTCCTGGTCGTGGGTCACGTAGACGAAGGTTGTGCCGGTGCGCTGCTGAATCGATTTGAGTTCGAGCTGCATCTCCTTGCGCAACTTCATGTCGAGTGCGCCGAGCGGTTCGTCCAGAAGCAAAGCTGCCGGCTCGTTGACCAGGGCGCGGGCGAGGGCAACCCGTTGACGCTGGCCACCGGAGAGTTGGGCCGGCAGTCGGTCCTCAAAACCTTCAAGCTGGACTGCGGCCACCATTTCGGCGATCCGCGGTTTCGCTTCATTGGCCTTGACCTTCTTGATCTTGAGACCGAATTCGACGTTCTCCCGGACAGTCATGTGCGGAAAGAGCGCGTAGTCCTGGAAAACCATGTTGACTTTGCGTTTGCGCGGGGAATCCCAGGTCACGTCTTCGTTGGCCAGGAGAATCCGGCCGGAGGTCGCTTCCTCGAACCCGGCAATCATGCGCAACGTCGTGGTTTTGCCGCAGCCGCTGGGGCCGAGCATCGAGAAGAACTCCCCGTTTTCGATCTCGAGGTTTATTCCGTTGACGGCAGTCGCACCACCGAAGATCTTGGTCAGGTTCTGGAGTTGGATCATCGGCATGGTTTCGTTGCCTCAGCTTTCGGTTCCGCCGATTACGGCGACGAAGAGGTCGTTGACATTGGTTCCGGTCGCCCCGGTGATGATCAGGTCACCGAGGCGTTCGAAGGGTTCTTTGGTGGCATGCCTCATCAGGTCACGGCGCAGGTCGAGGTTGACCTCGGCGGCCCTCCCGGCGGTGCGACCGTCAGCGATCGCACCGGCCGCGTCAGTGCCACCGTCCGAACCGTCGGTATCCATGAAGAGGGTCACGATCCGGGCTCCATCAAGTTCAAGGGCCGCTGCGAGGGCGGCTTCCTGTCCCGGTCCGCCATCTCCGAAGGCACCTTTGCCGGCGATCGCCACGGCGTTTTCGCTGCCGCATCCGACCAGGACGGTGCCGGGCTTGAAGGGATATGAGGATTTTGCGCTGGAGAGCGCCATATCAGCGATGAACCGGCCCATTTCCCTGGCTTCGCCTTCGAGGGTGGTGGTCAGGATCACTGGTGAGTAACCCAGTTTGCGGGCCTCTTCGACCATCGCTTCGCAAACACCGAACCCGGTGACCAGGAGCTCGGTAGTGATGTCGACGCCGTCCAGGTCGGGGGATTCGGCAAGCGGGGTGCGCAGGAAGCTCGTGATCGAAGCGGGCAGCTGATCCCAGAGGTCGTAGTCCTCAAGGACCGAGATGGCATCGGCGACCGTGGAGGTATCGGGAACGGTCGGGTCGGTAATCACGTCGAGGACGTCACCGGCCACATCGGAAACGGTGAGGTTGACGATGCGGGCCGGGGCAATCCGTTCGGCAAGGCGACCGCCCTTGATCGTCGACACATGCTTGCGGACCGAGTTGACTTCGGCGATCGGCATGCCGGACCCGAGCAGCACCTTGTGGAGCAGCCGTTTGTCCTCAAAGGTGATTCCGGCGGGGGGCAGGGATGCGAGGGCGGAACTGCCGCCGGTGAAGCAGGCCAGGACCAGATCGTCGGGACCCACCTGGCCGGCCAGCGCTTCGAGCCTCAGTGCGCCGGCGACGCTTTCTTTGGTCGGCAGGGGATGGTCGGCGATGTAGACCTCGAGATGTTTGAGGTCCGCAACTTCACCACGCCGGAGGATCACCGCGCCGGCATCGATCCGGCTTCCGAGTACCTCTTCGAGGGCTTCGGCTATCGGCAGCGTAGCTTTGCCCGCCCCGAGGACCACCACCCGGGCGTCGGGCTTCAACTCGAACTCCCGTTCACCGATGGTGACGCCCCGGTCGGTGAGTGAAACGGCGTCAACCGTCGCCCGAAAGCCATCGCAGGCGGTCAGACCGACCTGGGCGACGCCCAGGGCGTCACTGCGAAGGTCCTTCAGTCCGTGGGAGCAGAGTTCGTCCAGATTTCCGACCCGCAATCCTTGATGGCTGTGCGAGGTCGGTTCCATCAGGCCTTTTCGGTGGCTTCGTCGGCGCGGGAGTTGTGGAGGCCGACCAGCTTGTCGACGGCTTCATCGAGGTGACTGCGGAACAGTTTTTCGGCCAGGTCGGCGTCGCCGGAGATGATCGGCGCGAGGAGTTCTTCGTGTTCGGCCGCGACTTCCGCAGGCTTGTCGTATGCCGGCTCGAGCTGTGCCAGGCAAAGGGTTATCTCTGACTGGAGGCCGAGATAGGCGCGCTGGAGGCGGGGGCTGCCGGCGGCTTCGATTATCGCCTGGTGGAAACGCTGGTCAGGCCAGACGACTTCACGCCAGGGCGCGTCTTCGGCCAGGTTCGACATCTCCGTCACCGCACGCTGGGCAGCCGCCGGAACGATTCCTGCTTTGCCGACGAGACGCACCGCTTCTATCTCAAGTGCCGCGCGCAGAGTGAAGATGTCGGCGACGTCGCCAGCGGACAGCACCGGCACTTCGACACCGCGATGGGGTTCCCGCTTGAGCAGGCCTTCTCCGATGAGGATCTGGGTGGCGGCACGAAATGAGTGACGGGCTATCCCCAGTCGCTCTGCGTATTCATGCTCACGGAGGCGGGCACCGGGGGGCAGCTTGCCGTCGAGAATCAGTTCGCGCAGGGCGTTGGCAGCGGCTTCAACCGTGGAAACCGGGGATACACGGACTCCAATGTCTGGGATTTCTTTAGTCATAGTGTTGGATTCTTCCACAATCAATCAATCCTATGTCGAAGCCGCTGCTGCCTTTCCTACTTGGAGAAAACGTCGCCGGGGTACGAGGCCGTGGCTCCGAGTTCTTCTTCGATGCGAAGCAGGCGGTTGTATTTCGCGGTTCGCTCTCCGCGGACCGGGGCACCGGTCTTGATCTGTCCGGCGCCAAGAGCAACCGTGAAGTCGGCAATGATCGGGTCTTCGGTTTCGCCGGAGCGTTCGGAGACAACAACCGTGTAGCCCGCCTTGTGGGCCATTTCTGCCGCATCGAGCGCTTCGGAGAGAGTCCCGATCTGGTTGAACTTCCAGAGCAGCGAGTTCGCCGCGCCGATCTCGAGCCCCCTGGCCAGGCGCTTCGGGTTGGTGGTGAAAAGGTCATCACCGACGATCTGGATATCGACTTCAGCGGTCAGCTTCGCGTAACCCTCGAAGTCCTCTTCGTCGAGCGGATCCTCGATCGTGACGATGTCGTATTTCTCGATCAGTTCCTTGTAGAGCGCGATCATTCCGTCACGGTCACGTTCGACTCCGTTGACCAGGTAGGTGCCCTTGTCTTTGTCGTAGTAGTGAGTGGAAGCGGCGTCGAGTCCGTAGCGGAATCGACCTTCGTAGCCGGCGGCAGCAACGGCTTCGTGAAGCAGTCCGAGCGCTTCGTGGGGATCGCTGATTGGCGGCGCAAAGCCACCTTCGTCGCCGGTGTTGAGGGCGACCTTGCCGTACCGCTCGAGCAGGATGTCGGCGAGGAAGAGGTTCACTTCGGACGAGATCTGAAGGGCTTCGAGCATCGATTCGGCGCCGACCGGCAGGATGATGAACTCCTGGAAGTCGAGATCGTTCGAGGCGTGCTTGCCGCCATTGATCAGGTTGACCAGCGGCACGGGGAGGATGTGCGCGTTGGAACTGATCGAACGGTAGAGCGGCACGCCGTAGTACTCGGCAGACGCCCGGGCGGCGGCCAGGGAGACGCCGAGAATGGCGTTGGCGCCGAGTCGGCTCTTGTCATCGGTGCCATCAAGTTCGATCAGCAGGGCGTCGAGCGAGCGCTGGTCAGTGAGAGCGGTGCCAAGGAGCGCATCGGCGATTTCGCCGGTGACGTTGCCGGCCGCCTTGAGCACGCCGAATCCACCGAAGCGGGTGCCGCCATCACGCATTTCAAAGGCTTCGTTGGCGCCGGTGGAGCGTCCCGTGGGGACGTCGGCGGTGCCGGTCACAGCTTCGTCGAGGGTGAGGTCGACCTGCAGGGTCGGCAGGCCCCGGCAGTCGAGTACTTCTCGTGCTGCGAGTCCGGTGATTACGGGGGGTGCGAGGGTCATCGCGGTTATCTCCTTGGTTGAACCTGTGGCTTATCTCTTTGTTGGATCATTCCACAAAACATCAGAATACGGCTAGCCTGTCAAGTAGTGACCACGGAAAAAACCCAGGAGAAACCCAGCAAATGACCGCACCATCAGGATTTGCCGAGATCAAGGACGCCACTGTCGAGAGCCTGATGAAACGGGAACTTGAAACTTTCGAGGCAAATCATTCCCGTTCGAAAGAGATTCACGACGGCGCCGACGAAGCCCTTCTGTCCGGTGTGCCGATGAACTGGATGACCCGCTGGCCCGGGGCACACCCCGTCTTTTTCGACAGCGCCAACGGCAACTCGCTCAAGGATGTCGACGGCAACTCACTGATCGATTTCTGCCTTGGTGATACCGGCGCGATGACCGGCCATTCGCCGCCGGCAACCGTGGCCGCCGCCAACGCCCGGATCCAGAAAGGCATCACCACGATGCTGCCGAGTGAAGACGCCTTGCCACTCGGCCAGGAGATGGTGCGCCGGTTCGGTCTGGCCCACTGGCAGTTTTCTCTTTCTGCCTCGGACGCCAACCGCTTCTCGATCCGGCTTTGCCGCGAAGTCACCGGGCGTGACAAGGTGATCGTGTTCAACCATTGCTACCACGGCTCGGTTGACGAGACCGTCGCGATGCTGGTCGACGGCAAGCCGTCTTTCCGGGTCGGCAACATCGGACCGCCGGTGCCGATCGAACAGACCACCCGGGTAGTCGAATTCAACGACCTGGAAGGCCTTGCAGAAGCGCTCAGCCATGGCGATGTCGCCTGCGTGCTCGCCGAACCGGCCCTGACCAACATCGGCATCGTGCTGCCCGATCCCGGATTCCTCGATCAGCTGCGCAAACTCACCCGTGATGCCGGAACCATCCTGATCATCGACGAAACCCACACCTTCTGTTGCGGGCCGGGCGGATATACGAAGGCGCACGGCCTGGAACCCGACATGATCACGATCGGCAAGCCGATCGCCGGTGGTATCCCGACCGGTGCTTACGGAATGACCGACGAGATGGCGGAAAAGGTCCTCAGCCACACTGTCTGGGAAGCAGCGGACGTCGGTGGTGTGGGCGGAACTCTGGCCGGCAACGCGCTTTCAATGGCTGCAGCCCGCGCGACGCTCGAGGAGGTGCTGACTGAAGAGAACTTCGAGCAGATGATCAGCATGGGCGAACGTTTCGAAAAGGGAGTCCAGGACGTGATCGACGATCACAACCTTGCCTGGACTGTGACCAGGCTTGGCTGCCGGGCGGAATACATGCTGGGAAGCGAACGTCCCCGTTCAGGGGCCGAAGCCGCAGCGGCATTCGACGTTCCGCTCGATGCGCTGCTTCATCTCTACATGCTGAACCGCGGGATCCTGATGACGCCATTTCACATGATGGCGCTGATGTGCCCGACCACGAGCGAGGCTGACGTCGACGCGCATACGAAGGTGCTGGCGGAAGCCGCAGCGGAACTTACTGCACGATAAGTCACGGATTTCCTTATCGAGGAAAACCGTGTTCGATGTTTCGAAGGCCTGGCCTGAACTGACGGTGGTCAGGCCTGCGTGCTTCGGTGTCGCTGGAACCTAGGGACTTTGTCGTTTTTCCAGCTGTCCGGCAGTAGCGACTGACCAGAGGATGGAAAGCCAGAGCAATGTCGCGAGGGCGACATGCACCCAGACGATGGCAGCTGGCAGGTGCAGCAGCCACTGGGTGATGCCCACGGTGATCTGAAGGATGATCATGCCGAAAGCCACCTTGAGCGGAAGGACCGCCCGTTTGTCGCCACCCTGACGGTTCAGGATGAAGATCACGGCGATGACGCAGAGAGCGAAGATGATCGCCGACGCAGCGTGGCGCTGGGCGATCCACTCCAGGGTTTCCGAGCCTTTGAAATCGAAACGGCTGACCAGTTCCTTGTCGTGGTCACCGGGGTGCGGTCCGGAGGCGGTGGTGATCGTCCCGAGGAAGATCACTAGTTGCCCGACCGGGATCAGGCAGCGCACCGCCCAGACACCCAGGCGATCGGTCGAGAAGCGTCTTTCGCCGACTTCATAACGCGCACACCAGAACAGGGCGAACGCGGCATCGATCAGGATCATCGAAAGGATGAAATGGAAGATCACCAGTTCGGGCGGCAGGTGCTGCTTGACGACGATCGCGCCAAGGATCGCCTGGCCGACCACGCCGAGCGGCAGCAGGCCACCAAACACGGCGAGGTGCCAGCGGAAAGGACGCCGGAAGAAAGCGAGCAGAGATGCGGCAATCACCGCGATTCCGACGAAACCGGTCAGCAACCGGTTGCCGTACTCGATCCAGGCGTTGATCTCGGCCGGGGCGACATAGCCGCCGTAACATTTTGGCCAGTCCGGGCAGCCAAGCCCGGAAGCGGTGAGTCGCACGGCCGATCCGGTGAATACGATCAGGACCAGCGCAGCCAGGGCCACCATCGTGACCTGGGCGTAGCGTTCGGGTGATATCTGGATGCGTTTCAGCATGAATTTCTTGGCATCCCTTTACACGCCACCGCGGCGTGGAGCTGAATCAGATCAGGACTGGGCGTCGGCAGCGGCCGACGACATCAGGAACTGGATGAGCTGATCAAGCTGGTCCGGGGGAATGGTGCTAAACCGGTCGGGCATGACGGCGTTCTCGTAGCCCGGGGTCTTCTTGGCGTTGGGGTCAACGATCGATTCTTCGATCATTTCCTTGCTCATGCCGGGGATAACCTCATCGAGGTTGGGTCCGACAACGCCGGATGATTCCGCGGCGGCGAGGATATGGCAGCTTCCGCAGCCGTTGTTGGCGTAAACCTGGGCGCCGGGGCCCTCTCCGGGAGCGATCGGCGGCTTGGCGCCGGGAACGCCTGCGTAACGGGCGATGTAGGCCGCTACGTCTTCAAGGTCGTTGCCGGTAACGATGTCTGCCGGCATCGAAACGGCGGGGAAGTTGTCTTCGGAAGGCCTCGGATGCAGGACCTGGGCCTTGACAACACCATTGATGGTGTCGTCATCCATGCCGATTTCGCGCGAGGCCGCAAAGGCCGTATCGAGGTTCGGACCCTGCTGTCCGACGCTGGCCGCGGCGGCCATGACGTGGCAGGTTCCGCATTTCGCGTTGAAGAGCTGGCGGCCACGATCCTGGAAGTCACCGTTGATCGGCGCTGACTCGGAGGTTCCGCAGCCCGAAAGCACGATCAGGCCGAGGGCCGAGGCGGCGAGAATGAGTGAAAACTTCTGCTTGAGAGTGGCTACGTTCATAGGAGTTGGTGAAGCTCCGCCATTCTATATATCGGGGCGGGTGTCATGGCTTGACCTTGGCCGGAGAAGCTGGTACTTATTGTCACAAGCAATCAAAGCGGTCCGTGAAAGGGGCAGTGAATGCGAGTCAGCGTCGGCATGTCAGAGGTCGTTTTACGAGTTGGTCCCGGTCACACGCTTCGGGAAGCAGCAACCCGGATGACCGACTTCGGCATCGGCGCGGCGATCGTCGAAGACGAAGAATGGCCTGTTCCCCGAATCCTGACCGAACGCGACATCCTCAAATCGATCGGTCGTGGCCAGGATCCCGACGCTGAGAAGGTCGGTGATCACATGTCCGAGAGCGTGATCACCGCCGGTCCCGAGTGGAGCATGGAACGGGCGGCGGTAGAGATGTCCCGAAGGGGCATTCGCCACCTCGCGGTCTACAAGGACGGAAACATGATCGGGGTCTTGTCGATGCGGGACATCATGCGCGTCTGGACCGCCGACGGAGCAACATCAGGCGGACCCCCCTGAGCCAACGGCCGGGGCTGCAAACGTTCCCGGACAAACATCCCGGCCCGAAATCGATCCAGGCCGCAATCAATCCAGGCCGCAATCATTCTGGCCGCATTCAATCCGGGCAGCAATTAATCTGGGTCGGTCAAGGCCCCAATGTCGCGCCAAATCCGACCCAGAAGGCTTCGGGCGCCAGGGTCAAACAGTTCCGGGTCGGTTTCACCCCACATAACGCGGCAAAACCGACCCAGCAGGTCGCGGGGGGCCTGGGCAGGCCTGGTTCGGGTTGGAATCGTTCCGGGTCGGTTTCTCCCCACATAGCGCGGCAAAACCGACCCAGCAGGTCGAGGTCAGGTCGCTCGAACCGTTCCGGGTCGGTTTCACCCCAAATACCGCGGCAAAACCGACCCGGAACGTCTGGGCTCTTGGTTGGGCCCGGGAGATCTTTGGGCCTGACGGGTGCTGGCTGGGTCGGAATCGGTCGGCACCGTTCAGGCACAAAAAAGACGCCCTTTCGGGCGCCTTTTGAAGTCTTGTCAGATGGTGCTCAGTCCCTTGGCGGGGCGCTGAAGCTCTCTGCCGGCAGTTCGGACCTTACGTCGCCCTGCTCACGGGGAAGCGAGTAGAAGGAGCGATTCGATTTGCGGTAAAGGCTGCGGATTGCCCCGATCACCAGGACAGCGCCGAGAGCGCCGTACCACCAGGCCGGAAACATGAAACCGGACGCGAAAGTGCCGGCCAGCAGGCCGAGGATTCCGAAAGCCAGGAAGGCCGGGGCCCAGGACGGCGCAGGCAACTGGATCGTTTCGGTGGGCTCGATGATCTTGTTCGGTTCAGACATGGTCAGATCTCCGGTTCAGCCTGCGAGATAGAGCATCGAGATCAGGAAACAGAGAGCGAAGATCGCAGCGGAACCGCCACCGATCATCATGCCGGTCGTCAAATTTGATTTGGAAGTCTTGCGATCCATAAGTGGAGTTTTATCAGGAGACGGCGTCGACAGCCATGGCCACGAACAGCAGGGCCAGGTAGGCGAGCGAATACAGGTAGGTCTTCAGGGTCAGAGCCGGGGACGGATTGCGCCAGAGGGCGAAAGAGAATGCGAAAAACACGGCGCCAAGCACGATCGCGGAGAACAGGTAGAACGGCCCGAGCAGCCCCGTGCAATAAGGCCCCACGGTGAATCCGATCATGAAGATCGTGTAGATCAGGATCTGGCGACGGGTCTCCGCTTCGCCTTTCACCACGGGCAGCATCGGCACACCGGTGCGTTCGTAGTCGTCCTTGATCATCAGTGAAAGCGCCCAGAAGTGGGGCGGGGTCCAGAAGAAGACGATGAGGAAGGGCCACATCGCTTCCCAGCTGAGGCTGCCAGCGGCCGCGGCCCAGCCAACCAGCGGCGGCACGGCACCGGCGGCACCACCGATCACGATGTTCTGCGGGGTGATCGGCTTCAGCCAGAGGGTGTAGACAAATACGTAACCGAGCAGGCCAACCATTGCCAGTCCGGCGGCCAGGAAATTAACCGTTATCCAGAGCTGGAAGAAAGCGATGACGCCGAGGGAAATGCCGAAGATCAGGCCATGAATCGGTGTGATGCGGCCATTGACAAGCGGCCGGCCGCTGGTGCGGGCCATGCGGGCGTCGCGTTCCCGGTCAACGTAATGATTGATTGCTCCGGCCCCGCCAGCGGCGAGATAACCGCCGAGCATGGTCCAGAGGATCAACGAGAACTTCGGGCCGGACGGGTCGGCGACATACATCGTCGCCACGGTGGTCAGCAGCAACAGGCTAATGACCCTGGGTTTAGTCAGGGTGATGTAGCCGCGAATCAGGTCCAGCGTGTCATTAAGGGGACTCGCCGGCGCGGACTCAACTGTCGGGGATACGCGCGTACCACGCGCATCGGCGCTGCCGATCATGGGATCAGGCTACCGGCTGCGGCACTTCGGCAGTGGCACCGCTATTGGCGTCACGTCGAGCGAGGGCATCGCGAATGTCGCGCATCGGCTGCGTGCTGCGCACATCGGGCAGCACATCGAAGTTGTGCTCGACGGGGGGCGAAAGGGTCAGCCACTCGAGCGAATCGCCACGGTAAGGATCAGGCAGCGCGGCGGCGCCTTCCTCACGGCTCTTCACGAGATTGCCAACGGCCATGATCACACCGACGAAGAGGATCAAAGTGCCGACTGCGGCAATCAGGTTGAACACATCCAGCGATTCTCCAGCAACGTAACGGTAGGAGTCGGTTACCTGGCCTTCGACACCGGCCGCGAAAAGCGGGACCAAAGCGACGATTGTGCCAACGAACATGACACCGAAAGAAATCTTCGCGCGTTCTTCATTAAGTACGCGGCCGGTCATCTTCGGGTACCAGTAACTGACCGCTGCCAGCCCGCCGAATACGGCGAAACCGATCAGGGTGAAGTGGGTGGCGGCCCAGGCGTCATAGGTGTGCTGGAGCTGCGTGCCGATCGCGATGGTCGACTGGGAGACTTCGACGGCAAGGCCGATCGAAGCGAGCGAAAGGGCTCCCATGGCGTAACGCAGTGGCGCGCGCATGTGGAAATCGCCGGACGCTACGGCCGAGATCAGGTTGTAGAAAATGAGGCCGAACGGGACGATCAGAGAGATCGACATCAGCATCGCGAAGTACTTCCAGCCACTCGTCAGCGGGGCTGTGATCATGTTCTGGGTCCAGGCCAAGGTGCCGATAACGGCAATGGCAGCCAGTGACCCGATAACAACCTTGCGACCCGGGAGTTCACGCCGGGTGAAGGTCTGGATGATCTCGCTGATCGCGGCAAGCATGGTCACAGCCACGGTCATGTAGGCGGCAGTGAAGAAGATGTAGCTCATGTGCTGCCACAGGATCGGGGAGCCACCGGCGCCACCGACGAAGAAGGTGCCGCCAACGCGGCGGTCGATGAAGAGCATGGTGATCGCGGCCAGCAGGATCGGCGCGACAACAACCATCAGCCAGGTAACGATTGCGGCCGCCCAGGTGAAGATCGGGGCGCGACGCCAGGCCATGCCCGGGGCACGCAGGTTATGCAGGGTGGTCAGCAGATCGATCGAAAGCATCAGCAGGCCCAGCGTGATCATTCCGGTTGATGCGAGCCAGACGTCAACTCCGTTGTTCCCGGAGAAAGCGAGTTCGGACAGCGGCGGCAGCGGATTGATACCGGCTTCGGGCGGGGTGAACAGGAAAGCGGCGTAAAGCATCATCCCGCCGAGGATGAACAGCCACATGCCGGTCTGGCCGACCCGGGGAAGGGCGGTACTGCGGGCACCGATCTGAAGCGGCACTACGTAATAGAAAAGGCCGATGCAGAGCGGCAGGGCGAACAGGAAGATCGCGGTCTCGCCATATACGGAGAGCAGCCGGTCGAAAGTGATTGCGTTGAGGAAAACATTTTCCGGCACGGCGAGCTGAACCCGCACGAGCAGCAGTTCGAGCGCGGCCAGGAAGAGGGCACCGAATGCGCTTGTGATCAGTACGAGACTGATCGTCTTGTGGTCGGGACTGGTGGCGATCTGCGTCCAGCGGGGACGTGGATCAGCAGGGGCGTCGGCCGAAACCTCGGGGCGGGTCGGTGGCATTGTGGTCGGGTAGCTACTCATCGTCTTCGGCCTCTGCGGTTTTCATTGTTGTGTCCTGCGCATCGTCTTCCAGAGCTGAAGCCGAATCGTCGGTAGCGCCGGCGAGTCCGATCTTCTGAACCCTGTCCTGAGCTTCCTGGATGTC
The DNA here is from genome assembly GCA_049579585.1 of Solirubrobacterales bacterium. Lineage (GTDB taxonomy): Bacteria > Actinomycetota > Thermoleophilia > Solirubrobacterales > 70-9 > 67-14. The sequence continues at coordinate 4,706 of JBAUOE010000070.1, read as the reverse complement.
GTTGGCAAGAGTCTCTATGTAAGTCTCGTATGCGTCCGGAGAGACAACCTCGACCTTGGCTTCCATCGTGTCGAAGCCCTGGCCGGAGAGGATCGCGGAGCGTCCGGTGTGAACACCTTCCTCATCTGCCCGGAAGTAGACCCAGCTGGTTTTGCCGGGGACCGCGTCGGCTTTGCCGGTGAGTGAAGGAACGTTCCAGCCGTGGATCACGTCAGTTGAGACGAGTTTCAGGGCGACGGTGACGCCGGCCGGGACCACGAGGCGGTGGTAGGAGAAAGCGGCGTTCGGATAATTGAAGCGCCACAGCCACTGCTGGCCGGTTGCGACAATTTCAAGCTGTTTGTCCGCGTTGACGTCGGCGACTGTCTCGGTGGAGACCGGCACGACCCGGGACTGGTCGGAGAAGACGGTGGAGGTAACGAAGATCGCGAGTGCGAGAACGCCGAGCCCGAGGCCGACCTTCAGCTGCGTGCCTTTCTTGGGGGAGTCGCTACCTGAAGTGTGGTGGCGGGTGCGCGGACGGGCAGCACGAAGGATCGCGAGATTGATGACGACGATCGCCACAAGGACCACGATGAAAATGATCCAGTGAAGCGTGTTCGCCTTGTCAATCCCGGGCGAACCTGCATCCGGGTTGAGCGAAATGGCCATCGCCGGTCCGGCGAGGGCACCCATGCCGGTGAGAATTCCGGCCAGCGCGATGAACAAAGACACGGTTTTTTTGGAACGAGGCAGCAAGGCCGGGCCATTCTAATCGCAAGAGCCGGACAGCGACTTCGTGCCAAAAGCTTTGCCGCCCTGACGTCGCATACTGTGTGGTCTGGGATGAGACTTTCGAACGCTCTAAATTCTCAGGTCCCATCGGCCAGAACAGCAGTCAGGTTCGCTGCGGTGGGAGCCCTGGTTGCTGCTGTTGTCGTGCCTCACGTGCGGCGGCAATTGCGCATCCCTGCTGCGGTTACGGTTGCTTCCACGGTCGGTGCGCCGCTCGCGATCTCCGTTCTCTGGCCGCGATCGAAGAAGCGTGACATCGCACTTTTCTTCGGACAGATGTGGGCCTTTGCGGTGAGCCACGAGCTTCCATATGACGATCCGGAAAGATTGCGCGAGCGTCTGCGAATTCAGTACCCGATCACCATCGACCGGTGGATCGGCCGTGGTTCGTTGCCCAACGCGCGCCTGCAGCGGGCGATTCACGCGGGGCCCGCTGGCCCCACTGTCACCAAGATTGCGGCCTGGGCTCACTGGCTCTGGTTCATCGAGCCATACATGGCCATGTTCTGGATCCTGATCCGCAAAAACGGGATGTTTCCGCAATCAGCGCGACAGATGGCAGCAACTTTCGATCTGGGCTGCGCGCTCTACTTCCTTGTGCCGACCGCTCCACCGTGGTGGGCATCGCAGAATGGCTACATCCGGGAAGTCATCCCGCACGAGGCCGATCACCAGGTCGATGAATCTGTGCGCCGGGTGATGGTTGAGTTCGGTGAGGACCTCTGGGGCCCGAGCTGGACCAGGATTTTCGGCACCCTGAACGGCAATCCCTGGGCCGCGATGCCTTCGCTCCATTTCGCAACCGCCGTGATGGCGGCGATCCTGGTGAGTGACGCGGGCGGCAAGGTTGAGGGTGCGGTCGCCTGGATTTACGCCGGAACCCTGGGTTTCTCGCTTGTATATCTGGGGGAGCATTACGTGACCGATCTTCTGGCCGGGGCCGGCATCGTCGCGCTCGCCCGTAACGCCGAGCCTCTGGCACGTCCTCTGGCGCGGCTGGTCAATAACCGCGTGCGGCGGCTTGAAGCGATCGCTGCCGGCTGATGCTTAGCATGACCGCTGAGGTGTGGAGATAAGTCAAGAAGAGAAGATCGCGCCGGACGTGGGGGAGGATGAAGGCGACGGCCTTCCTGTTTTCACGACCAGGGGAGCTGTCCAGACGGTAATCGTCATGACGGCCTTGATCGTCGGCATCTATTTCCTGCTGCCGAAACTGGTTGGTTTCGGGGATGCGATTGGCGAGCTTGGTCAAGCCAACCCGGTTTACATCGGCGTCGCGATCGGGTTCTGCGTTCTTTCTTTCGTTACGTACATCGCGCTGTTCCGTGCGGTGGTGGGTGGTGAAGCATTCCCGATCACCTGGCCCGAGGCTTACGAGATCAACATGGCTGGCTTCGCGGCAACCCTGCTTTTTTCTGCGGGTGGGGCCGGCGGAGTTGTCCTGACTTACTGGGCGTTGCGGCAAGGAGGCATGGAACGCCGTGATGTTGGCACCCGGATGATCGCCTTCATCGTGCTCCACTATCTCTTCTACCCGTTGGCCATCGTGGTTTTCGGAGTGCTTCTGAGAACCGGTGTGCTGAATGGCAGCACCGAGGTTTCGTTGACGATCGTGCCGGCGGCGATTGCCGGACTGGTGATGATCGTCGGCCTTGCTGTGGCCCTGGTGCCAAGCGACATCGAACGTCGCATTACGCGCCTTTCCGTTTCGAGACCCAAGATGAAGTTCCTGACCAAACTCGCCACGGTGCCTGCCACGCTGGCTGAAGGGGTGAGGGTCGCGCTGAAACTGGTTGCCCATCCTTCCCGGGCTGGTCTTGCTGTCCTCGGTGCGGTTGGTTTCTGGGCGGCGAACATTGGCATCCTGTGGGCTTCGTTCAAGGCTTTCGGCATTGCGGTGCCGTTCGGTGTGGTGGTTATGGGCTTTTTCATCGGTATGGCCGCGAACCTGATTCCTTTCGTTCCGGCCGGGGTCGGTGCGGTCGATGCCGGGATGATCGGGACCTTCGTTCTGTTCGGACTGCCGGAAACCGAGGTTTTTGCCGCGGTCCTGATCTACCGTCTGATCGCTTTCTGGCTGCCGATACCACCCGGCGTGTTTGCGTTCTTCCAGTTGCGCAAGCGGGTGAAGCGATGGAAGGCCGAAGGGTTGCCGGTTGATCGACAGCCGATGCCCACCCTGATCAGGACAGACACTTGATCGAGGCCCTATACTTCATTTAGTGAAGTGCCTCGAAACCACCAGCAATTAACGAAGGAAGCGAACAGATGGGTAGCAAAAAGGTCGAAAACCTGATCATCATTGGCGGCGGACCCGCCGGTTACACCGCTGCTCTTTACGCCGCCAGGGCCGAGCTTGATCCGCTGGTCTTCGAAGGCTTCCAGTGGGGCGGACAGCTTCAGAACACAACCGATGTTGAAAACTTCCCCGGTTTCCCCGAAGGTGTGATGGGCCCGGAAATGATGACCAAGTTCCGTGCCCAGGCCGAACGTTTCGGGACCCGTTTCGTCACCGACGACGTCGACCGGGTGGAGCTCAGCGACGGTGGCATCCAGAAGGTCTTCCTCGGCGATGAGGAATACCACGCCAAGGCTTTGATCCTGGCGATGGGAGCTGAACCGAAGCGGCTTGGCATCCCGGGTGAAATGGAACTTTCCGGCCGCGGTGTTTCCACCTGCGGGGTCTGCGACGGTGCTTTCTTCAAGGACAAGACAACGATGGTGATCGGTGGTGGTGATACCGCTCTCGAAGACGCGCTTTTCATCTCCAAATTCGCATCAAACCTGGATCTTGTTCATCGCCGCGAAGAGTTCCGCGCGTCGAAGATCATGCAGGAACGGGCCGAAAGCCTTTCGAACATTTCGCTCAAAACCCCATACTCGCCGGAAGAGTTCATTGCCGGAGAGAGCGGGGCGCTGGAAGCGGTCCGGTTGCGCCGGTCGGATACCGGTGAGACCGAAGACGTGAAGGTCGATGGTGCTTTTGTCGCGATCGGCCACATTCCGCGATCCGAAATCGTGGTCGGCCAGATCGACACCGATGAAGAGGGTTACGTGAAGACCGAAGGCAAGTCGACCTTGACCAACCTCGGCGGCGTGTTCGCGATCGGGGACCTGGTCGACCGGGTTTACCGCCAGGCCATCACCGCCGCCGGATCAGGGTGCCAGGGTGCGCTCGATGCCGAGTGGTTCCTGCGCGACAGCGCTTAAGGACGGAGTTCTTCGGCCAGCGCGGCCTGAAAGGCCGCGCTGGCTTCAAGCGTGACCGGAGCGGGGAAGGTCGGGATTGTCTCGCCGTCGATCGTCTTGACCGGCTGAACTTCCCTGGTGGTCGAAACGAGGAAAGCCTCGCTCGACGACATCACGTCACGGATTTGAAACCGGCCTGTTTCAACCTGGCATCGCTCGATGACTTTTGCCCGTGTGATCGAGTCGAGCACTCCGACGTCGGTGTCGGTGGTTCGCAGCTTGCCCGTTTCGGAAACCCAGAAGAGGGTTGAGGTAGGAGCTTCGAGCACCGTGCCATCCGGGGTCACGAGCAGGGCTTCGTCGGCGCCAGCCTTCTTCGCGATCCGGGTCGCCTGCATGTTCGCGGCGTACGAGAGCGACTTGACCCGGTCCAGGATCACGGTTGGTGAGTACCGGACAGTTGCGAGAGTGATCGAAGGTGGATGAACCAGCAATTTTTCGAGCGAGATCACCCGCCGTCCGTCCCGGGTGGAAACGATCCTGAGCAGGCAATCGGGTAGTTCCTGGGTTGCGAGCAGCGAAAGTGATTCTTTCTCGATTGCCGCCCGGTCCAGCTGAAGATCGATTGCTGAGGCTGATCGTTCGAGGCGGTCGAGGTGTTCTTTCATTGCGAAAACCTGGCCCGCATAGGCACGCAGGACTTCGAAAACACCGTCGCCCCGGAAGAAACCGTTGTCCGGCAA
>JBAUOE010000069.1:0-12133 GCA_049579585.1 Solirubrobacterales bacterium | reverse complement strand
CCTTAAATACAAAGGGCCTCCGTGTGGAGGCCCTTCGTGTTTCCCTGGACGTGAGTCTGTCAGCGCTTGAGGCGCACGATCTTCTTCGTGCCGCCGGTTACCTTGAGCAGGCCCTTGCGGCTCTTCTTGAGCACCTTGGCTCCACGCGCACCCTTGACCTTGAGCTTGACCTTCTTGCTGCCGGCCGCGCTGAAGCTGTACTTGCCGGAAGCGATCAGGGTTCCCTTGCGGAACTTCTTGCCCTTGATCTTGATCTTCTTGGTGGTCACCAGCTTTGCGACTCCCGAGGTCGGGCCGGTTGCCTTGATCTTGACAACACCCTTCTTGCCGTTGAACTTCACGGAACTACCAGCGACCTTGGTCGCAACCGGGTTGTTCGGGGTCGGCTTGACCGGATCGATCGGGTCAATCGGATCGTTGTTGTCGGTGTCTTCAGCAACAACCGAGGCCGATGAATGGTTGTTGGCCGTGATCGACTCATCCGAGCTGGTCGAGATGTAAGCGGTGTTGGTGTACTCAACCGGGGCGAGATGCTCACCCTGGGTCATGTTGCCGAGGCAAAGCAGGCTGAGCCTTGCTTTCAGGTCATGATCGGTCGGGTTGTAGAGCTTGAATGCCCTGGTCACCGGACGCGGATCGTTGCCCAGCGAAACCAGGCCGTCATCGAGGTCCATGTCGGCCACGATTCCCTTGTAACCATCGGCGCAGGTGAGCTGCGCTTCGGAAACCGTTCCGGCCGGGATCGTGAACTCCTTGACGATGTGCTCGAAACGCAGATCGTGCGTATGCCCGTCGCTGAACGTGACCTGACGGGTCATGCAGCGGATCGAGACGGTCACATCAGCCGGCTGACTGTTGTCGAGGACGAACTTCCAGCCGTTGCCTTCCGGTTCGCTGTAAACGAGGTTGGCCGGGGTCGAGGACTGGAATCCGGGCTGGATCGCAACCTGGCCCGGTCCACAAACCAGCGTGAACTCATTCTTGCCAGCAAGGACGGTGTCACTGACCGTGATCGGATCGGAAGTGATCAGATCGTGGCTGTGACCACCGGCATCATTGGTCGAACGCTTGATGCAGACAGCGAAAATCTTCGCCTGGGCGCGACCGGTTGCCGTGTTCTTCACGGTTCCCTGCCAGGTGTCGACTGCTGATGCGTAGGACTCGAGGACTTCGGGTGAGGTCCAGTCGCCGGTGCCCTGATCGATGTGATCGATCCGGACCGAACCATCGGACGCGAAGTAGTTCGCGGGACAGGTGACCGAAACGGTCCTCTGCTGGCCGGCTTCGAGATCGATCTGGGCTTCGACTTTCTGAACGTCGAGCAGATGCTCGGCGGCCGGATCGGCGTCACCCCACGGATCAACCTTCACCTTGACGTCATAGGTCTTCGACTCACCCGGATCCAGCGAACCGATCTCGCAGGTGACCGTGGCCGAAACCTCAACGCAGGGAGCGTCAGCCGAAACGAAACTCAGGCCAGCCGGCAGGGTGTCAGTGATGACCACGTCTTCCGCCAGGGCGGTACCAACGTTCTCGGCCTTGAGATGGAAAGTGATGATGTCGCCCGGGCGGCCCTTGCTCGGATCAGCCGTCTTGGTGATCTTGACATCGGCCTCTCCGAGGACTTCCGTCTCTACTGTGTCGGTGTTGTCTTCTTCGTTCGGATCGAACTCATGACCTTCGACGTGGGCCGTATTGGTCACCGTCTCGCCGTAGACAGCCAGGGTCGAGTTGACCACGATCTGGACGGTCTTTGAAGCCCCGACCGGGATCGTGCCAAGGCTGCAGCTGATCGCCGCGGTGCAGTCAGCTGACGAGACGAAGGTCAGGCCAGCCGGCAGCGGGTCGGTGATCACTACCTGGGTCGCGGTGTCCGGACCCTTGTTCGTGACCTTCAGCGTGTAGGTGAACTGTTCGTTGGGCTCGACTTCCGCCGGGGCCGTCTTGACGATGTCGAGGTCGGCCTTCGGGAACTTCAAAGTCGCCTCGGCGTCATCTTCGTCGCGGTAAGGGCCGTCTTCATTCGACGGACTGCCGCTGCTGTCCTTGGAATCAGCCTTGGCGTCATTGGTCTGAACCGGCGGGTTCAGGCGGGCCGGCAACTGCGGTGTCGCGGTGAACTTGATCACCACGGAGGCACCGGGCTGGATCGTCTGGCCGGAGAAGTCCCAGGTCAGGACATCGCCGGATGCGTTGGCCACAACCGAAGGTTCGGCTGTGGTGGCGCCGGTGATGACGGTTGATCCCGCATCGTAGGTCCAGGCGGGCGGCAGGGTGTCTCGGACAACGGTATCCAGCGCCTTGGCGGTGGTTGCGTTGTTCTTGACGACGATCCTCCAGCCGAAGGGCTGTTCGACGTTGGCGTCAGCGATGTCCGGGTTTCCGGGGGCTGTCGTTGTCTTGTCGACCGTGATTTCCGGGAACTCGAACTTGACGATGACGGTGTCATCGTTGCTGTCGTATTCGCGGTAGGTCCACGGGTTGGTGCGTTCAGCCGACGGGATGCCGAAGTAGTGCGAACCGGCAGTGTTGACCGCGGTGTCGCTTGCGTTCAGCTGGGCCGATGGCAGAGCGTTTGCTGTGTAAGTCAGTGTGACTGTCTGCCCGGGGTTGATCGGACCGGGGATTACCCAGGTCATGTCGGGATCGCCGGCGGTCCACGGATCGGTATTGAAACCGGCGCCATCGACCAGGACCACGTTGGTCAGGTCGGCGTCGGGCTGATCTGAAACCTTGACGTCATAGGCGGCGCTGGTGCCGTTGTTGGTCACCGCGACGCTGTAAGTGAAGTTGTCGCCGGGCTGGCTCTGTACCGGCCCGTCGACGAATCCACCCGAGTTGACCTTGATCTTCTTGTCGAGGACCAGTTTCGGTTCGCGGACCGGTGTTGTGGTCTTCGATACCGGTGAGTGGTAGTCGAAGGTGCCGGTTCCCGGCAGGTTGTTCGGGTTGAAGGTGAACTTGCTCGAGATGTTGGACTGGGCCAGGATCGTGTTGACGATGTTCTCGCCCGCGAGGACCTTGGCGCCGCCGTCACGATGGGTATCGCGGACGTGGGCCTTGTAGGTGAAGCGGATTACACGGTCTCCGGTTCCGGGATTGATCGTCCCGAGATCCCAGGCCAGGGTGGTCGAAGCCGGGGTCACGACCGGGTTGTAGGTCTGGACGTTCGGTGCCGGGTCAGCCGGGCAACCGGAGACGCAGCTGGCCGAGACGTAGCCGTCGAAGTCCAGCGAGTCAGGCAGGACGTCGAAAGCCGTCAGGTTGAACATCTTCAGGTTCTTCGGAATCGTCAGGTCCGCGGTGTAGGTCACCGGGGTTCCGATCGTGGTCCAGGACGGGGTGACCGACTTGGCGATGGTCGCGCCGGCAATCAGGAACTTGCTGGATGAAGAAGCTGAGTACCCGGTGTTGGTGGTGCTCCCGGAAGTACGCTCGTTCGGATCAGTGCCGTCGATCGAAGTCGTTTTCGCTTCGGCGGTGTTGAGCAGTTCGGTTCCGGTGATCGCCGGGGAATCAACCTTTGCCCTGTAGGTCCAGACGACACTCCCATTCGGGTTGATGTCGACCGGGGTGCCGGTGATTGTGCGGGTTCCTGCGTTCCAGGTGGCCCCGCCGGTGCCGGGCACTACGGCGCCGTCGGCAAGCGCGTTATCGGCGCCATCGACCAGGGTCACGCCAACCGGCACGAGATCCTTGACGATCGTGTCGTGTGCAACCGACACGTTCGACGCATTCGAGTTGCGTGTCGTCAGGGTGTAAGTGACGATCTGATTCGGCTGCGCGCCAGTGTTGGCAACGTTGTTCGACTTGCTCTGCGAGATCACTGGTTCGACGATCGTCGTCGACACCGAATTCGAGTTGCGGCTGCGGTTGCTGCCATCGGTCCAGGTGAGGGTCGCCTGGTTGGTCCGGTTCTGGCTGCGCACGTTGGCCGAAACGTCGGTGACTCGGGTTGAAATCGAAATCACGACAACGTCGTTCCCGGCGAGCGGGACGGTGTAGTTGTCCGGCCCGGTGACGGTCACTGTCTGGCCAACCGTGCTGATCGCCCAGCCCGCGGGCAGCGGGTTGCCGTTCAGCGTTGCGGTCGGGGTGCCGACGATCGGCTGCGTGGCCGCCGCGTTCGGAGTATCGGTGATCTTCAGGTTGGACGGGAAGGTCGTTCCGGCAGGCAGGGTCGTTGTGACGGTGTAGTCAATCCGCTCGCCGATCGTCGCCTGGGCATCGGTGTTCCCGGCCTCGGTGATCGAGGTGTGGCGCACCTTCGCGATAGCGGTGTTCGGGGTCTTGACGTTGCTCGGATCGTCGACCCGCGCGATGTTCGGCGTCTGGGTCGGATCGATGTTGTTTTCCGGAACGTAAGTGAACGTGCTGCCGGTGTTGGTGGTGGATTCGTACTGGCGCACACCGGAATCGTTGGTGTACGTGTTCTCCGGACCGAGGATGTTCGGCAGCTGGACCTTGTAGGTCAGCGCCTTGGTGACACCGTCAGCGATCGCCGGGATGGTCCACTTGATGATGTCGCGGCCAGCGCCGCCATCAACGCAGGTACCGCCATCGGTGATTGCGGAAACCATCGAGCAGTCGTAGAAAGCGGGCAGCTTGTCCCACGTCTGGACGTTCTTGACGTCGCCGATTGCGGTGACATCGACCTGGTAGGTGGCGCTGTCGCCGCCGGTGACGGTCAGACCATCAACCGGCGGGTTCTTGATCGCGCCGGAGTTGATCTGGCGCACGCCCTTCTTGATCGTGACGCGCTTGGCGATTGATTCGTAGTTGACCTGGTCACGCAACGGGAAGGCGGTTCCCGCGGTGTTGCGGATGCCGAACTTGATCAGGTTGCCCTTGATGTCCGACGGATCGATGATTCCCGCAGGAGCAACCGTGGTCGCCAGGGTTACCTGGAACTTCTGCGAACCGAGCGGCACGAGGCCACCGTTGAGATCCCAGAAGATGTTGCCCGACGCGGCAGCAGACTCGTCAACAACGTTCGTAGTCGTGTTGTTGTTGGTGTCCTGGGCGCTGCCAGCGACGTAAGTGGTGTTGAGCGGCAGGAAGTCGGTCACGCGCAGTTCGCGGGTGTCGACCTTCGACGGGAAGTCGATGGTGAGCCTCCAGCAGACCTTGTCCCCCGGGTTGTACTGCGGGGTGGTCTTGCCATAGGTCGCGGTAGTGCAGTTGGTGCTGCCGGTCGAGACTTCCTTCTTCAGGGAAACGCCCGGAGCTTCCTGACCTGCCTGCGAGGCATCGATTACCGGCTGCGGCTGGAGTTCATCACTCCAGATGATCGGGCCGGAGGTCGAGCAGTCGGGTGTGCCCGGGGCGACACAGCGCGAAAGGGTCTCGCCGGTAAGCGCAACCTTGTTGAGGGCCGAATCCTTGGCGAGGATCGGTGTGGTCGGCTCGAAGTTCGCCTGGTAGCTGGAGCGGGTCCTGGTCGGGAAGGTGACCACGAACTCGTCGTTTACGTCCGTGTGGCCGAACTTGGCGAGGTTCGATTTGTCCCAGACGATGGTGAAGGTGCCGTCAGCGTTTTCGGTGACGCTCTTGTAGGGCGCGCTCGGGTTGGCTCCGGTCGGGTCACATTCGCTGTCGGATGCATCGTTTCCGGTGGTGTAGTTGACGGGTCCCAGCGGGCAGTAGCCGCTAGGCAGGGTGTCGGTGACAACGATGTTCTCGCTGTAGCGGTACTCCCCGGTACGGAAGCGGAGTTCCCATTCGGTGATCCCGCCCTGGGCGAGAGTGCCGGTGCTGGCGCTCTTGTAGACAACGAGATCTTCGGCGGTGCGGGTGATGCTGGCATCGGAGGTGACGGCAAGGTCGGTGTTGCCCTTGTAGGTGCCACCGGCGAGCGCGTAGTTGGTCAGCGGCTGCTCGTCACGGACTTCGGGTCCACTGTTGTTGTCGAGGTTGGCGGCCTGCTTGCCGGACTGCGAAGTTGGTTCCGTGCCGGTCCAGCTGAGGGTGTTCTCCCGCAACGGCACTGCGGCGCGGTAGCGGTAGACCTTGGTCTCGCCCGGGGCCAGAGTGCCGGTGTCGAACTGGACATGGGTGTAAACAGCGGAAGGCTTGGGGCCCGCGCCATCCGGATCGAAGTTGATGGTTTCAACCAGGGTCGGTGCGTGACAGTCATCAACTGGCTTGACGACGATCGGGCCGGAGCCGGGGTATTCCTGCGGGCTTCCGGGGTTGCTGGGAGCGTCGGTCGTGTTGTCCGGATCGTTCTCGCAACCGAGGAATTCGAGCCCGGCCGGCAGGAAATCATCGATCTTGGTCGACTCGGTCGGATTGACCTCGTTGTTTTTCAGGGTCAGCGTGTAGACGGTCTGGTTGTCGTGAACGCCACGGAGAATCTCGCCTTCGCGGCTGGGTTCGGACTTGGTCAGCTCGATCGCGCGGATCGTGCCGGTCGAATTAGAACTTGCCGAGCCGGTGTATGAAGTTGGATCAACGATGCCGGTGGCGCTGAATTTCGGCAGGTAGCGCGGATCCGAGTTCACGTAGGCGAAGTACTGGATGTCGTAGGTGTCGCCAACTTCGTAAGTGGCCTGGTTGTGGCTGACCTTGAAGTCAACACCCTGTGAGGAGTTGGAAACGACGTCGGAGACGTTGGAGAAAATCAGCGTCGTCTGGCCGGTACCGGGCTGGTTGCTGATGATTTGCGGGGCCGGGTCGGCACCGCCGGCGTAGGTGATGCCAGCCGGCAGGACCACGCGGAAACTCAGGTTGTAGCCCTTGGGCTGGCCAGCCACGAGCGAAGCGGTAGTTGTTGCCGAACCGTTGGTGCCGTAAAGCGGGCTCGAAGTATTTGCACTCAGCTGCAAATCAGGGGTACCGGCAGCCTGAGCGGCATTGGCGGTAGCAAACCCCATGAGGAGCACGGCGCAGAACAGGACAAAACGACTAGCGAAAGGAACTACAGGCTTCAATTTTTCTCCGTACGTTCTGAAGAAGCCGCTATCGCGGTTTCTTCGACAATTTCGTATTGACTTGTGAACGGCGGGAAAGCCTTGGACGGCCCGGATGCTTGCCTGCATTTTGAGAATCCGCAAGCATCAGAGTGTTGAGCAGAGCGCGTATCAATCTTTCGATTGTGATTCTCTAGGCGCTCTCACCCGTCTCCCAGGTGTTCGTATGGTGTTACAAGTATAAACATGAAGTTCGCGAACTTCAAGGCGCCCGGCTGCTGAAACGTTTCGTGCCGGAAAATCCCCGGAAACGGGCCTATTGCTTAATTGAAGACGTAAAGCAGCAGGAACGCCGTGAACGCGAATACGGCAGCGGCGATCATGATCGGACGGTCTTCGGCGACGATCGCGGCGGTTGAACGATCGTCGGAGCGGTCATAGATCAGGTAGAGGTAGCGGAAGATTCCGTAAACCACTGGCGGAATCGTGAGCATCATCTGGTTCCCGACGAGCGGCGAGTCGACCGCGTAGATCGCGTAGCTCACTACGGTGCCAGTGGTAACCAATGCCACCATCTGGTCGAGAAACGGCAAGGAATAATGCTCGAGTACCGGACGGCTGCTGGTGCCTTCGTGAAGTTCGGACACTGCTTCCTGCCGACGCTTGGTGAACCCCAGGAAAAGGGCGAGCATGCCCGTGCAGAGGATCAGCCATTCCGAAGCGACAGTGTCGACCGCTTCGGCGCCCGCCATCACCCGCAGAATGAAGAGCGTCGCCAGCGTCATCACGTCGATGATCACGATCTGTTTGAGACCGAAGCTGTACGCCACCTGGATTACGCCATAGCCGATCACGAAAAGGCCAACCTGCCAGTTGATGGCGAAAAAAGCGAGGGCGATGGCACCGACCGCGAGACCGGTGGCGATCGCCCAGGCCGACGGAATCGAAAGCTGGCCAGCGGCGATCGGTCGGAAACGTTTCTTTGGGTGCTGACGATCGAGTTCGACGTCGTTGAGATCGTTGATGAAATAGCCGGCACTGGAAATCGCGCAGAAAGCAACGAAGGTGAGCACCGCCTGGCCGATCGACCACGGATCGTCGACATGACCAGAGAAAATCAGACCGGCGAATACCAGGACGTTCTTGACCCATTCCTGGGGGCGCGCTGTTTTCAGGGCAGCCCGGAGGGGCCCGCGTTCGGTCAGGGTGTGCTTCGGAGGTTCGGAGGAGTCAGCTTCAATCAAAGTCGGAGAAGGCTAGCGGTTAACCGATGAGAACACCGGGGTTGAGCATGCCTGTGGGATCAATTTCTCGTTTCGCTGCTCCAAGCGCCGCCGCGAATGGATCTGGCCGCTGCCGGTCATACCAGGGCCGATGGTCACGGCCAACCGCATGGTGATGGGTGATCGTACCCCCGTTGTTAATGATCGCCTCGGCGGCTGCCGCCTTGATCTCATCCCACTGTTCCAGCTCCCCGCCCCGCACTGCTGGCGCTATTACCGTGAAGTATGGCGCTGCACCATCCGGATAGACGTGGGTCAGGCGGCAGCTCACCCGGGGGGCACCTTCGCCCTCGGCGGGGCTGCCACAGACTTCCGCTACCGCCTTGCGCGCAGCCCCGGTCACTTCGGCATGGAAAGTCTCGAAACGATCCCAGGTGGTTGCTGTTTCGAAGGTTTCCGAAAGCACGCCGCAGGAAACAAAGGTGTCGCGGATGTAAGGAGCCATCAGGAATGCGTCCCGCCATCTGTCGGACTGGTTTCCACTGTCCGCTTCCCGATCACCGGATTCAGGTTCCACCGTTTTACGGTTCGCGACCCGGCCACCATGCTTTTCAGTGATCGAAATCGCCTGGTCCAGAAGTTCGCTGACCGGAAAATCGGCCGATTCGAACCCGAGCAGCAAAAGCGTGGAACTGCCGTCACCGGCACCCATTGTCACTGCTTCGAGCGGATCAATGAGCCTGCAGTTGCTCGGGCCCAGCCGCGACTGCGCGATCTCCCGCACCGCGCCAGTGGCAGCCTGAACGAAATCCGGGAACTCGACCGTGGCCGAAGCTTTGAACACCGGACGGCGACGAATGCGCATCCAGGCTTCGGTGACCACGCCAAGAATGCCTTCAGAACCAAGCATCATCCGATCGGGCGAAGGCCCGGCGCCGGAACCGGGCAGGCGCCGGCTCTGCCACTCGCCGACCGGTGTGATCGCCCGAACCGACTCGGTGAGATCATCGATGTGGGTTTCGCCAGTGGCGAAGTGTCCGCCAGCGCGAGTGACTATCCAGCCGCCAAGCGTCGCGTATTCGAAGGACTGCGGGTAATGACGCAGGGTCATCCCGCTCGATTTCAGCTGATCTTCCAGGGCCGGGCCTCGAACGCCACCTTGAATCCGCGCCGCAAGTGAAACCTCGTCGATTTCCAGAACCCGGTCCAGACGGGTCATGTCCAGTGAGATCACGGGCCGGTCATCGTCCAGGCGCGGCTCGACCCCGCCGACCACGCTGGTACCACCACCGAAAGGAATCACGGCAGCATTCAATTCGCTTGCCCGGTCAAGCACCTCAACCACTTCCGCCTCGGATGACGGGAAAGCCACGAGGTCGGGTGGGTTCGGGAACTCCCCACGGTGGCCACGAACGATGTCGCGGTACGACTTGCCAAGGGCATGGACCGCCCGTTGGTGCCGGTCGTCGGTGAAAAGTCCGGCTGTTCCCGATCCGGGCACTGCCAGCCGCGGTTCCCTCAGATTGACGTCCGCCAGCGGCACCGCCGCTCTCGCTTCACCACCAAAGCCGAGCATTGCCCGGATTCCAGCAGCGGCTTCTTCCACCTCACGGGCAGGCCGCTGCTGGTCCTCATGACCCCAGCCCCAGTGCTTCAGGCGCCGGTCATTCAAAGCCGGTTACCAGTGGACGCCACGCAACAGGTGCGCGAACGCAACCGCTTCGGTCGAAACCGCCTTGTCCGGCGCGCCTTCGCCTTCGACTTCGCCCTTTGCCGCTTTCGAATCCGGGAAAAGCTTGTAGCCCTGATTGAGAACCGCATCACTGGCTTTCGGCGAGACCGCATAAAGCAGCTCTCCGAAGTTGCCAAGTTTGGTCGCTACCTTCTTCGGCTTGGTGACCATCGCACCCGTGATCATCTCCGCGGCATCATCCGGGGTGAGTGTCGGGAAGGCGTCATACATCTTGGTCGGTGCGATCATCGCCGTCCTCACCAGCGGCATGTAAATGGTGGTGATGTGTACGCGGTCGTCGATGACCTCGGAGGCAATTGTGCGGCTGAACGCATCAAGTGCTGCCTTCGAGGCAACGTAGGCCGAGAACCTTGGCGTGTTGGTCTGGACGCCAATCGAGCTGACGTTGATTATGTGGCCGCTCTTTCGTTCCCGCATGCGTGGCAACAGGGTCAGGATCAGCTTCAGGGAACCGAAGTAATTGAGCTGCATGGTGCGCTCGTAATCGTGGAAACGGTCGTAGGAATGGGCGACTGAACGGCGGATCGAACGGCCGGCGTTGTTCACCAGGATGTCCACATGACCGTGCTCGGCAAGAACTTCCTTGCCCATACGTTCGATGTCCTCGACGTCAGAGAGGTCACACGGATGGACCGAAGCATCACCGCCCTGCTCCTCGATCTCGAGCTTGATTGCTTCCAGTTTGTCGGCGCTGCGGGCAACCAGCAGAACCTTGGCTCCGGCGGCGGCGGCCTTTTCGGCAGCGGCCTGTCCGATACCGGATGAAGCACCGGTGATCATCACGATCTTGCCGCCGATTGCTCCACCGAGTGAACGATCCTTGAACAGGTCCGGATCGAGTTCGCGCTCCCAGTAATCCCAGAGCCGGTCCGCATAGGTCTCTAGCGGGGGCACTGCGATTCCGGAGCCGTCAAGGGCCGACAGGGTGTTCTTGCAGTCGAACCTGGTCGGGTAGTTGACGTAAACCAGGACTTCGCGTGGAATGCCAACGTCGTTCAGCACGTTGTCGGATATCCGCTTGACCGGTGGCAGCATCATCAGGCCGCCGCGCACTGCAGGCGGAACGATGTTGAGCATCTCCGGGTCAATCCGGATCGACATCTGCGGTGCGGTAGCCGACCGGGCGAAAAGGTTGATCAGCTGTCCGGCGGTAAGTGGGTTCGGGTCGGTCAGGTGGAAAGCCTGGTTGTCCAGCCCTTCGACATGGGCGATGTGATCCATCGCGTCGGCCACGAAATCAACTGGAACGACGTTGATCTGTTTGCCTTCAACACCGACTGTCGGCATCCACGGTGGCAGCAATGCCCGCAGTCGTTTGATCAGCTTGAAGAAGTAGTACGGACCATCGACCTTGTCCATGACTCCGGTCTCGGAGTTGCCGACAACGATGCCGGGGCGATAGGCCCTCCAGGGGGTGGTTGCCTGTTCGCGAACTACCCGTTCTGACTCATGTTTGGTGCGGAAATACGAGTGGGTGTCAAGGTTTTCGGCCTCGTCGAACTGCTCTTCGCGCCAGGTGCCTTTGTAAAGCCCGGCGACAGCGATCGAACTGGCAAGCTCGAAGCAGCCGACTTCAAGTTCATTGGCGAGTTCAACCGCATTGACCGTGCCGTCGACGTTGGCGGCATGCATCTCTGCTTCGCTCGCTTCCATGTCGTAAACGGCAGCAAGGTGAAAGAAGTGCCCGATCTTGCCCTTGAGCTTCGCCGCTTCTTCGTCGGAAACGCCGAGCTTCGGCTGGGAAAGATCACCGATCACCGGAACGATCCGGCCCTCGTCAGCATCCCAGTCGGACAGCAGGTCCTCGAAGCGTCCGCGGGAACCCTCGCGGACCAGCAAATAAATGGTTCCTTCGCGTTTCAGGAGTCTCTCAACCAGATAACGCCCGATAAATCCCGTACCGCCAGTTACGAAGTAATCCATCGCTCCTCCTCCGAGCTTGAAAATCCCGTTGCCGATGCGAATGGAACCTCAATCCACCGCATTTTGGCCGGACTGGGACTGACCCTACATTGCCTGCGCTGGCAGTGGTTGTGCACCGCTACATATCGCCGTATTGCCCCGTGTCCCAGTTTGCATACACTCCCGTTAATGGCAGAGTCAGCTATCACCGAGATAACCATGCCCGAGATGGGCGAATCCGTTACCGAGGGCACGGTTCTCGAGTGGCACGTGGCAGTCGGCGACGCCGTCGAAGAGGGCCAGACCATCGTCGAAGTATCGACCGACAAAGTTGATGCTGAAGT
>JBAUOE010000068.1:0-27031 GCA_049579585.1 Solirubrobacterales bacterium | reverse complement strand
GGCGTCAGCCGGCCGGTCCGGTCGGCGACCATCAGGGCCACTTTGCCGGCCGCAGCAGTGTGAGTGGCTTCGAGGTCCGATTCAGCCAGTTTCGTCGCGAGAAGCCCGGGTTTTATCGGGGTGCTGGCAGAGGCTGCACGAAGGTTGACCATTTGCCATCCGAAGACGTATCCAGGGCTTATAGACAGTGTGTCCAACGACCTGTCATACGAACTGTCAAACGCTCGGGCCCCTTGACCTGAATCAAGCCAGGTCTGGGCGGCAGAAACATCACCCAGCCCGGGATTCAGCAGCCCTACAGCGACGCCGTCGAGTGCCCCCAGCCGGGCCGGACCAACACCTTGAGGGACCACGGCTACCGTCACCTCCGGCGGCGACGGCAGATCATCGGCAGCGTTCACCCGGGCGTCGGCCGCACCGGTAAAAACGATCAGGAATGCGCAGACCGCTATCTTGGATCCCAGAATGGCCGAACGTACCTTCGTCAAGTTCACCTTCTTCAAGATGGATCCCGCGTGGCGCCGCCGCGACCCGGCCGAGCGCGCGGCCGACAAACGGGAGTTTCTCGCGGCCTGCGACGACTTCTCGGAGGATCGGTCGCTTCGCACCTACTCAACGATAGGCACTCGCGGCGACACTGACTTCGTCGTCCTCAGCCAGAGCCCCAATCTCGACGACCTTCACACCCTGCACGTGGTGCTGGGACAGTCCGGGCTTGCCAAATGGGCTGAAATCCCGTTCTCCTACCTGAGCACCACCAGGGCATCGCCTTATTCGGAAGAGAACGCCCGCCCGGAGATCTGTGTTTCCGAGCGTAAATACCTGTTCCTCTACCCCATGGTGAAGAAGCGCTCCTGGTACGCACTTGACCTCGAGGAACGTGGTCGCATCATGAAAGGGCATATCGCGATCGGCCGCAGCTACCCGGATATTTCGGTCAACACCACATATTCCTACGGTCTCGACGACCAGGAATTCGTGGTCGGTTTCGAAGGCGACGATCCTTTCCAGTTCCTCGACCTCGTCCAGGAGTTGCGTTACACCGAATCCAGCTCTTACACCGAATCGGAAACACCGATCTTCACCTGTATCTCCATGTCGACCGCCCGCGCCCTCGATGCCCTGGACGGAACCGCCATAAGTTCAGTCGCCGGATGAACCTCGCATCACCCCCTGAACAGATGGCACCGGTCGGGGACGGCGTCGAAATCGCCTTCGATGACCGGGGTGATCGGGACGATCCCGCGATTCTCCTGGTTCCAGGCCTCGGCACCCAGATGATCTACTGGGACAACGACTTCTGCGAAATGCTGGTCGCCAGCGGATACCGGGTAATCCGCATGGACAACCGCGATTGTGGCCATTCAACGGTGCTCGACCAGTTCGGAAAGCCGGCGCTGGGACCGATGATGTTCGGAATCCCGCGCAAGCTGGCCTACTCGATGTCAGACATGGCGGCCGACGGCATCGGCGTGCTTGACCATCTGGGAATCGGATCTGCCCACATCGCCGGTTTTTCCATGGGCGGAATGATCGTCCAGACAATGGCAATCGAACATCCGCACCGGGTCCTCTCCCTGACTTCGATCATGTCCCGCACCGGCGCCTACAAAGACGCCCTCCCGGGCGCAAAAGAACTCGTCGCCTTGATGAAGGTCGGCCCCGAAGACCTCGAAGGATTCCTCGAGAACATGCGGCGCCTCGCCGACACGATCGGCTCCCCCGCCTATCCGGCCGATGCCGAATGGCTCCATGCCCAGGGGGTGCTCGCTTTCGAAAGGGGACTCCATCGCGACGGCGCGGCCCGTCAACTCCACGCGATCAACTGCCAGCCGAACCGCACCAGGCGCCTGCGCAAACTCGACCTGCCTGCATTGGTGATCCATGGATCTGCCGACCGACTGGTCTTCACCCGCGGAGGGCGCGCTACCGCCCGGGCGATCCCCGGCGCGAAACTTCGTATTTACGAAGGCATGGGTCACGACCTGCCGATGGAACTTTGGCCTCAGTTCGCAGCTGAGATCGCTGCGATCGCCGATCGGACGAAGACCAGAAGCCTCGCCTGAACTGCGCTGGCTGTCGACCTTCCGAATGGCCACTGATCGACTGCGGCGCCTGGTTTTCGATCAAGCCTGACCCTGCAGGTCGGGATTCCTTATCCTGTCTGTCCCCTCTTTTGTTCCCTCAGACCGAATGTGAGTCCGAACCAGTCAATGAGCCAGCCCGGCAGTCCAGATAACCCTCTTCGTGTAGCGATCATCGGCGCTGGCCCCTCGGGCTTTTACGCCGCCGACCAGATCCTCAAGGACGAGTCAACCCACGCCCAGGTGGACCTCTTCGACCGTCTGCCCACCCCTTACGGCCTGGTTCGCGGTGGTGTCGCCCCTGACCATCCGAAGATCAAATCGGTGACCCGCGTTTACGAACGTACCGCGGCCAAAGAGGGATTCCGTTTCTTTGGCAACGTCGAAGTGGGACGTGACCTCGGCATCGTCGACTTCGAAAACCATTACCACGCCGTCATGTACACCTTTGGCGCTGAAGCCGATCGTGAGCTTGGAATCCCCGGCGAAGACCTTCCCGGCAGTTATGCCGCGACCGCATTTGTCGGCTGGTACAACGCTCATCCTGACTATGCCGACCGTAACTTCAACCTGGACAAGTCCAAGCGGGCTGTCGTAATCGGCAATGGCAACGTTGCCATGGATGTTGCCCGCATGCTTGCCCTGGATGATGCTGAGTTGCGCAAAACCGACATCGCCGACCACGCCATCGAGGTGCTGGACGCCAGTTCGATCGAAGAAATCATCGTGCTTGGCCGTCGCGGACCCGCCCAGGCTGCTTACACCAACCCGGAAGTCAAGGAGCTGGGCGATCTCGAAGAAGCGGATGTGATCGTCGATCCGTCGGAGATCGAACTGGATCCGGTCAGCCAGGCTTACATCGATGGCGATGAGGTCGACAAGACCACCCGGGTAAACGTCGACATCGTCCGCGAATTTGCCGCGAGGACACCAGAAGGCAAGCCGAAACGCATCGTTTTGAGGTTCCTTTCCTCCCCCGTCGAAATCCGCGGTGGTGACCGCGTGGAAAGCATTGTCATCGGCAAGAACGAACTGGTCGAAGACAACGGCAACCTGCGCGCCCGCGACACCGGCGAGCGGGAGGAACTGGATTGCGATCTGATCCTGAGGTCGGTTGGTTACACCGGTATTCCGCTCAACGGAGTTCCGTTCGATGAGAAGCGTGGCACCATCCTCAATCAGCACGGCAGGGTCCTCGAGGAGCACGGTGGGGCCCACCGGATCGGCCATTACACCGCCGGCTGGATCAAACGCGGGCCTTCCGGGGTGATCGGGACCAACAAGAAGGACGCTCTCGAGACCGTGACCCATCTGCTGGAGGATGTCGCCGAAGGCAAGGTGCTTGATCCGTCGAGCCCTGATCCGAACAGCATCGAAACCCTTCTCACCGAGCGTGGCGCCCATTACGTCAGCTTCAGCGGCTGGGAGAAGATCGACGCGGAAGAAGTCGGTCGTGGCGAACCGCATGGCCGGCCAAGGGTCAAGTTCGTGCGGGTCAACGAAATGCTTGAGCACGCCACCGGCGACGACGGGTAGGCTCGGTCCATGGCAGCTGACCTGATGGAACTCAAGGAAATGATCGAGACGGCATTGCCCGGCTCGACCGCCGCCGTGCTGGACGAAACCGGCACCGGCGACCACCTGCGCGCCGAAGTCAAGGCACCTCAGTTCGAGGGCCTGACCCGGATCAACCAGCATCGCCTGGTCAAAGCGGCCGTCCGAAGCCGTTTCGACGACGGAACAATCCACGCGCTGACCATCCAGGTCATCGAGTAGCAACAAAGCCCGAAGCCAGGGCCAAGGTTTCAACTGAAGTCACTCGAAGCAACCAGTCGAAACCAAACCAGAACCGAAGCCCCAGCCGCCAAGCTCCACTGGCAATGATTTTCATATCTATATAGGCAAATTCATTGCCAGAAGGATGGGCCCGGCTCGGCGATGTTCTAGCATCCATCACATGGCTGACCAGGAACTGACTGACCGCGTACAGGAGTTGATCTCCGAAAACCCAGTGCTGCTCTTCATGAAAGGCACGCCGACCGCCCCCCGTTGCGGCTTCTCGATGCGAACCGTTCAGGTTCTCGACCAGATGGGGGTTGAATATGGCGCGATCGACGTGCTGCCCGCCCTCCAGCCGCTGCGCGAAGTGACGACCGAGCTCTCCGACTGGGAAACTTTCCCCCAGCTCTACGTCAAAGGCGAACTGCTCGGCGGTGCCGACATCGTCGAAGAAATGTTCGCTACGGGCGAACTGGCAAAAACACTTGGCGTCGAACAGCCGGAAATCGCGGCCGAAGATCCCGAAGTCCCGGAATCAGCCCAGGACCTTCCGGCTCAGAGCCCACCGCTCAAGATCGAAAACTCCTGAACTGAATCGAAGTCCCGGCGTCAGGCCGGGACTGATTCTTCCGCTTCGTCCTTCACCTGGAAGGACGAGCCACAACCACAGGCGGCAACGACGTTCGGGTTGTTGACCTGGAAACCGGCGCCGGTGAGACCTTCGACGTAATCGACTTCGGAGCCGAAAACGAACTGCATGCTGGTCTTGTCGACGATCACGGCCACGCCACGGTCTTCGAAGACATGGTCATCTTCAGTCTTCCCGTCAAAAGCGAGGGCGTACTGGAACCCGGAGCAGCCGCCACCGCGAACGGCCACGCGCAAGGCCTGTTCTTCGCCTTCCGTGGTGTCACCGATCAGTTCGGCGATCTTCTCGGCGGCGATTTCGGTCAGGGTGATTGCTGATTCAGGAGTCTCGGCCATAACTAAAGGTTAGCGGGTACCCCACGTGCGCTCAACGTATTCCTTGATCCGTTTCGAATCGGTGATGATTTCGTCCCCGTGAACGAGCACCGGAACCTTTGTCTGGCCGGTCAATTCCCTGATCTCAGGACGTTTCTTTTTCGAGTAGGGGACCTTGCGTGATTCGAAATCAACCCCTTGCGCCTTCAGGGCCCGGGCCGCGCTGCCGCAGGAACAGAGCGAGTTCGTCGGGGTCGGACAGCGGTATAGAACGGGCTTGCTCATCGGCGAAGCCTAAAGGTGACGAGGGACCAAAGATCGCCCGACTCCCTTTTGTCTGATAGAACCGTGACGTGTCTCCGGACCCGTCCATAGCGCTGGTCACCGATTCGACCGCTTCGCTGACCGCAGAGGATCGCGAGCGGCTCCAGATCGAGATGGTCAGCCTCTACGTGGTTTTGAATGGCGAGCAGCGCCGCGAGACCGAAATCGACGACTACGCATCGTTCTACAAAGCGGTACTGGACAGTCGCGACCTTGCCACCACTTCGCAGCCGTCGATCGGTGATTTCATGGAGGTTTACGAACCTCTGCTGGCCGAAGGCAAGGAAATAATTTCGCTCCATATTTCTTCTGGCATTTCCGGCACCTACGAAGCCGCCCTGCAGGCGGCGGATCACCTCAAGTCTGAAGGCAAGGGCGGCGAACGCATCCGGGTGGTTGATTCCCGCACTACCGCCGGCGGCCTCGCTTTGACCTCCCTGGCTGCCGCCAACGCTATTGAGCGCGGTGAGTCGGTCGAGGAGATCGTCCAGACGACCGAGAAGGCACGTGACGGGGTCGAGACCTGGATCATGGTCGACACCCTCGAGTACCTTCGCAAAGGCGGTCGTATCGGCAGTGCCCAGGCATGGATCGGTGGCGCCCTGAAAATCAAGCCGATAATCACCCTTGAAGAGACCGTGAAGCCGGTCGACAAGGTCCGCACCCAGGCCCGTGCGATCCAGCGCCTGAAGGACATCGCCGTGGAAACGGCTGCCCGGGGCGAAACCACCTGGACGGTCCAGCACAGCGGACCTCAGGAACAGGCCGATGAACTGGCGGCTTTCTGCCGGGAAGTCTTCCAGTGCGAAGGCGCTTTCCTCGATGAGATGTCGGCGGTTCTGGGCATCCACGCCGGCCCCGGCATGCTCGCGATCGGGACCGTCCCGACCGAACTGGTCGGCTCCAAGTTTTGAATCTCGCGGTTACGGCGATCGGCCGTGACCGGCCGGGCATCGTGGCCGGCATCACCGGGGCTTTGCTGGAGGCAGGCGGCAACGTTGACGATTCGCAGATGTCGATCCTCCACGGCCATTTCGCGGTGATGCTGATCGTGTCGGTTCCCGATGACACGGTGTCGGTTGACGAGCTTTCGCTCCGCCTTGACGAAGTCGGCCGCGAGTTCGGGCTGGGTGGCATTTCGGTCAGTCCGGTCACCACCCTGGAACGGGGAGCGGGGCCCAGCCACGTGCTCACCGTCTATGGCGCCGACCGCCCGGGGATCGTTCACGAGGTGGCGGAGTTGCTGGCCGCGAGGGGTGTGAACATCACTGACCTGAGGACAAGGCGAACCGGCGATGGTGAAACGTCCCTCTACACGATGATGATGGAGTTGGCGATCGAAAGTGGTCCGTCGGAACTCGAATCGGACTTGCGGAGCCTGTCGGACGAAAAGCAGGTGGAAGTGAACCTGTCGCCCCTGGATTCCGAAGCCCTCTGATCCCAGAGGACTGGCAATGAATTTCACATCTATATGCGTAAATTCATTGCCAGTCCTGTTGGGCTTTCGGGTTTGAGCTTTGGCTGTTCGTGAGGTCCTCACCTATCCGCATCCGATGCTCAAGGAACGGGCCCGGGAAGCCACCCCGGCCGAGGCCGAGGAAGCCCTCACCGACCTGCTCGACACGATGCTGGCCCACGACCGCTGTGTCGGCATCGCGGCGCCACAGATCGGCATCCCGCTGCGGGTCGCCCTGGTCGATATCTCGGAGCACCCCCACGGTGCCGATTCCCACGGCCTGATCCGGCTGGTCAACCCGGAGATCACCAGCCAGTCCGAAGGCAGCAAAGTCAGCCGGGAAGGCTGCCTCAGCCTGCCGGACCTCACCGCCAATGTCCGGCGTCCCCGGAAAGCAACAGTCGAAACCCGGGGCGAAACCTTCGCGGTCAGCGGATTCGAAGCCCGCTGCGTGCTCCACGAAATCGATCACCTGGACGGCATCCTCTTCCTCGACCGGGTCGCCTCGGTCACCGATGACATCTTCCGCCGTGAAAACCCCGCGTGAGCCGCCTTCACGACTGGAGCCCTGAACTTCGGGAGACGCTTCCCCATGTTTCGCTTGGCTCCGGGCCTACCCCGGTCCGGCCGCTGCCGGGGCTTGAGGGCGGTCTGGCTGACCTCTGGCTGAAAGACGATGGTGCCTTCGGCGATGGCGGCTGGGGCGGCAACAAGGTTCGTAAACTCGAATGGATCCTGCCCGATGCGATCCGGCGTCAACGCAAGACCGTGCTGACCTTCGGCGGGCTCGGCACCAACTGGGGCCTCGCCACCGCCCTCTACGGCCGTGACCTCGGCCTCAAGACCGCGCTCGCGCTCCTGGACCAGCCAGTCGACTCACATGTCCGGGAACAGCTCGAACGGCTCCAGGGATCCGGCGCAGCGCTCCATTTCACCCACAGCAAGACAAGGACTGCCCTCGCCCTGCCGAAGATGCTGTTTCAGCACACCGATGGGTTCCGTCCGCCCTACATCCTGCCCGCTGGCGGATCATCTCCACTAGGCGCCCTCGGATACGTCGAAGCCGCCTTCGAAATCGCCAGCCAGGTCGAATCCGGTGAGCTGCCCGAACCCAGCCACATCGTGGTTCCAGTCGGAACCGGCGGCACCGTTTCAGGGCTGATGCTGGGCTTCCAGCTGACCGGACTGAAGACAAAAGTGGTCGGGGTGATCGTCAACGACAAGCTCCGTCTCGATCAACGAACAATGCTGCGCCTCGCGAAGCGCAGCGCCTGGCTGCTCGGTTCCCGGGGAGCACCCGACGTCCCGGCGGTCGACGCAGCCCGGCTGATCCTGGTTCGCGACTGGCTCGGGGAGGGATACGGCCATGGCACGCCGGCAGGCGCAGCCGCCGCTGATCTCGCCGATCAGAAGGAAGGGCTTCCGCTGGACCCCGTCTACACCGCTAAAGCGATGGCGGCGCTCCTCGCCATGGACGCCAAAGGTTCCTTCGGCGAAGGTCCCGTCCTTTTCGTAAATACCAACGGACCGCGCTGAAGCACCTCCGGCCAACCGTTCTAGGCGAGCCGCTTCATCCCGTCGAGCACCGAATTCGTCGCGGCCCCGAGCATCACCCCTGACAGCGAACCGATCAGGACATCACCCGGGTAATGAACCCCGGTGTGGACCCGCGAGTAGGCCACGGCAGCCGCGATCAGGGCCAGCGGCGGGATGGTCCAGGGCAGGACATGACCCGCGCCCGCCGCGAAAGCAAACGCCGCCGCCGAATGTCCAGACGGGAAAGAGTGAGACTTCGGCATGCGGACATGACGGGCCTCCGGAACTTCGGCAGCCAGACGGTCAGGACGGTGACGGCGGGCGACCGGCTTGACGAAGGCGTTCAGGATGCCTGACGTCACGGCGATCGATGCCACCCCGTGAAGCGCCGCCCGACGTCCTCCCGGCCCCGCCAGAACAGCCAGCCCCGCGGCCGCACCAAAAGAAACCCGCGAATAGTTGGCGGCATCCGAAAGCTTCCGCAGCCCACGATCCAGCGTTGGCGTGGGTGAGGTCGCAACTGCCGTGTAGACCGCCAGGTCCAGGCGGTTCAAATCCCGAATCGTCTGTTTCCACTTCATCTCAGTCCTTTCCCCGGCTTTTCGCAGCCGGAAACTCATCAGTGCCGGGAGGCCGGCCCGCAGCGATTCGAAACAGGGCCACGATCGCCCGATCGAACCTGCCAGGGATTGCCGCGGAAGGCGACGCACCCGGGTGTGCCTGCGCGATTCGAACCCGGAGGACGCCTTGCCTGATCCGGAACTCGAGCGGCGGCTCAAGCTTCATGGCTTCACCGTCCACCCCGGCCGCGACCGGCTGTTCGGATTCGACCTCGAATTTTCGGGCTGACCAGTCCCGCCAGGGCTTCTGGAAACGGCGAAGACGGTTCCGTGCGGAAACGGGATCCGCAATCACGATCACACCGAGCAGGCCATCGTCGATTTTCGGCCGGGTTCCTGAGCCCACCGCCTTGCCGAGCCGGTACTGATTGTTCGAAACCAGAATCGCCGCCCCGGAAGTGTGTTTGCGTCCGCTGGGGCTGCGCCAGGTGAGGCTCGCCTCCTCGGCGTCCGGGCCAACGAAATCGGGGAGGGTTTCGAGCAGCGTTTTCAGTTTTGCATCCCGGTATTCGTCTTTCTGGACCGCTTCGGCATAGAGCCCGAGGGAAACATTGTTGACGAACGTCCGCCCGTTCACTTCGGCGAGGTCGACCCGGCGCTCCCCGGCGTCCACGAAAGCGTCGAGGGCGCCAACCACATCTTCGCGATCAACTCCGAGGTCAAGCGCAAAGTGGTTACGGGTTCCGGCTGGAATGCAGGCGTAGGGGAGATCAAGTTCAGCGGCGATCGAGGCGACCACTGCCTGGGAGCCATCACCACCAGCCATTGCAAGTGCGTCGGCCCCGTCGTCCACGGCCTGCCGGACAAGGTCCTCGAGGTCTTTGTCGGGAGTGAGTTCAACCGGCCTGATTCCCCGGGTTTGTGCCTCTTCGGCGAGCGAGAAGGTTTCCGCTTTGCCCCCTCCCGATGCGGGATTGAAGAAAAGGACCGGGCTGGCCGGCGCGTCGACTGGTGCCAGGCGTACTTTCATCCGGAAAGCCCGCCGGGCTGATGCGAGGGCCAGCGCCACGAGAACAACCAATGCGATTGCCTGAAGCAGCCGGTTGCTCCCGACCACAAGGAAAACCAGGGCGAAAACGCAAAGTAGACCGAACAGCAGGGCTGCCGCCGCTGCGAGTCGATCAACCTTCCTGACCTGATGATTCACCCGGCCAACCTACTGCCGGAAGCACGGAAAGGGCCGTAAACGGCCGCCAGGGCCGGACTCAGCGGCGGCGAAGCGCCATCATGCCGCCGACCACAAAACCCGTGGCGACAGCTCCGACCACGATCTTCTTGCGGTGCTTCATCAGCTGGCCGCGCCAGTCGGTCAGTTCGGTGACTTTGTCCCGCAGGTGATCGACGTTCTGTCCGAGTTCTTCACGCTGGGCGTCGATGTCCGCACGGATCTGGGCCGATGTGCGTTTCGGACGCGGCGGTGTGTATGGCGAACCGGGCAATCCGGCTGCCGGCGCGGGGGTTCCTTCCGGTACCCAGCGTTCAGGCGACTTCGGCGCCGGGGCTTCCGGGCCGATGCCTTCCGGTTTGTACGGAGCGGGCGGGCCTGGCTTCGCGGGTTCAGGAGTTTCTGGTGTGTCAGCCATCAGTTTTCATCTCCCGGGGTCAGCTCTGCCTTGATCTTCTGGGCCTCTTCAATCGCTTCGGTCGGGAGTGGTGCCCCGGTCTTCTCGAAGGCGTTGTAGGCGAAATATCCGGCTCCGGCAGCGATCAGCAGGAAGAGCACCGCTTCGATCAGGTAACCGGCCCAGGGCTCGGAATTGAAGAAGAGTGAGTTCAGGCCGAGCGCGAAAGCGTGCATCAGAAGGATGATCGCGAGGAAAGCGAAGACACCGGCGGCGATGCCTACAGCTGATCCGCGGGCGAGGGTCGTGACTTTCTCGCTTACCTCGGTCTTGGCGAGCTCGATCTCTTCCCTGATCAGGTTGGAGGTCTGTTCGGTGACCTCGAAGACGAGTTCGCCGACGGTTTTGTCGGCCGGCGTTTTGAGGGGATCGGGTGGCGCCACGGTTACTCCGGCGGATCCTCATTGAAGATTCGGCGGTATGCCACGGCGGCGAGTCGGGAGGCGATCAGCGTTGCGATCGCACCGCTGACGGTCAGCATCCCGCTCCAGGTCAAACGTCTAACTAGGTCATTATCCATATCTGCCTTTCACAATACCCTGCATCCGGGTCGGGCTAACCGTCTGGCTCTAGTCCTGGCGAAGGTCAAGGCCTTCGCAGATCGTCTTCACGAGCAGTTCCTGCGCTTCATCGAAGTTCCGGTCGGAGCCGGGAACCAACCCGAATATCCAGCCGGAGAGCAGCTGTTCGATCGCTCCATAAAAGGACATGGACGCAAACGAAGCATCGATGTCCTTGCGGAAGGTTCCGTTCTCCTGGCCGTCGGAAACTATTTTGGCGATGCCGATGTAGGCGGCATTGATCTGCTCGAGATGGGTCCGTCCGAAAGAGTTCGCGGCCCGGGTCACTTCGACGATTATGACTTTCATCAGGTCAGGGTCGTAGCGGTAGGAGTCGATGATGAATCCGGCAACGACTCCCAGCTTCTGTTGTGGCGTCGCGGTCGACTGATCGGTTTCATTGATCGCTTCGAGCAGTAGAGACCAGCGCTGTTCGAACAGCTCGTTGAGCACGTTCTCCTTGGAGGAGAAGTAGTGGTAGACGAGGCCGTAGGCGACGTCGGCTTCTTCGGCGATGTCGGCCACCCGGGTCGAATGGAAACCCTGGCGGGCGAATACCTTTACCGCGGCATCGAGGATCTGGCGGCGGCGTTCGGTGGCTGCTTCGCGGGCCATCAGGACTGATCCTCGGCTGGCTGGAACAGTTCCGGACGGCGGTGATCGACCGCGGGCAGCTTGCCCCGTATCTGGTTCAGGGAGTCGAAGTCGAGGTCGGCGGTGGCGATTCCTTCGCCGCCTTCGAGTCCGGCGATCACATCACCCCAGGGGTCGGCAATCAGCGAATGTCCCCAGGAATCGAACTGGGGTGCGGCCTGCCCGACCTGGTTGGCCGCCAGCACGAAGGACTGGTTTTCGATCGCCCGGGCCCGCACGAGCGTGCCCCAGTGGTCGCGTCCGGTGGTGCTGGTGAAAGCTGAAGGCACGGTGAAGGTATCGGCGCCGCGGTCGAGCAGGGCCCGGAACAGCTCGGGGAATCGCAGGTCGTAACAGATGGTCATGCCGACTTCGGCCTGTCCGGCGATGGTCACGGTGAGTTCGTCCCCGGCCTGCTCATATGACGATTCGCGGTATTCGACCCCACCCACGTCGACGTCAAACATGTGGATCTTGCGGTAGGTGGCGGTGATCTCGCCCTCGCCGTTGATCATCAACGCGGTGTTCGAAGGCAGGGCCTGATCGGCGAGGTCTTCGGTGAAACTTCCGGCCTGGAGGTTGACGCCCAGGTCCCGGGCCCAGTTGCGGGCCGCGGATACGGCCGGGCCGTCGATCGGTTCACTGCCTTCGACCAGTTCTTCTCCGGTGCTCAGCAGCGGCCACTTCTCGGGCAGCACCACCAGCTCCGCACCTTCGCCGGCGGCAGCACGAACCAGGCGCTCGGCTGCCTCAAGGTTGAGGTCACGATCGCCCGTGGAGTTCATTTGTACGACGGAAGCTCTCATCAGGGGTTGATTGACATGTCAATCGGTCCCAAGTATAGGTCTCCGGGGGCCAGGACAACC
Source organism: Solirubrobacterales bacterium (assembly GCA_049579585.1). Lineage (GTDB taxonomy): Bacteria > Actinomycetota > Thermoleophilia > Solirubrobacterales > 70-9 > 67-14. The sequence goes on along the minus strand of JBAUOE010000068.1, from coordinate 14,588 downwards.
TCTCAGGCGGGCCTGCAATTCCCCTGCAAAAACACCGCCCGGACCGGCGCCAGCCGATCCGGGCGGGTCACATCGGGTCCTACCAGCCCTTCTTCACTGCTTTCGCCCCACCGTTGAGCTTCTTCACCTTCAGGTCAGGAGACTTCTTCTGCTGGCCGACGCAGAAGCGGTCGTTGACCCATTTGCTCTGGGAGAACAGTTTGGTCTGGTCGGCGTAATGCTTCGATTTCTCGTTGGTCGCCGACTGGGAGTAAGCCAGGATCATCTTGACCGGCGGGCACTTGGCTCCGGTCAGCGAAGCGGACTGGATGAAGCTCGCTCCGTGCCTGATGCCGTCGTACTTGCCGGTGTCGTTGTTGCGGATCGCGGAAATCACGTTGAACATTCCGTGTCCACCGCTGCCACCGGGAATCGGAATGTTTTCCCCGTTCCTGACTGCGTACTGGTAGTCGCGGAGTGTCGCCCCGAACGGGATGCTCAGGGTGTTGAACTCCTTGACCGCATCCGACAGCGCCTTGACCACGGCCGCCTTGGATGTATCGAGGCCTCGCGGCGTGTGGACCGGGTCGTTCAGATCGAACGGCACCACATACCGATCGCCCGGCAGCCTGTTCTGGATTCGGGTCCAGAGCAAAGCCCCCGGAGAGTCGAGGTTGTCCGTCTTGTCCCAGGCAGCCAGCACACCACACGCGGCGCTGACGTCAACCGTGTTGATCACGGGATTCGCCTGGCAGTACGAGACCATGTCCGGCACCATCAGCTCGGCACCGTAGTGGCGGTTGTTGGTGATGAACTCCTGAACCCGCGGCAGGTCGAACTTGCCGCCGTCGGCCAGCTGTTCTTCAATCTGAACGAGGCCGTTCCGGGTGCGCAGCGACCTTTCGGTCTCTTCACCGCCGATGATCGGGGCGAACCCGGTCAACGGTGAATTCGGGTTCGAGAGCCAGTAGCTGTCGTTCATGTTTGATCCGTAGTCGTCACGAATCTGAAGCGGCATCTGACTTGGCGACAGGATGCCGGGCACTACCGCTCCGGGCTGGAGCTGCGGGCCACAGGTACCCCTTGATCCGTCGAACACGGCCACCTTGGCCGCAGCCCAGGCGATATCGCCCAGTCCGGGAAGGCCACAGTCAGCGAAACGCTCAGGCGTGACGTCCGGTGTGACCGAAACGTCGGCGTAGAGCGCCTTGCCCTTGGAATCGGCCGCGATCGTGTTTACCCACGGCACGGCCTGGTTGGTCTTGATCGCCTTGACGAGCTGACCAACGCTCTGGGCGCGGTTCGCGTCGAAGAAGTGGTTGATGAACCGCAACCCGTCCGAGTTCGGGTCACGCAACGAGTAGGCGTAGCTTCCATCCCAGGGAATCGGGATGCCCTGGAGGAGGCTCGTGATCGGACCGTTTTCAGTCGAGTACAGGGTCCGGGTTTCGTTGGTGAACGAGCCGTCCTCCTGCTTCACCTCGACCGTAACGTCAACCGAGTCCATCTTCCTGGTGACTCCGTCGACCACATACGAGGTCGGGTCACCCGCGGCCAGGGTCTCGCGATACAGCAGGAAACGCCGCGAGATCGAAACCGTGTGGCTCCACGCCATCTTCTGGGTGTGTCCGATCAGGACCACTGGAGCTCCGAGCAGGCTGGCGCCACTGACGTTGATCTTGCCCGGGATAGTCAGCTGGGCCTGGAAGAAACGCTCGCTGCCGGTCCACGGGAAATGCGGGTTGCCGAAAAGCATGCCTTTGCCGGTGGTCGTGACGTCCTTGCCGAGTGAAACGGCATTCGATCCGATTTCCGGGGTGAGCACCTCGCTGAGACCTTCAAAATCTTCAGCGGTCACTTCATCGGCCAGACTCGCACGGTTGCGGGCCGAGGCCATTGAAGCGGGCGGTGAAGCGGCCGTGGTGCCGTCGACGACCGCTCCACCGGACGACATGGTTCCGAGTTCGTAGAAACGCAGGTAGGTGTCAAGCGTGGTGATCGGCTTGACCCAGGGCTGGCCCTTGCAGGTTTCGTCCTGGATGTTGTTGACACCGGTCTTCTTCAGCCAGGCGTTGTAACCCTTGACGTAACCACGGACGAGTTCCTTGACTTCATTGGCCGGTCCCTTGGGCGCCTTCAGCTTCAGCAATTCGGGGATCTTTTTCTCGGCGATGATCCGTTTGTGGGCGAAGTCGGCTTCGAGGTTCGTGTACCTGAATCCGTTTCCGGTCAGCATCCACTCTTCTTCGGGGCCGAAGTATTTGGACCGCTCACCACGAACGGTGGTGTAAATGTCGGCCATCGAGCAGATGTTCTCTTTGGCGAGGGAGAATCCGTAGCCATAGCCGAGGCCACGGTAGTTGTCAGCGACGATCCTGGGGATGCCGTATTCGGTGGTTCGAATAGTGGCCCGGGGGTTGTTCTTCAGGCGCTGCTTCTCACGTTTCGCCTTGGCCTTCAGCTTCTTCTTCGTCTTCTTGACGCACTTCTTCTTGGCCTTGCCGCTCTTCTTCTTGCACTTCTTTTTCGCCTGTTTGGCGATGCTGGATTTCGCGGACGCCGGATTGGCGGCGACACCGAAAACCATTGCAACAGCCATGACGGCCACCAGCAGTCGGATCAACTTCAAAATCGTTCCTCTCCATCGATTCTGGTGGCGACGCCACCCCCTGATACCCCATACAACACACCCCCTCACAAAACGGTGCGGCGTCAGCATACAACGGCGTTTATCGAAACCAAAGTCATCCGGTACGACCAGCCTCCACCCCGGTCCAGACATTTAACAACGCCTTATCGCGTGGCATAGTCTCTCTGGCCGATGAAACCGAAGATCAAGAAACCGAAAAAGCGGGTCCCGGCACCACAAATGCCACGCTGGATGTTCGAGACCCGCACCGACGCCTGGCGGGAAGCTGGCCTCGCCGAAGAGGTCACCCCGGTTGACAAAGGACGCGCCTGGCCGAAGCTGATCCTGTTCTCGGTACTGATCGCAGCGACGCTCATCGCTTTCAACCATCGCCATGACATCGCTCCGGGTTACGGGACTGAAGGCCGGATCATCACCGCGTTCCTGCTCTTCGTCTTCGGCTGGGGATTCGCCTCGGCGCTCGGCCGGACAATCACCCCGTCGATCCTGAAACGCATGGATCCGGGCACGGCGGGCACGGTCAGTTTCACGATTCGCCTGGTCACGATCATCCTGGTGGCCGCGATCGCGCTGCACATCGCGGGCGTGAAAACCAGCACGCTTGCGGTTGGTGGTGCGTTCACCGCGATCCTGCTTGGTCTCGCCGCCCAGCAGACCCTCGGCAACGTGTTCGCTGGCGTGGTGCTCCAGAGCACCAGACCTTTCCGGGTGGGAGAACGGGTGCGGATTTCGAGCGGACCACTCGGCGGCGACGTTGAAGGCACCGTCAGCTCACTGGGGCTCTTCTACACGACGCTGCTTTCCGGTCAGAACCGGATGATGGTCCCGAACAACGTGATCATCAACTGCATAGTCGTTCCGATCAGCGGGGCTGACGGAATCGACGTCAAGGCCCGGTTCGACAGCCACACGAGTCCGGCCATGGTCCAGGACATGCTCCATCAATCGATCACCGTGCCCACCAGGCAACCCCCGGCCATCTGGCTGGAAGAAGTCGATCGCGACGAAGTGGTGTTCCGGATCCTCGCCACCCCGCTCAACCCTTCCGATGGCGCCAAGCTGGCCGAACAGGTCCTGGCGGTCACCCGCGGCACTTTCGAGTTCGAACATGCCGGGCCGAAACCGGAAGACGAAGACAAGAAAGCAAAAGAAGACGTGCCTCACGGCCACGCCTGACCGGGTTCAGCCCCGGAGCAGCTCGGCCGGACGCCGGTAATCGTGCCGGCCGATCAGGATGCCTTTGCCTGCGTTGCAGCTCCGGCAAAGCGTCTGCAGGTTGGAAGGATGGTTGGTTCCGCCAAGGGCGACCGGATGGATGTGATCGATGGTCAGGTCACTGTCGGTGCCGCACCTGAGGCAGGCATAACCATCCCGCCGGAACACCGCCCAGCGGACCTCCGGATCGATCGGCTGCCGTCCGGCCGGGCTGGCGGACCGCTGCGGCCACCGGTTACGAATGAAAACGAAGGTCGCGACGATGATGAAAGCGGCCAGCCGGAAGGTCCAGATAACCAGCGTCAGCACCAGTCGCACCACGAACACCAGCAGCTGGATCACTGAAGAGAGGATGAAACCGATCATCCGGCCCAGCTTAACTTCCGCCCCTCGCTAAACCCCCACCCTTCACGTTTCTGGGCGAGATGGCCCGAAACGCCTCCCGTGATCAATACCGGGAGGCGTGTCGCCAGTTCCTACCGGACTTTGATCGTGACTTTGCCGCTCGCGGTTTTCATGCCTTTGGCCTTGAGGGCAATCCGCACTTTGAGCTTCTTGCCTTTCCTGGCCGCGGGCTTCACCTTGAGTTTGACCTTGAACGTGGATGATTTACCGCGAGACATGGTCGACTTCGATCGGCAACCGATACCTCCGACCTTTTTCTTGGGGCCGGAAGTACAGATCTTCAGCTTGCCGGTGGCACCGTCACCCTTGTTGCTGACCTTGAGCTTGACCGTTGCTTTCCGGCCACGTTTCACCCGGAATGATTTCTTCGCGAACTTCAATGAGAGCTTCGCTTTGCCGGCGCCCGGTTCGAACACGGAAACGGCTGCTTCCAGCGGCTGCTTCACCTGATCGGCGTCACGGGCCGCCTCGGCGGCGCCAGCTTCCGGCGTGTCGAAGTAGCGGACCCGGTTGACCGTGAGGTTCTTTGCCGGGTTGTTTTCGCTCCCGTAACGCGGATCGGTATTCGGGGTTGACTTGGTTGCAACTCCGATCCCGAAGCCGCTGGCCCCGAACGACTTACCGTCGCCGCCACACTGCTTTTCGTCACTCGCGCTCGGGGTCGAATCGTCGAGGTAGTAGCTGCCGAAATCGGACGGGTTCATGTCGGTTTCGGCGCTGGTGATCGTGCTTACCGATCCCTGTGGGCCGGACAGCTGTTCCCAGGCGACCATGCCCGGAGCGAAGTCCGCATTGGTTGCCGGGACCAGCGCGTCGGGCACACCGTCAACCGTTACCCCGCCCTGGTTCTTGAAGTTGCGGTAGGTCATGCCGGTCGCGGAATCCGAGTAGTCGGTCCAGGCGTAGAGGTCGAGCATCGGGTGGACCCGCAGGAAGATCTGGCTGTCTTCACGCTGTTCGTAATAGATGTGTTCCTTCTGGACATACGGTCCGCTGTTAGCCCCCATGTAGGAACGGATCGCCCGGACCGGACCGGACTTGACCGTTACGTAAGTCCCTTCATCCGAATCACCGTCACGGGTCACGCTTCCCAAAGTCCAGTTACCGGAAAAGGTGTACTGGGAACGATTGCATCCTTTGAGGGTCGCCTGGGCGACTTCACGGTCGAGGATGTCAACGCCGGTTGACCCTCCGGCGTGGACCTCGAGGCGGTCTTCCATCCAGCGGTCAGTCGAGTGGAGTTTGTAAAAAGGAGTGGTGACCGTGGAATCCTCGGGGTTGTTCGTATTGAGGAATCCGTAACCGTTCGCAAGGGTCTTGCCGGGGCTGAGGTTGATCAGGTTGAAGTCGTAGTCGACGTACTGCTTGCCCGCTGCCGGGTCGAGTTTTCCTTTCGACCGGAACAGGTAGACGTAGGCAGCGCCGCCATCGATCGGATCGGAGACTTTGACTTCGACGCCCGGGGCTTCGACCACGCCATCAGGGGTGGCGACGGATCCGGCCGGCACCTGACTGCCGTTGTCCTTGCCCATGAAAACGAGTTCGTCATCGGCATCGAATGCCGGATCGGTGTCGGCCCCGGTGCGGGTCTTTTCATCCGTGTAGACCTCGAGGTCGAAGGTCAGGGTCTTGCTGGCTACATAAGGAATGAAAGGACTGTCCGGGTAGAGCGAGCTGATGCTGACCGTTTTCCTTTCGTCGACCTGGACCGGCAGTTGCTGCCAGCCTCCGTCAAACCGGAAAGCAACGATGTCGGACGGGGCCATGCCGATCAGGTCCGGCAGAGCCGAACCCTTGAGTACGACCGGATCCCCATCCCGGTTGGTGAGAGCACCATCGGCCTGGGCAGCGCCAAAAGCGAAGGATGAGACCACGGCTACGGACAGCGCGACGCGACGCGCAGCCCCCGACCACCGTCCCCTGCCGGTCAGAAAATGCATGACGGAACTCGTGGCACTTCTCCCATCTCCCATGCGGGAAACTTACCGGAGAGGGACGGATTCTTCCATCAGCAGCCGGAACAGCGGTCACATCAGCGGCGGCGTTCGACCTCTTCGACCATCAGCTTGGTGTGAAGAGCAGCAATGAAATCCTTGAGCGGCTCGACCCCGGCTTCGATCAGTTCGACCGCGCGGTCGGGGGGGACTTCGCCTTCGAGTCTTTCCATCAACACGTCGACCTCTTCGCGAACCAGGGTTTCGAGCGCCCGTTTGTAACGCAGGGTGTCGTACACGGTGAAGCCGACCTGCTCGTCATATCCGCCGGCCCGGAACCGGGACATCGCTTCGATGATCTTCACGTCGGATCGTGAATAACCCTTCGAGTTCGGGGTGAGGATCCCGATCTCCGCGAGACGGTCCAGGACGTCGCCGGGAACGCCGTAGGTGCGACGGACCTCGGCGGCGCTGGTCCGGGTGCGTTCTTTGGCCAACGCCCGTTCGAGGATCCGGTCCTCGACTTCGAGCAGGGCCCGGGCCTGGTCCTGATCTTCGGAAAGAACTTTGCGGATCGCTTTGAGCGGCATGAAACGTTCTTCCTGCAGCCGCTTGATCATCTCGATGCGTTCGACCGTTTCCGGCCGGTAGTAAGCCATGTTGCGGCTGGTCTTGACCGGGTCGGGCAGCAGGCCTTCCCGCAGGTAATGCTTGATGGTGGCGCCCGGAACCCCGGATGCTTCAACCAGTTCCGACATCTTCAGCAGATGCTCACCGGTTTCAGTTGTCTGGCCGTTGGTGCTCATGCGCGAAAGCCGACGTCAACCGGGCCGCCGCCGGGTCCGGCCGCTGCGCCTGACTCGATCAGGGCGGCGATCTCTTCCGCCCCGAAACCGGATTCCGCCAGGATCGTTTCGGTGTCTTCGCCAATCGCCGGAGCGGCCCGCGGTTTCATTGCCGGGGTCTCCGAAAGCTTGACCGGATTACCTACCTGCCGGACCGGGCCAATACCCGGCTGGTCGATTTCGACAACCATGCCGCGTTCCGTCGCCAGCTCGGAATCCAGGGCCTCGCCCACATCCAGGATCGGTTCGATGCAGCAGTCGTGCAGGTCGTTGAATGCCTTCCACTCATCGCGGGTTTTCGACCTGAACACTTCCGCCACCAGTTCCCAGCCGGGGCTTGCCGGCGGGTCGAACTGGTGCTCGACCAGTTCCGGCCTGTCCGCTCCCCGGCAGAACTCCTGCCAGAACTTGGGTTCAAGTGCGCCACACGAAACCCAGCCGTCGGCCGCTTCATACGTGAGGTAGCAGCAAACCCCGCCGTTCAGGATCGAAGCTCCACGCCCGGGTACCTTGCCGTCGGCGAAGTGCTGGCCCGCGACCATCGCCAGCCATGACATGGCGCCATCGGTCATCGAGATGTCGACCATCTGGCCCTTGCCGGTGCGCTGTTTGGCGAAGAGGGCGGTCATCACGCCGAAAGCCGCGGTCATTGCGCCGCCACCAAGATCGCCGATCTGGGCACCGGGCTGAACCGGGGGGCCGTCCGCCTGGCCGGTCATGTCAAGCAGGCCGGTCGAACCGAGATAGTTGATGTCGTGCCCGGCACGATCACGATTCGGGCCATCCTGGCCGTAGCCGGTGATCGCGCAGTAGACCAGTCCCGGATTGACCTCGATCAGGGTTTCGTAACCAACGCCAAGCCGGTCCATCACGCCGGGCCGGAAGCCTTCGAGGACAACGTCGGCGGTTTCGACCAGGCGCAGGAAGGCCGCATGGCCGCCATCGCTTTTCAGGTCGAGCCGGATCGACCTTTTGCTGCGGTTCAGCGAAAGGTAGAGCCCGGACCTGGTGCTGGAAATATCCTCATCGCTGCCGGCCTCACGTTCGTAATACGGGGGTGCGAACCTGATGTAGTCACCGGCGCCGGTGTCTTCGACCTTGATTACTTCAGCCCCGAAATCGGCCAGCCATTGTGAACAGAACCCTCCCGGCAGCAGCCGGGTCAGGTCCAGTACACGGATGCCACTGAGCGGCATGTCGGTGGGTTCTTCGGTGGCCAAGGTTCAGCCCGTTCAGGCTGCGCTGGACTCGCGCAGGCCAAGCATCTTGCGGGCTTCGGCCACGGTCGCGACCCTGCGGCCGGAGTTCTCGACGATCTCCCGTGCTTTGGCGATCAGGTCCCCGTTTGAACGGGCCATCGAACCGTCGGGCAGATAAAGATTGTCTTCGACCCCGGCCCGGATGTTTCCACCGAGGACAACGGCAGTTCCCAGCAGTTTCCACTGGTCGCGGGAGATGCCGATGCACTGCCAGTTGTGCTCGCTTTCAGAGCCGCCGGGAATCTGATCGGCCATCACCTGGACGTTCCTGGGGATCGGCCGGATCCCGCCGGTGACACCCATGACCAGGGAGATCTGCAGCGCACCACTCAGCAGGCCCATGTCGATCAACGGATCGACGTTGGCGACGTGTCCGGCATCGAAGCATTCGTGTTCGGGCTGGATGCCGATTTCGTTCATCGCCGTGATGAATTCAATGATCTCGTCGAAACTGTTCTCGAATACCGCCTTGAAGACGAACTCCTTGCGGCGCCGTGAGTACTTGGCGTAGTTCATCGAGCTCATGTTGAGCGCCGCGACATCAGGCTTGCAGGCACGCAGGTACTCGATCCGTTTCTCCACCGGAACACCGATCGCGCCGGTCGAGTAGTTGATGATCACGTCACCGACTTCACCCCGGATCGCTTCGGTGATCGCGGCGAAGTCCTCGGTATCCCAGGAAGGGGTGCCGTCGGGCTTGCGCGCATGGATGTGAATCTGCGATGCACCTTCGTCAACTACCCGGCGCGCCTCGGCGGCGTACTCCTCGGGTGTGTACGGAATCGCCGGGCACTGGTCGCGATTCGCGATCACGCCCGAAATCGAGTTGCTGATGATTACCGGATCTTCAAACTTGCTCATCTAGATCTTCCGCCTGTCGTTGCTGTCACTTTCGGGATTGCTCATACCGGCATGACCCCGTGTTTCTTCCATGGCCTTTCGACCTTTTTGTTGGCCGCCATCTTCAGCCCGCGGATGATCGTCTGGCGGGTCTCACGTGGGTCGATGATGTCGTCGATCATTGCGTTGCCGGCAGCGATGTACGGGTCGATGCTCTGGCGCACCGCGTTCAGCATCGCTTCCCGGGTCGCTTCCGGATCGTCTGACGCTTCGATCGCCGAGCGGCCGATTATGTTGACTGCGCCTTCGGCCCCCATCACCGAGATTTCGGCTCCGGGCCAGGCGACGATCAGGTCAGGCTCGTAAGCCCGGCCGCACATCACGTAGTAGCCGGCCCCGTAGGACTTGCGGACCAGCACAGTGATCTTAGGAACGGTTGCCCGGGACACGGCGTAGAGCATTTTCGCGCCATGGCGGATGATGCCTTGCTGCTCGACCTTCGATCCGACCATGAAGCCGGGCACGTCCTGCAGGAAGAGCAGCGGGATGCTGAAAGCGTCGCAGAGGTTCACGAATCGGGCCGCTTTGTCGGCCGAATCGACGTCGAGAATTCCGCCCAGGTGCTTCGGCTGGTTGGCAACGATGCCGACCGGCTGTCCACCAAACCGGGCGAAACAGGTAATCAGCGACTTGGCGAACTTCGGCTTGATGTCGAAGTAGTCGCCGTCATCGCTGATTTCCTTGATCACTTCGTACATGTCGTACGGGGTACGTGATGACTCCGGGATGATTTCCAGCAAGCGGTCGGAGCCGCGGTCCTCAGGGTCGCTGGTTTCGATGATCGGCGGTTTCGCTTCGCAGTTCGACGGGAAGTACGAGAGGTACTTCTTGATCGACTCGATGCACTCCGCGTCGTCCTTCACTTCGAGGTCTCCCACCCCGGACTTGCGGCAATGGATCTTGGCGCCGCCGAGGTCCTCCATCTCGATTTCCTCGCCGGTCACCGCCTTCACGAGATGTGGCCCGGCCAGCGCCATCGCACCCTGCCCTACCACCATGGGCACGAAATCCGACAGGCCAGGAATGTAGGCAGTACCCGCGGCGCAGGGTCCCATCATCGCCGCAACCATCGGTACAACCCCCGACATCTGTACTTCCTCCCTGAACAGGTGGCCTGAACCCGCGAAAAGCGAGCCGGAGGCCTCCTGAATTCTTGCTCCGGCTGAATCGAGCAGCCAGATCAAAGGCATGCGCTTCTGGAGCGCGATCTCACGGATCCGGGTGACTTTGATCTCACCGGTCTGACCCATCGAACCGGCCATTACCGTGAAGTCGTAGGCGACGATCGCGCAGGTACGTCCGTCGACATCCCCCCAGCCGGTGATCACGCCATCGCCGGGGGCATCTTTGCCCTGCATCGCCGGCTGTGAATAGTGCGGCCGGCCATGAATGCCAATCTCGTTGAAGCTGCCTTCATCGACCAGCAGCTCGAGCCGTTCGCGTGCGGTCAGCTTGCCGCGTTCGTGCTGGGCTTCGATTTTCTTGAGGCCGCCCCCGAGGCGGGCTTTGCCGCGACGTTCGTGGAGCTGTTCGGTCAGCTCAGCGAGGGTTGCCGTGCCTGGAAGCAGGTTGGCCGGAGCTTCGGGTTCCGTCTGGTCGCTCATCAGCGCCCTTTCCATTCCGGTTCGCGCTTCTCAAAGAATGCCTTGACGCCTTCGATCGCGTCTTCGGTGGAAAGTTCGATCGCCAGTTGCGAACGCAGATAGTCGAGGGCTTCGACCAGCGGCATGTCCATCTGACGCCACATCGCGTCTTTGCCGAGCCGCATGATCAGCGGTGATTTGGACGCCAGCTGGCTGGTCCAGGCGTTGAGGTTGTCATCGAAGAGTTCCGGACGCACGACTTTGTTGACGATGCCGGCCTCGCGGGCTTCGTCAGCCGAGATGCGTTCACCGAGCAGCAGCAGTTCATTCGTTTTCTTGCGTCCGACGTTGCGGTAGATCAGCGCCATGATCATGAAGGGGAAAAGTCCGACCGTAATCTCGGGGGTGCCGAACGTGGCTTTCTTCGAGGCGAGGATCAGGTCGCAGGCCAGGGCCAGCCCGAGTGAACCGGCCAGCACGTGGCCTTCGGCGGCGCAGATCGAGGGTTTGCCGAGTTCGCCGAGAGCCTTGAAGGCGTCGGTGAAGAGCGAAGCCCCGGTGAACTTTTCGACGGTTCCGCTTTCCCCGCCGAAGGCGGCAAGGTTGCCACCGGCCGAGAAGACCTTCTCGTTGGAGGACGCGAGAACGACTACTCGCACGGCGTAATCGTCCTTGGCCAGTTTCAGGGCCGAGAGGATCTCGGACAGCATCTGGTCGGATAGCGCGTTGCGGGTGTCGGGATCGTCGAGCGTGATCGTTGCCACGTGGTCGGCGACCCCATACTTGATCTTTTCGAAGGTCTGGCTGGGTTCGGTCATGGTCCGGCAAAGATATCAGTAAATAAGGAGTAGGAAGTGTTACTCTCTACTTTGTCTGAGCTTCACCGAACTTTCAAATGGACGACCAAAGGAAGCACGAACCGTGAGTGAAACCGTCATCAAGCCCGACTTTGACGCCGGGCAGAAGCACTTCATCTTCACCCAGGAACACGAAGACCTCCGCGAATCAATGGAGAACTGGGCCAAGAAAGAACTCCACCCCCACCGCAACGAATGGGAAGAAACCAAGTGGCCTGACTCGGCGATGAAACGCGCCGGCGACCTCGGTTACCTCGGCCTCTGCTTCCCGGAGGAATACGGAGGACAGGGCGGCGACTACTTCTACTCGCTGGTTCGTGCCGAAGCGATGAGCTACGCCGGCAACGGCGGCCTCGGCATGGGCTTCGCGGTCCAGACCGACATGGTCCTGCCCCCGATCCACCTGCTCGGCACCGAAGAGCAAAAGCAGAAGTACCTGACCCCCGGAATCCAGGGCACCAAGATCGGCGCGCTCGGGATCACCGAGCCGGGCGCCGGTTCCGACGTGGCCGGCATTCGCACCACGGCGATCCTCGAGGGCGATGAGTATGTGATCAACGGGTCAAAGACCTTCATCACCAACGCCGCCCGCGCCCAGTTCATGGTTCTGGTCGTAAAGACCGATCCCAGCAAGGCACATGACGGCATCACCCTGCTGCTGATCGACATCCGTGACGACGAAGGCAACGACCTGCCCGGTTTCTCGGTCACCTCGAACCTCGAGAAAATGGGCATGCTCTCTTCCGACACGGGCGAGCTTGCTTTCGAGGACTTCCGGGTTCCGGCAGATTCGGTCCTCGGCCAGGTCGGCAAGGGCTTTTACCACATCAGCTGGGAACTCCAGGGCGAACGACTGGTTGCCGCCGCCGGCTCCCACGCCGGTGCCGAACGCCTGCTCGAAACCACCATCGAATACGCGCTGGATCGCCAGGCCTTCGGCCGTCCGATCGGCAAGTTCCAGACGATCCGCCACAAGATTGCCGAGATGGCAACCAAGATCGAAGCCTCCAAGCAGTTCACCTACTCGGTCGCCTGGCGGGTCAACAAGGGCGAGTACCCGGTGCGTGAAATCTCGATGGCCAAGATGCTCGCATCGCAGATGGCATGTGAGGTAGCCGACGAAGCGATCCAGATCCACGGCGGCTACGGCTACATGAAGGAATACGAGGTCGAACGCCATTACCGCGACATGCGACTCAACCGCATCGGCGCCGGCACCGACGAGATCATGCTCGAGGTTATTGGCCGCTCCTACGGCCTCTAGCTGCTAGAAGTTCCTGTCTCCAGGCCATCGCTCCCCGTTCGCTTCGCTCAGCGTCGAGAACAGGGAGCGATGGCCTTCTTTTTGCGCCGATCGTCCCGCATCCCTGCGCCCGTCAACGGGTTATAGAGTCAGCGTCCGCCTGCGGCGGGACTGGGATGACAACCGACGGGAGAACCACCATGGGCATTCGATCACGCAAACTCAAACTTTCCCTGGCGGCCGTCGGCGTCTTTGCGGTTGGTGCTGTGGCCGGCGGGGTTGCCATTTCCGAAGTCAAAAAGGATCCGCCCGCGCCGAAGTACAACTCGCTGGCCCGCACGGTCAATCCGATCGGTGGCAAGAACCGTGCCCTCGGACTCTCACGGGTGGTAATCCAGCCGGGCGCCAAGATCCCGCTTCATTACCACGAAGGCACACAGGTTTCATACATCCAGAGCGGCGTACTGACCTACACGGTCCACACCGGCCGGGTGAGGGTGATGACCGGCCCCGGCGACGACGGCACCCTGGTCCGGGTGATCAAAGCCGGGCAGACCGGAAAGATCAAAGCAGGCCAGTGGATCAAAGAAGTACCGAGCGAACGGCACAGCGCGAACAATTACGGCAAGAAGAAGATCGTCATCTATCTGGCAAACCTGCTCAAGAAGAACGCCAGCCCGTCGACGCTCGTCCCTTAGCCCGGCCGGGCCCGGAACTCAGGTGCCGGCTGGCGGTACCTGCGATTCCAGCTTCGGTGGTTTCAGTTCGCTGGTGCAGTAAGCGCAACGGGTTGCCTTCACCGAAACCTCGGAAAGGCAGGCCGGACAGTCACGATGGGTTGCGTCTTCATCGTCCTGGACATGCTCCCGGTAAGCGTTCATCGGCGCGACCACGAAGAAATACACCGCCACCGCGACCGACATGAACGCGATCAGGGCGTTGATGAAGTTGCCGTAAGTGAACTCGGAATTGTTGATCGTGAAAGAAAGCGCCGAGAAATCAGGTTCGCCGATCAGGGCCGCAATTATCGGGGTCATCAGGTCCTCGACCATCGAACTGACCAGCGCGGTGAAAGCGGCACCGATCACGACAGCCACGGCCAGCTCAACTACGTTGCCTCGCGCGATGAACTCCTTGAAACCGAGCAGGACCTTCAAATCAACCTCCGGGACGTAGTGCAGACGCCCTGACGATATCCGTCACCAGCTGCCTTCGGGGGCGAACGTTACGCAAATGCGAAACGTTCGCCCCTAATGCAGGGTTGGGCCGGGCAAGGGACTACCCGACTTTGACCGTGGCCTTCGCGCTCCTGGCACCAACGCCAGCCGCGGAGGCGGTGACCGTCACCGGGTGACGGCCCTTCGCATTCCTGGTCGTCTTGACCCGGAACGCGACTTTGCTGGAGGTTCCCGCAGGGAGAGTCGGGACCTTCACGCAACCTGAGACCTTGACGTGCTTCCGGCTTTTCTTCGGCACTGAAACGCAGACCTTGAGGCCGGTGACGGCCCTGCCCGATGCCGCGGCGGAGACCGCAAGCCTGCCGGATCCACCAGGTTTGACTCGGATAACCGAAGGGCTTGCCTTGAGCTTCGAAATCACCGGCTTGACCGGATGGTCATGGGGGCCGGTCGGTCCGGTAGGGCCGGTAGAACTGGTTGGTCCGGTCGGCCCGGTCGAATTGGTTGGCCCGGTTGGCCCGGTCGGGTTCGTGGGCCCGG
>JBAUOE010000067.1:0-3145 GCA_049579585.1 Solirubrobacterales bacterium | reverse complement strand
GTTCCGGGTCGGTTTCACCGTCTCGATCACGGCAAAGCCGACCCAGACCATCTCGCTGCTTCCCCCAGCGTTGCGGGTCGGTTTTACCGTCTCGATCACGGCAAAGTCGACCCAGACCAAATTGAATCACCCGAGCACTCGGTTCCGGGTCGGTTTCACCGTCTCGATCACGGCAAAGTCGACCCAGACCCGCGGCTGCAATAGAAAGAGCCGCCCGGGGGCGGCTCTTTCTAGTGCTGCTTCAGGCCGTTGGCCCGTGATTCTCTACTTGATGTGGTGTCCTGAAATCGCGCGTGAGATAACCAGGCGCTGGATCTCTGACGTGCCTTCGAAGATGTCGTAGATCTTCGCGTCACGATGCATCCGCTCCACCGGGAACTCACGGGTGTAACCGTTGCCTCCGAGGATCTGGATGGCGCGTTCGGTGACCCAGGTGGCGACTTCGCCGGCCTTGAGTTTCGACATCGAACCTTCAGCCTGGGTGAACGGCACCTGGGTGCGTCCCATCCAGGAAGCGCGCCATACCAGCAGACGGGCGGCGTCGATTTCGACCTTCATGTCAGCGAGGGTGAAAGCGATCGCCTGATTCTCGATGATCGGCTTGCCGAACTGGACACGTTCCTGGGCGTAACCGAGGGCGTATTCGTAGGCGGCACGGGCGATTCCGAGTGCCTGGGAGCCAACGATCGGGCGACTCGCCTCGAAAGTTGCCATTGCGGCCTGACCCTTGGCCTTCTTGCCCTCACGGACACGGGCCAGACGCTCGTCGAGCTTCTCCTTGCCGCCGAGCAGGCAGTTACCGGGAATACGCACGTCGTCGAGGTGGACGTCAGCGGTGTGGGAAGCACGGATGCCGTGCTTCTTGACCTTCGCGCCCTGCTCACAGCCGGGGGTGTTCGGCGGAATGATGAAAGCAGCGTGACCACGGGAGCCGAGTTCACGATCAACCGATGCGATTACGACGTGGACGTTGGCGATACCACCGTTGGTGGCCCATGCCTTCTGTCCGTTGATTACCCATTCGTCCTTGACTTCGTCGTACTTGGCAGTGGTACGAACGGCAGAGACATCGGATCCGGCATCAGGTTCGGAGGCGCAGAACGCGGCGACCTTGATGTCGTCTTCGGTGCCGTAACACTGCGGGATCCACTCACCCATCTGTTCGGGCGTGCCCTGGCCGAAGATCGAAGCAACGGCAAGGCCGGTACCCATGATCGCCATGCCGATGCCGGCGTCGCCCCAGAACAGTTCTTCGTTGACGATCGGCAGCGTGAGGCCCGATTCATCGGCGAAGAACTGAGCGGTGCCTTCAAAGCCGTAAAGACCGATCTTGGCGGCCTCCTGCACGACGGGCCACGGAAACTCTTCTTTCTCGTCCCATTCGTGAGCGGCCGGACGGACAACGCCTTCGGCGAAGCCATGCACCCATTCCCGGATGTCTTTCTGGTCCTGGCTCAGTTCGAGGCTGAACTTCGGCTTGTCATCAGCCGCTCCAGCCGTTTCTTCAAGCAGTTCTTCTGAAGTCTGTGTAGCTGTCATGCAACAATGTTACATGGATCGATGTCGAGGTTATGTGACGTTGAACGAATAGCGGTTCACGCCGCAAACCCAATGCTGATGCGAATGATCCTCAGGCGGCCTGGGCCGTGCCGCCACCGAGCATCTCGTCAAGCTCACTGCGCAGCCCGGGTGACTGACGAACTTTGAAATCGGGCCCGAGCTTGAGCCTGCGTTCGCGCTCACCGTTCACCACGACCAGAACGACTTCGTTCTCACCGCGATGATGGTCAAAGATGACTTTCAGTTCTTCGAGCGCGTCCATCGAAAGCTGACCCGAATCGACCTTCACCGTGAACGGTTCGTTCTTGCGGGCCTGCTGCTCGATCGCCTTTTCGATCTCCGCCGGTTTCGGATTGAAGTTCTCGGCGTTCTGGACGACCAGCTTGGTCCCCTTCTCGGTCTGATCAACCCGACCTTTGACCAGAACGACTTCGTCAAGCTGGATGGCCTGGGACTTCTCCGACTGATCGGCCTTGAACACGATCAGTTCGACTTCGGCCTCGATGTCGCTGAGGGTCGCAAACGCCATTTGCGAACCACTCTTGGTCCGGAGCTTCTTGTATTCGGTGATGATGCCGCCGACCGTGACCCAGGAACCGTCTTCGCGCTTGCCAAGCTCCGAAAGTTTGCAATCGGACCTGGCGAGAAGGGCTTCCCGCAGCCCATCGAGTGGATGCGACGAAAGAAAGGTACCGAGCGTCTCTTTTTCGAGGGCGAGGATTTCTTTCTGATCGAAATCAACCTCGGTGATCGGAGGGTGCTGCACCCCACTGCCGGCCGAACCGTCATCGCCACCCATGTCGAAAATTGATCCCTGGCCCAGATGGGCGTCCGACTGGACCTTGTTGCCGGACGACTGCGCTTCCGGCAGAACTTCCAGCATGCCCTTGCGGGACCCGGGCAAACCATCAAAAGCTCCGCACTTGATCAGGCATTCGATCGCCCGTTTGTTCACCGCGCGGGAATCGGCCCGTTCGCAGAAATCCCAGAGCGACTCGAATGGCCTCTCCTCGCGGGCCTGGCAGATCGCCTCAACCGCGGCGTAACCGACGTTCTTCACGGCGTCGAGCCCGAAAACGATGTTCGACCCGTCCACCACGAAGCTGTGGTCGGAAATGTTGATGTCCGGAGGCATCACCTTGATTCCCATCTCGGCACAACGCGAGATGTACCCGGGAACCTTGTCCTTGGTGTTCATCACCGACGAAATCACGGCAGCCATGTATTCAGACGGATAGTTCGCCTTCAGATAGGCGGTCCGGTAGGAAATCAGGGCGTAGCAGGCAGCGTGGGACTTGTTGAAGGAATAGTCGGCTGCCGCAGTCATCGAGCCCCAGAGGCTGGTCGAGACAGAGAGGTCAGTTCCGGAAGCGGCCGTGCCCTCCATGAACATGTCCTTCATCTTGGCCATCATGTCGCGCTTCTTCTTGCCGATCGCCTTGCGCAGATCGTCCGACTCAGCCGGCGAGAAACCGCCAAGCTTCTTCGAGATTTCCATCAGCTGTTCCTGATAGACGAGGCAGCCGTACGTTCCTTCGGTGATGTCCTTCAGGCGGGGGTCGGCGTATTCGACTGTGCTCGGGTC